>JACPYL010000025.1:0-371236 GCA_016196065.1 Acidobacteriota bacterium | reverse complement strand
TACTCGCCTTTGACGGTCACAGGAGACAACGGCTGCCAGGTGCCGACGTCCCACACCATGACCGTGCCGCCACCGTAGTTGCCCTCGGGGATGGTTCCCTCAAAATCGAAATAGGAAACGGGATGATCTTCGACATGCATTGCCAGGCGCTTGTGGGCGGGATCGAGCGACGGGCCTTTGGGGACAGCCCAGGATTTCAGGACGCCGTCGATTTCGAGCCGAAAGTCGTGATGCAAGCGTGTGGCATCATGACGCTGGACGACGAAGCGGTGCTTGGACTGCTTCTCGATCTTTGGCGGAGGCTCGGGCGTTTCCTCAAAGCGCCGTTTGCGTTTGTATTCGTCGAGGGACATTCTGCGTATTCTAGAGCACCGCGGCTTCGAGCTACGAGCCGCAAGCTACGAATCCTTGTACACTGCTGCTTCGTATGGGCCGCGAATATCCAGATACTCCGCTAGTTGGGGTAGGCGCCGTCGTGCTTCGGGACAACCGCGTCTTGCTGATCCGGCGCGGGCAGGCGCCGTTGCTGGGGGAGTGGTCGTTGCCCGGTGGCGTCCTCGAGTGTGGCGAGTCGCTGCGCGAAGCGACGATCCGCGAGGTTCGCGAAGAAACTGGCCTCATCGTGGAGACAGGGGAATTGCTCGGGGTCTACGAGCGCGTGATTCGTAGTGACGATGGACGCGTACGATATCACTACGTGCTGATCGACTTCTTGTGCCGCATGCTTGGCGGGGATCTGGCCGCTGGAACTGACGCGGCAGATGTGCGTTGGTTTGAGCGCGAGGAGTTGGATGGTTTGAATTTGCCGCACGACACGCGTGAGGTAATCGCCAAAGGTCTCAAAGGACAATAGCGTCGTGATTTCGCGCGAGCGAAACAGTAATCCAGCCGCGTTAGCGGCGGAATGTGAAAGCCCGGCACGGCAGTGCCGGGTGGGCATCAGAAAAAGCCGAGTCCCGCAAGGGACGGGACCGGGTGTCGTCCCTGCCGGGACTCGGTCCTTCCATCAACCTACCCCGGACTTACGTCCGGGGCTTTCCTATTCCGCCGCCTCGCGGCTCTGGCGAATCTAAACCGCGATTGACATGTGCTCCCCAACACCACCGGCCCGTGCTCCGTTACTCCGCCATTTTCGCCAGGTGCACAGCAAATCCCGTCTTAGGCAGCAGCGATGTAAGCTCGAACACCTTGAAGCCGTTTCCCGTAATTTCAGACTGCCGATACACACCCGGTTCGGTGTCGGCGGTTTCGTGGCGGCCTTGCAGATCATCGAGAAATTTCTGGGCTTGCCGAGTGCTGGCTTCCGCGCTCTTGGCTCGGGTTACGACAGCTTCGGTGGCGTAGGAACGAACCAGCTTCGGCCAATATTTTTGGAGTAGTTGGGAACTGGCAAAGAGATCGGCCCACACAACTTCTCCGTTCACCGCGACCACCACGCCGACTGCATTCTTGTCGCGGAGTTGGCGAATGACGCTTTCGTAGTTGCGCTGCACGGGTTCGGCGACGGAGGCTACCTGTTTTTCCACATCTCTATTTCCCATCACCCGGGCATAGGACGAGGTCGAGTTCACTTCGGCCGCTCCGCCACGGGTTAGCTTTTCGGACATAGCGCGTTGCGATTTGCGAACTTCGTCCCATACCTGTTGCTGATCTTTCGCGTCCATCGCCTTGGCTCGAACTGCGGGGGCAGCGAGGTACGAGAACCCGCCACTGGCAGAGTTATCGAAGTTTGCCTTACCGCTGGCGGCGGTCCAACGTCCCGGCTCGACGCAAAAAACGCTGAGGTCGACAGGATCACTTTCCGCCGGGACGATTCGATCCTTCCCGATGACTCGATCCTGCTTGCCGCCGGTGACAATTTCTCCTGCAAGGAGTAACAACGGGCGCTTGGAGTTATTGATGAGCACTAACTGGTTGACTTCAGCGTCGCCGGAGTGCCGAACCGTGGGACGCACTCCAGGACGCCGCCGGAGTAATCCTTGTGCCTGTCCCGCTTCGGTGACGACCACGTCGCCGCTGCGAATGCCTTCATCAAGCGTGAGGAATTGCCCGGTGTCGTAGGATTTATTCGCGACAACGGGAAAGACAGTCAGATTGCCGCTGCGAATTGGGTCGAGCAGAGCGTAACCGGACGGTTGACTGACTTCACCTGCTTGAAGCAGGCTCGGAACCACGATCGCTGCTAGTACGAGCAGAACTATCCCACCTACTGCCAGACTGAGACGCATAGCAATCCTCCGGGCAGGAAAGCGAAAGCATCTGTTTCCTCAGACCCCTTCCAGGAGGTTGCTTTCCTGCCTCGATAATCGAGAACGAGCGAATTTCCAAGTCTTGCGTCTAAAAAATTGCTAGCATCCTGATGGGACATGCCCGCACCCGTCCAACACGCGCTCGGAGATGACGAGGTTTTTGCGCTGCATGAGCGCTGCGGTGCAGCTGGCTATGGGCTGAATCGCGATCAGTTTGCCACCATCCTGCGCGACATTCAGAGTAAGTACTTGCCGCAAGCTTCTCCCGAAGAAGCAGCTGCATTCTGCGGGGCTCTGCGATTGGAAGAACTGGTGCTTGCGCGGGCTTGCGCTGCGGGCAACGAAAATGCGTGGAAGGATTTCATCTCCCGTTATCGGAACAAACTTCATGCGATGGCGTTACACATCACGCGTGATGGAGCGCATGCCGCCGATCTGGCCGATTCTTTGTTCGCGGATTTGTATGGTGTGAACGCGCGCGATGGCGTCCGCCACTCCAAGCTGACTTTTTACACCGCGCGAGGATCACTCGAAGGCTGGTTGCGGACGGTGATGGCGCAGGAATTCATCAATCGCTATCGCAAACAGAAACGAGCAGTGAGCCTCGACGAGCAGGAAGAAGAGGGGACGCAGTTTGTCGCTCCCGAAACGCCGGCTCCGATCGTGGCCGATTCTCGGCTAGAATCGGCGACGGACGAGGCGTTGGGCGAACTCTCGGCGGAAGACCGTTATGTGCTGGCGGCATATCATCTGGACAGACGCACGCTCGCGGAGATTGCCCGCGTGCTGGGCCTGCACGAATCGAGCATCAGCCGCCGGCTTGACCGGGTTACCAGCACGTTACGGAAGCGCATCCTGGCCTGTCTGCGGGATCGTGGGATGAGCCATGCTCAAGCAAAAGAAGCACTTGAAACGGATGTACGAGATATCACCCTGGATTTGCGTGCACGTTTAGCGCAAGATTCCGGGGGGAAAGCGTTCCCTGGGGGAAAGGCCCCCGCGCCGGGCGCGGGCACTGACGGAAGCGTGGTCTGAAGGTTGTCTTGAACGCTGTCCTGAACGTTGTTTTGAAATATGTCTGACGCACCCAAAATCGTGCGCGATCGCCTGCGGGCAGCGATGCCCCGGGACGGCCATCCTGACGCGGATGTGCTCACGGCATTTGCCGAACAGGCGTTGTCGGGGGCCGAACGCGAGGACGTAGTGCGCCATCTGGCGCGCTGCGGAGATTGCCGCGAGGTCGTGGCCCTGAGTCTTCCCCCATCGGTTGAGGCGGCCAGGCCGGAAACAGAAATGGAGACGGCGTCTACCCGCCAGCCAGCGGGGCGGTCGTTTACCTGGTTCGCGTGGCCTACTCTGCGCTGGGCGGCGTTGGCTGCGGGAGTTGTGGTGGTGGCGTCGGTGCTGATGCTGCGTCCTGGGAAGCAATCTGACCAGACGGTGGCAACTGCGAAGTATCCAGCGGAAAGTAAGGTTGAGCCTGCGGGGCCGGCGGCAGTTTCCGTCTCGAAATCTGAGATTGCATTGTCCCGGTCGGCAGTGGCGCAACCGGACGAGAAAGAATTGGCGATTCATTCGCGAGGGTACGCAATCGATCGGGGCGGGAATCTTTTAGTTGGTAACCAGAATTCAAAGACGCTACCTTCCGACGCGTATGCCTTCAACGGGCGTTCGGATGAAATCGCAATGAAGCGTAACTTGGTATTGGACGAGCGCAAGCTGGCGGCAAAGAAACCGGCAACTCCTGCGGCTGCCGCGACAGGCGGCATGTTGGCCGAGGAACGAGGCGCCCGCTCCGTGGATTCGCCAGCGGCAAATGGCGCGGTGGGAGAAATTCAATCCTCGGCCGTACCCGAGAAATTGATGGCGCGGGCCGAAGGCCCAGCGCTGCCGATTGCCAAGGCGAAGCCTGCAACCGGCGAAGAAGGGACGTCGAAATCGGAACGGCAGGACTTATTGTCATTCAAGGAGTCAGACAAGGCGAGTCTCGCGCATCTCTCTTCTGCCGCGCCGGTAGTATTGCAAAAGCAGAACGAAAAACAATCTGCGGATCAAAAGCGAGATAAAGACGCCTATGCGCGAAAGTCGGCCGAGCCCCTTCGTCCGGAGTGGTGCAGCCAACTTCCTCGGCCGGAGTACAAGAATCTCGAACGCGTTCTTACGGATGAACCGTGGTTTGAGGTCTACAAAATTCGTCCCGGCGTGTTCGCGATCTATGAGGCGAAACAATTTGAGGAAGTGATTTCCTATCTCATCCTCGGCGACAAGCGTGCTTTGCTGTTTGATACTGGATTGGGCGTAGGAAAAATCAGCGCGGTAGTGACTCGTCTTACAGCGCTGCCCGTAACGATCATCAATTCCCATACTCATTTCGACCATGTTGGCGGGAACGCGGAATTCGCGGGAGTTTGGAATCGCGATCTGCCTTTCACGCAAGGAAACATGCGCGGCCAGAGCAATGCCTACTCCAGCGACGCGCTGGCTGCCGAGCGTTTGTGCGGATCGTTACCCTCAGGTGTCAATCCGACCTCCTATGCGATTCGTCCCTGGAAGAGCAGTCACTCGCTGCAGGATGGCGAGGCGATCGATCTCGGTGGGCGCACCGTCGAAGTGCTCTTCACTCCCGGACACACGCCCGATTCGCTGATGCTGCTGGATCGCAAGAATGGACTGTTGTTTACGGGCGACACCTTCTATCCCGGCCCGATTTACCTGTTCGTGCCGGAGACTGACTTTGCGGCCTATACGCGATCGGTCAATCGACTGGCGGCTCTAGAGCCGCAACTCAAACTCCTCCTGCCTGCCCACAATGTCCCGGTTGCGGATCCCATTTTTCTGACGCGCCTTGCGGCTGCCGTTCAGCAAGTCAATCATGGCGGACTAAAAGCGCAGGTAACCGAAGGCCATCGCGAGTACGTCTTTGATGGTTTTTCTCTCTTGTTGTCAGCGAAGTAGAGTACATATCCGCGCTTGTTTCGCAGTTACGAACGGTGCGTGTGCGTGCGGTACTGCCATCGCGGCGCAAAGTTACGAAAGTGACATTTACAGTCCGACCGACCGGCCATACGATGATCACGTGGTTTGGCAGTTCTGGGGGAGGGCTGCCAGGGGCGTCTTGAGCGTTTCGCTCAAGGCGCTTTTTTTTTGCGTTCCAAAACACTAAGTTGCCGCAGCGAACGCTGATGGGGCTGATTTTCGAGCCTGGACTCGGCGGATAATTTCGTAAGCCATCCTATCGATCGGACAGATACAAGGAGCCAAGCCGGCGGCCACAATGCGTCCGGGCATTCCCCAGATCACCGAAGTGGCTCTATCCTGCACGATGATTTCGCCACCAGCATCCTGGACAGCTTTTGCTCCGCTTGTTCCGTCGGCACCCATTCCGGTTAGGACAATCGCCAGAACGCGGGGACCGTACGTCTTGGCCAACGAACGGAATAGTACGTTGACCGAAGGACGGCATCCCTGCTCGGTCGGGTCGTGGTTCATTGCCAATACGGCCGAACCATCCTGCCGGACCACAGTCATGTGGTAATCCCCCGGAGCGATCCAAACTTCTCCGGGATCAATCCGTTGCCCCGGCTTTCCCTCCATTACCGGCAATGAGGTGAGCAGGGCCAGGCGCTCGGCCAGGAGTCGCGTGAAGTTCACAGGCATGTGCTGGACAATCACGATCGGCACGGGAAAGTCCTCCGGAAGCCTTGTCAGTAGCGCGGCCAGGGCTTCGGGACCTCCGGTTGACGCTCCAATGGCGACGATATCGATTGGGCGGCTGGTGAACTTGTGCGAAACGGGCGAACCCTTGGGCGAGGAGTCAGCAGGAAGTCGGGAGGCCGCGCACAACGACTTGATCCTTGGGATCAGTTGGCGGCGAAATTCCTCCCTTACAATTTGGCGGCTACCTCGTTGGTTTGGTTTCGCGATGAACTCAGTGATGCCTCGGTCGCGGGAATTTGGTCTGACCCTCATCGGCGGCTCTGCGAACGCGCTGAACACGATGACTGGGAGAGCCGGCCTCAATTTGTGAATTTCGGCGAGCGTGACGAGACCATTCATCCCCGGAAGCGCCAGGTCAAGCGTGACCAGTTGGGGGCGGAGACGCTCGATCAAGGGCAACGCTTCTTCTCCGCTCGAGGCGGTGCCCACGATTTCGATTTCCGGATCTGACGCCAGCACTTCGATCACGATTTCGCGAGTGAGCACCGAATCGTCGACGATGAAGGTTCGAATCGGGGGCAATGCATCTCCGTTTGGATACAACGCCAGGGCCTGAATTCGCCAACGATCGCGCTGGATAATCGTGGCTGGATACACTTCCATCGGCGGGAAAACGGAGAGGCTTGAATGCAGCGCCGGGGCTGGCGTGGTGCAGAACGTGGTTCCTAGGGGCGTTCTTGATCCAAACTTTCGTTCCGCAGTGAAGGACCAACTCCGCGGATGCGACGCAGACCAAGTGCTAGACTCAATTCAGATCAATCCCAAATGAAAATTTCAGTAGTCTCGCGCCTCGTTCCTTGTGTCGTGGCGATCGTGATGCTCTCGGGATGCGGGGCCGTGGATGTGATTTGTGGAAGCGCACGGCCAAAACCCGTCATCTCCTCAATTTCTCCGTCGACAATCCCGTTCGCGCAGGTAGCGCCATCATTCCAGCTGACCGTCAATGGCACCAAGTTTGTCGGCGCTTCCGTCGTCGTTTTCAACGGGGTGGCACTGGCGACGACTGTCAACAGCACCATCAAGCTGACCGTCACAGTTACTGCCGCGATGATCGCTGCTCCCGGAAGCTACAACGTTCTCGTCCGCACGCCGGGTGGTAATACGGGCGACTTGGGCTGCGATAGCGGGGGCAACAGCAGCACGCTGGTTCTGACCGTAACGTAGCGTCCGCGACTTGCTTCTGGAGTTACAATGCTGGTCGTCATGACGAAACGATCAGCTGCCCGCAAAACCTCGCCTAAGAAAACCAACAAAAGCGCCGCGCCCAAAGCGGGTCGGCCCTTCGCTCCCGGATACGGATTGGCAGAAGATGAAAAGGGACTGCTCCCCTGGAGTTGGGTTGCCACGCAAGTCGGGAAATGCCGTACGTTCTGGGTCGCCACAGTGCATCCCGAGAACCGTCCGCATGTCATGCCGGTATGGGGAGTCTGGGTGGAGGATGCGTTCTATTTTTCTACCGGACGAAAATCCCGCAAAGGCCGGAACCTGGCCGCAAATCCGGCATGCACGATCACGAATGATGACGGCGAAGAGGCGGTCATCATCGAAGGATCTGCCGAGGAAGTGAAGGACGCAGCAACTCTAGAACGAATGGCCGCTGCTTATGTGAAGAAGTACAAGATGGATCCCCGCAGCATGGGTGAGCCGATTTTTATGGTGCGTTCGAGAGCGGTGTTTGGGTTCGTCGAGAAAACGTTTCCGAAGACGGCGACGAAGTGGAGATTTTGACGATTGGGGAGTTGGGAGGGGTCATCCTGAGCGAAGCGAAGGACCTGTTGTTAGGGATAAGAAATCAGGTCCTTCGCTTCGCTCAGGATGATAGAACGGAGTGGGCATTGCTGCGTTCGATTTACTTCAGCGACGCCATATCAATCACGAACCGGTAGCGCACGTCGCTCCTCGTGACGCGCTCGTAGGCTTCGTTGACCTTCTGAATCGGAACTACTTCGATATCCGACGCCAGATTGTGCTGGCCGCAGAAATCGAGCATCTCCTGGGTTTCTTTGACTCCTCCGATGCAGGAGCCGGCGATGCTGCGGCGTCTGCCGACTAAAGGCATGGCGGCAACCGGGACCAACTTCTCTGGTACGCCGACCACGACCATCGTCCCATCGAGTTTGAGCAGGCCGAAATATTGATTCCAATCGATATCCGCGGAAACCGTGTTGATGATGAGGTCGAAGGAGGAGGCGAGTTTGGTGAACGTCTCCGGATTTGAGGTGGCGTAAAAGTGATCGGCTCCCAGGCGCTTGCCGTCGGCTTGCTTGCTGAGTGACTGGCTCAGGACGGTCACCTCAGCACCCAGAGCATGCGCGAGTTTCACTCCCATATGGCCGAGTCCGCCCATGCCGACGATAGCTACTTTCTTGCCAGGACCGGCCTTCCAGTGCTTCAGGGGCGAGTACAGCGTGATTCCTGCACAGAGCAGAGGGGCAGCGGCATCCAGCGGCAGATTATCGGGGATACGCAGCACGTAGTTTTCGTCGACTACGATTTTCTCGGAGTACCCGCCGTATGTGGGGACGCCCTCTTGGTCGCGACCGTTGTAGGTGAATACGGTTTTCACTTCGCAATACTGTTCGAGGTCTCTCTGGCAGGCGGAACAGGTTCTGCAGGAGTCGACGAAGCAGCCAACCCCCACTTTGTCTCCCACCTTGTACTTGGTCACTTTCGGTCCGACGGAAGCGACGACTCCGGCGATTTCGTGACCGGGAACCATCGGGAAAATGGATTCCTGAAGGAAATCGCCCCATTCATTGCGCGCCTGGTGAATGTCGGAATGGCAGATGCCGCAATACTTGATGTCGATGACGACATCGTGTTCCCGCGGATCGCGCCGTTCAAAGGAATACGGTGCCAGTGCAGCTTTGGGGCTATGGGCGGCGTAGGCTTTGGTCTTGCTCATGAGTTCTGGCATTCTCTCTTTCAGGAAAATGTGGACGTGTACTAGATAGATGTTGCGATTGCCTCTCCGGCTTCACAGGAACGCGCGGATTTACAGGTCACGCAGTTTGCGCGCGGAAAGATGCGCTCCGGTCAGCAGCAGCATTCCCGAGAGAAAGGCCCAGAACATCAGGCTGACCGAGATCGCGAATGGTCCATAGACTTCACCGAAGTTGAGCCAGGGCAGGGCCAAGATGTAGGCGTACTTGAGAGCTTCCGAGAACACTCCCATCAGCACGGCGGTGGGCAGTACGGCCCGGGCTGGGACTTTGCCGTTGGGCAGCAACCAGTAAATGAGGAAGAAGATGGCGATGCTGGCGGTGATCGCAAACACCTTCATGGTAATGAAGCCCACCAGATTCACAAACCACATGCCATGGCCTTGGAGCGCTCCTTTCATGATGGAGAGATTGCCCGCGGTAAGCGAGACCGAGAGCAGTGCCAGGCAGCCCGAGGCGAAGGTCAGCCCCAGAGAGATGAGCTGGTTGCCGACATAGGACCGGTTATTGCGAAATCCCCAGATCCGGTTCAACGCGACTTCGAGGGGCATGAAGATGCCAGTCGATGTGATCAGCAACATCACCACGGAGAACACTTGCGCACGTTGGTGCGCGTCGACCAGCGCGTTCAGGTTGCGGATGACGAAGTCCTGGCCGGCGGGAACATAATCACGCAGGAGGCGGACGACAACGTCGTACATGACCTGCGAATGAAAGACACGCCGAATAAGCGTGAGCAGGAGCAGGACGAATGGGAAGAACGACAGAATGGCGTTGGCCGCTACTGAGAACGCAAACGTGTGAACTTCCGTCCGCAGGAGATACTTCAGGGTGGAGCGGACCAAGCCGTCGGTCTGCCTTTTGACCATGCCGGGTTTCCGGTCGGCGGCAGTCTTTTCCGGAAGTTCGATGGGTGTAATGGACGTCACGGCGCTCCCAAATCGTATCAGACGCTGCGTCTTCTACCTGGAAAGCCAGTAGGGGACGGCAACCGGGCGGTCCACCTGTCCTTCCCGGGCCCACGGGACGTGGCTCAGGGCCGCCCTCGGGTCATATTGGATGTCTTGGATGTCAAGAAGTTGTCTCTTGCCAAGAACCAAGTTCCTGCTATTATCTGGGGCTTCGCCAGCCGGGAACGGTTGGCGAGAGTGCAAGCCCAGGTTGACGTTCTGTGTCAGGCAGTCCGATATCGCGCCTTCGTCTCGCGGCTCCAGCCGTTACGTCGCTCCCTGTTGAGCGCCGGAACTTCGGGAGCCGTTTGTGTTGGAGCGTTCGCCCGTACGCGGTTCGCAACCGAATTCTGACCGTCCTTTGAGGGGGTGTCCCGTTCCCCGGGACAAACACATAGAGACGGAAGAATATTCCAGCGACAAAGGCGAAAGGAGTTTTTCCGTGAGAGAGAAGGGTACTGTGAAGTGGTTCAACGGGGCGAAGGGGTATGGGTTTATCCAGCGCTCTACGGGAGAGGACGTGTTCGTGCATTTCTCCGCCATCCAGGAGAACGGGTATCGCTCGTTGAACGAAGGCGAGACGGTTGAGTTCGACTTGTTGAAAGGCCCCAAGGGATTTCAGGCGGCCAACGTAGTGCGTGCCTAGAGCCTCTCCATGCAGCCAGTTCGCAACCCTCTCAGCCCGAGCGAGAGGGTTTTTTCTTTGTGCAATGATTGGGCCATTTTTCATGAAAGCAGGCTGGCCACCATGTAAGATTCTGAAACGCTCCGGAATCTACGGCCGGAGCCGGGAGTCATCCTAATGCTGTCCTTTAGTACCCGCGGAGTTGTTGTTCTTTCCCTGACGTGTCTGTTGGCTCTGGTGCTTGTACCCGCTTCTTCTGCGGCCTCATCAAAACGCCTCCTTGCCTACTACACGTTCTGGTCCAAGACCAATACTCCCGCTTATAGTGCCGCCAATATTCCGTATCAGCACCTGACCCACATCTCGCATGCCTTTCTGCTGCTCGACAAGAAGAATCTTGGCAACATCGTCGTTTCAGAGGGCTTGATCGAACCAGCATTGATTTCAAATGCGCACGCCGCTGGAGTGAAAGTGCTGATCTCGATTGGTGGGGGCGATCCGGCGCAGGCCCAAGCCTTCCGGAAGATCTCGGCTGATCCCACGATCCGCGCGGCGTTCGTGAAGAATGTTTCCAATTTTGTGGTCGCGAACGGATACGACGGGGTGGACATCGACTGGGAGATCCCGGTCAATCCGAAAGATACGAACAACTGCATCATGCTGATGCAGGATTTGCGCAACCAATTCGCCAGCCCGCGGTATCTGCTGTCGATGGCGATTCCGGCTGACCCGCGATCGTGGGGAAGCGGCTTTGACGTGCCCGCGCTCGCACCCCTGCTCGACTTCATCAATGTAATGACGTACGACTACTACGGTCCGTGGAGCGATCGTGCCGGAATCAATTCCCCGCTATTCCAGGATCCCAACGATCCAGAACAGGCTGGCAGTATTCAAACGTCGATGGATTTGTTCGCGAATATCTACGGTGTTCCGCCGGACAAACTGAATATGGGGACGGCATTTTACGGCTACGAGTTCGACAGTGCCCAGCAACTTTGGGATCTGTGCTCGGATTGCGGCAACACGACGCTGAGCGTGAATTACGGGACGGACATTAAGCCCCGCATCAACAAGATGGGATGGATGCGCCGTCGCGACGCGGCTGCCAAGGCTCCCTATCTGCTCAACGAGGGAGTGGGAGGGGCGACTGGTTTCATCAGTTACGACGATGCGCAGTCGACGGCGGCAAAAGCGAATTACGTCCTCGGTAAGCGTGGCTTCGGAGGAGTCTTCATGTGGAGCCTGGATGCGGACTACGACGGCTCCAGCCAGGATCTTTTGGACGCATTGTACGGGGCGTTCCGGCGACATCAGAAATAATCACGTCGGCGACGAAACAGTTTCTCGATGGTGTAGAGGCCTTGATGCCAGACCCGCAATTAATCGGCCCCGTTCCAGAAGCCACGCCGGCTGATCCCAGCCTGACGCGCAATCGTATCTCTCAAGTCCCTTACGATGTGCTCAAAGAGGCGTCGAAACGGCTGGAAATCATGTCGCTTCTGGCGGCAGTGCTGTGGTTGCTCGCCACTACGGCAGATAAGGTCGCGCTCTTTGTCATGAGCCATGGTGAAGGGATCTGGCGTCGCGAGCCAACGACGGATGTCATCGCGTTGGTCAGCATCGCCGCGTCATTGGGACTGTTCTTCTACATCCGCAAAGGCGACCGCGACCCGCAGTTCATTCTGGATCTCGGCCATGTGTACATGGTGTTCACGGCTGCTGCTCTCGGCCTGTTGATGCACTGGTCGCACGTACCCAAGGATTGGCCCGCCAATCCGATGATCAGCTGGATCGGCGCAGTGGTCCTGATGTCAGCGGCGATCGTACCCAATTCGCCGATGAAAACGTTGGTGGCTTCGTTGATCGCGGTGTCGATGAACCCTATCGGAATGCTGATCGCGCGGGCCCGGGGCTCGTGGGACTTTGGCCCGGTGAGCAATGTGCTCATCATGCACTATCCCGACTATCTGTTGGTGGGTGTGGCGGTCGTGATCTCGCGGGTGATGACGAAGTTAGGCCAACAAGTGACGAAGGCGCGCGAAATGGGCAGCTACCGGCTCGTATCCCTGTTGGGTAAGGGAGGGATGGGAGAGGTCTGGCGTGCCCGACATCACATGCTGGCTCGCGATGCGGCGATCAAGTTGATCCAACCGGACATGATGAGTGGAAAGTCGGGGAGCAACTCGGTAACGATCCGGCGACGCTTCGAGCAAGAAGCTAAAACGACTGCCTCGCTGCGCTCTCCACACACGGTGGAACTGTACGACTTCGGCGTCACGAAGGACGGCGTTTTCTATTACGTAATGGAATTACTGGACGGCATCGACCTGGAAACGTTGGTCAAGAAGTTTGGCCCGCAGCCACCTGCGAGAGTCGCAAGCATTCTGCGGCAAGTTTGTCGGTCGCTGGGGGACGCTCACGGCCATGGCATGATTCATCGCGATATCAAGCCCACCAACATATTCTTGTGCCGGATGGGCAATGAATATGACTTCGCCAAGGTTCTCGATTTCGGTCTGGTCAAAGTGCTGGATGAACAGGAAACTCAAATCACACTCGACGGCGCGACCACGGGCACGCCTGCCTTCATGGCTCCTGAAATGGCAATGGGAAATTCGCCGGTAGACGGCCGCACCGATCTGTACGGGTTGGGATGCGTCGCGTATTGGCTGACCACGGGCAGCCTGGTGTTTGAAGAAAAAGGTGCCACCGCGATGCTGCTGGCGCACCTTCAGAAGACTCCGGTCGCTCCTTCCAAAAGAACACAAACAGCCGTGCCTGCCAGCCTCGATCGCGCCATCATGATGTGTCTCGCTAAGGACCCAGCACAACGGCCAGCGTCCGCAGATGCGATGGTGCGCATGCTGGAAGACTCAGATGGAATCGGGTCCTGGACATCGGAAGATGCGGAGCGATGGTGGCGTACCCACATGCCCGGGGAAGTGAGTCAAAATGCTGCGGCGGAACTGCCTACGCTCGCGAGTCCGGACGCTTTACCTACGCTCTAGAAAGCCCTTTACCGCGGAGTTGCCGCTGTAACCTTGCGGAACAAATCTGGAACCTTCAGTCTCTGGCAGTAAGAGCCGAAGTTGGGCCTCGGTCCCCTCCAGCGCAGATCGTCGATGGTCTGGAATACGGATACATCCAGGCGAAGCGTCGCGAGGGTTCGAAACAATAATGCGTCATTCCATCCTGTGACCAGCGATTCGGAGAGGGCCTTCGCCCGCTTGATGGAAGGGTGCCATTCCCGCCAATCCTTCGGAATACCTTCCAGATGGAGGTACGGAGAGAGCACGGCAGCCGCTGCCTTTTCTCCCCAGCCCGGCAATCCCGGGAAGCCGTCTGCACTGTCTCCGACAACTGCGAGATAGTCGGGAATCGATCCCGGTTTCACACCGAATTTTTCTACAACGCCGGCTTCATCGCGCACGAGGTTGCGCCTGCGGTCAAGTTGGACGACTCGCATGCCCACCACACATTGCCCGAGATCTTTATCGGGAGTACAGATGAAGACTTTCTGGACACGGTCGTCTTCGGCAGCCTTCGCGGCGGCGGAAGCGAGCGCATCATCGGCTTCGAACTCGACCATGGGCCACACCTTCACGCCCATCGCATCCAGTGCTTCTTCGAGGATGGGGAACTGCGAGAGTAGTTCAGGAGCTACGCCCTCGCTGGTCTTGTATCCCGGATAGAGATCGTTGCGGAACGACTCGACCACATGATCGGTCGCAACTCCAAGGTGAGTCCCTCCGTGTTCGATCATGGAAAGAACGGAAGTCAGGACGCCGCGCACCGCGCCGACCTCCTGTCCGTTGGCATCCGTGGAAGACGGCACGGCGAAGAAGTGCCGGAACAGTTCGTAGGTGCCGTCAATGAGGTGAACGTCCATTTGTGCGGTGCGATCACATCGTCTTGATATCTAAACTTCGCCACAGATACCAGCACGCGATTGAGCGGTAGGGTATCCATGGTTTCGCGATCTTCTGCATCACGTCGGGCTTGGGCCACTTACGTTTCTTGTAGTGCTTCTTGATCGCGGCCTGGATGCCGTAGTCGCCGGTGGGCAGAATGTCGGGCCGACGCAGTGTGAACATCAGGAACATGTGCGCGGTCCATACGCCGATGCCTTTGACCTGGGTGAGATGAGCGATCACTTCGTCTTCAGGAAGTTCTGGGAGGCGCTCGAATTCCATCAGGCCGTCTCTGGTTTTTGATGAGAGGTCGCGGAGATAGGAAGTCTTTTGCTTGGAAAGACCGACGGCGCGCATCTCTTTGTCGGAGAGGTGAAGGATTCCCTTGGGAGTGAGTGGATCGCCAGCCGCGGCAGTAAAGCGGTTGAAGATCGTCATGGCGGCTTTGCCATTGAGCTGCTGGTAAAGGATCGATTCCGCCAGACTATGAAAGGTCGGCTCGCCAAACTGCATCTTGCAGGGGCCGACCTGCTCGATAATCGCCGCCAGCACCGGGTCCGACTTCTTCAGATGATTGACTGCCTTCCGCATCGTGTCCTCGCCGCGAAAGGCAGCATATCATAAGGGCGAACAAGCGGCGAATCTCTCGCCGCAGATCCGTGCTTGCAGCGGCGTCAGCGAGATTCCCGCCGGCTAAACTGCGTTGGCTTGCTTTTCCGCCATGTCCCCAATCACGGGCAGTTTCCACATCTGTCCCTGGTAGGCCTTCAGGAGGAGCACGATCCAGAGGACCAGTTCGCCCAGGCTGACCAGCGGCCAAAGTGCCAGAAGCACAATCCAACCGAGGAAGGGGATGTGTCCGACCACGGCCAGCGCAATGCCGAGCGCAAATTCGGCGACACAAAGGAAAATGCACTGAAACGCGTGAAAGCGGATGAATTTTCGCTTGTTATAGGGTTCAAGCACGAGAAAGACAATCGCCGGGATAAGCAGGTACGACAACAATCCAGCGATGTTGTCGGTGAGCCCGGCAGCAGGAGCGGTGCTCACGGGGTTCGGACTGCCACCAGCGCAAGTTGGACAAGCGGTCGCGCCTGCAGGCATTTGCGATCCACAATTTGTACAGAAGGCCACGGTATCTCCTCGACGAATTCAGTGTGTGCCGAAGCGGTGCAGGGAAGAAGGAGTCTGCGTGAAAGCTCCCGGGTCAGCGAACTGCACGTTATCAGAAACGCCGCCTCCGGCGCAATCATCGTGCTTGCGACACCTTCACGCCAGAAAGCGTAGAGCCTGCTCAATCAATTCTGCGGTACCTCTATGGGGATCGCCGACATCGTCATACTCCATGGATAAATATCCGCGGTAGCCGCTCTTCTTCAGAAGTCCAAAAGCGTAAGCCATGTCGACCGCGACGACGGCGCCCTTTTCAGTTGATTCCGATCCCTTCACGTGACTGATGCCGTAAGCATGAGCGAACATGGCTTCCAGCCCGGCGTATGCGTTTTCAGGAGGCAAGTGCATCAGCGAATTGCCGAAGTCGGGGAGGCCGCGTAGCCATGGGCTATTCACTTTATCGATTACCTTGACCAGGAAGAAGGGGTCTTCGGTGACGCCGTCATCATTTTCAAGATGAACGACTACATTACGGGTTGCTCCATACTCAGCAATTCGCTTCAGAGTGTCGGCGCAACGATCCACATCTGGCAGTTGATTTTCGACGCCCTCAACATGGGTGCGGATGCTGGGAGATCCCAACACGACGGCAGCGTCGATCCATTGCTTGTTTGTAGTTACCGCCCGTTCGCGTTCGGTAGCATCAACGGCGTAGAAGCTGTGTTTGCCGTCGACCGCGATATTCACTACCGAGGCTCCGGCCTGGTCGATCGCAGAACGGATATCGGCAAGATACTTCGGATCAAGCGATCGGAAATGAGCGCTCCAGGGCTCGATCTTGTTGACGTGAAATCGGTCGATGGCACGGGCCGCAAAATCCTTGATCTCCATTTTCGGAGTGCTCTTCGCGGCGGGCGTTACGTACTCGCCCGGCAGGATGAAGTCGCGAAATGGATAGGACGCGACCGAGATGCGATCCCGCGCGTTGGCGGGGAACTGGACGTTCGGAGTTGAAGGGGATGCGCTGGCCAGCGCAGGCATCAGTATCGTTCCTGCAGCGAGGGCGGCGGAGTCGGCGAGGAACTCACGGCGAGTCTTCATCGCACACGATATTACCTGATGAATCCGCTTACGAGGGAAAGTGGAAGTGGACGTCCTGCTTCGAGGCGACGGGTACGCCATCCAGCGTAGCGGGCTGATAGCGCCGCTGGCGAAGTGCGGCAACAATCTTTTCGTCGATCCCGTGACCAATTGCCTGCACCAACTTGGTCTCGACGACATTTCCCAGCGAATCAATCGTGACTTCCACGATCACATCGCCCTTCAAGTCGCGCGGCAGTTCAGAACGCACCACTTGAGGATCAGGAAAAACAACCGGTAACGCGACGTGCACTTCATGGCCTTCAATCGGTCCATCGATCACGGTGCCAAGTGCCGAGCCTGCGCGGTTGTTCTCATCGGACGCCAGTGCATCGGGTGGAACCTGGAGATGATCCGGCGGCGGTTTCAGGGAAGACGGCTTAGGCCGGCGATGAGGCGCTGGCTTGGAATGGGCAAGGCTGATCTTGTTTTCTTCGGGCGTGTCCTGCCCGTCTGGTGATGAGTAGATGATGCGATAGGATTGCGACCCAATCCCATTCTGTAGTGATAAGGGAATCAGCGCGACGGGCGCTCGATGAAAGAGCAGGATCGCAGCCAGAATGGCGAGATGAGCGATCACCGATCCTGCGACCGTACCATGCTTCCGGAAAGGCCCCGCCACGGGTTGGATTTCGCCGAACATGCTCTCCATACCTTATCGTGATCTGACGTTTGAGAACAGAAAAGGTTGCTGTTTTAGCGCGTTGTGCGCATTACTTCGGGCTGCAATTTGCCCGGAAATCGATGTCACCGCTATGATTCCAAAAGGGACGGTTGCGTCGTCCCGCACTCATTCCTGAAAGGTAGCGATGATCACGATTGTTTCCGGGCTTCCTCGTTCCGGCACTTCCCTGATGATGCAGATGCTGGTGGCAGGAGGCATGCAAGCCCTCTCCGACGGCGAACGTAAGGCGGACACCGACAATCCGCGCGGTTATCTGGAATGGGAGCGCATCAAGCAACTTCCGAAAGAACCGGCCTTGATTGCCGAAGCAGAGGGCAAAGTCGTCAAAGTAATTTCGCAACTCCTGCTCTCGCTGCCGGACGGCCATGATTACCGCGTTGTTTTTATGCAGCGTCCATTGCCGGAAGTTTTGAAATCACAAGACGAAATGCTGAAACGCCGTGGAACGTACGAAGGCGGCGGAGACACCTCTGCCATTGAAGACGCCTTCCAGCGGCACCTCGTCGAAGTGAACAAATTCTTAGCCGGAAAGCCGAACGTCAAGGTGCTACGCGCGCACTATCACCGCACGTTGCGGGAGTCGAAAGTGGTCGCCGAGGAGATCAAAGCGTTTCTGCAAGTTCCCCTCGACGTGGAAGCGATGACCCGCGAAGTCGATCCGAGCCTGCATCGCAATCGCATGAAGTAAGAGCGGCGCGGTATCCCCCGTCTGCTTTTGTGTCGATTGCGCTACTTCGCTTGCTCTACTTAGGGTTCGGGCTCGCTTCCAGCGCCTTGATGTAGCTCACAATCTGCCAGCGCTGCGGCTCCGGTAACTTCGACCAAACGGGCATGCCGCGGCGTACTACGCCATTGGTCAATACCCAGAACAGCGTCCCCGGCGTCGCCTGCTGCACCTCCGCCGCGCGCAGGCTCGGTCCCTTTTTCCCGCCTTCTGCCGTGTCCCCGTGGCATTCGGCGCAATGCGCTTCAAAAAGCTTCTTGCCCGCGGCCACAGCGTCAGGATCGGAGGAGAGCGGATTCGCCCGGCTCCGCGCTTTCTCGGGAGCCTTCGCGAGTTCGGCATAGATTTGCCTGCGGCGACCGTCTTTGCCCGGGCCCTGCACAGGGTCCTGCGCGACTGTGTAGGATGTGCCGAATACGCAAACACCTGCCAGGAGGACCTTCAACGTGTGCGAGTTCGTCATCATCGCCCACCTCCGAACAGACGGCTAACCATCTGCCCAAAGCCCGCGAACTCATGCGAGACTCCCCAGCGCAGGAGAAAGCGGTGGCTGTTGTCGTTGAGTCCGAACCCCGGCGAGAAGCGCACGGTCCAGTCTGACGGCAGATTCCAGGCGACTACCGGCGCCAGATAGTGAGAAGTCTCATGCAATCCCGGACTCTCCGCATCGCCCAGGCCGCCATACATCTCAACTCCCGCCACAAAATTTTCGCGGCAGAATGTGCAGCGCTTCGAGGAGGCCTTGAGAGCCAGAGGACGGCTTACGCCCCAGGCATAACCGAACTCCCACGGTTCGCTCGGAGATAGGTTCTTGGTGAAGATCGGATTCACCGCAACATTCCATCCCTTGAATGTGCTGGAAAGGAGCAGTTTGAACTCCAGTTCATGTTTGTGTTCCCGGCGCGCCTCGCCATTGGGGTCCAGCTTCTCGGATTCGATGTCGTGTCCTTCGACTTCTTTCATGATCTTGTCGGCGCCATTAATCTGCTCGTACTCGACGTACAGTACCGGATTGATGATGTGCTCGTGTTTCAGCGGACGGATACGATTCTCCAGCCGGAAACCGGTAAAAATCGTGCTGTCGTTGAACGTGGACTGGCCATCGAGATAAAGCTCGGTTGTCCACCACGCGGTGGCACCGTACTCAAATTCAAGCCAGAAAGCGTGGAAATCGTTTCCTCCGCGTTGGGTTCCGAAGTTTGAATAATATTCGACTTCAAGATTGCCGGGTTCTTCGAGGTAGTGGTCGTAGGTCACAATGTAGGGGCTTTCCTGTGCCCGCCCGACGCCGGCAGAGAGCGCGCCGACTAGTGCCAGAGCGCCGATCTTGCCCGCCGCGGCCAGTTTTCTAACCAGGGTAGAGTAGTGCATGGGTCTCCTAAATGAAAATGAAAATGAATTTCAATTTCAATTAGGATTTTACGATACCGCGCTGGAGTCCTGCCAGTGATCGTTGTCACAAATGAGCGTGATTACAAAACAATTACAAAGGCAACTGCGTGTTCGGTGAACGCCTAGAGAAGAGAGCGATGGCCGCGCGTGTTGCTAATTGTTAGCGAAGAATCAGAATCTCGATTCGATGGGGATGACGAATTGAAAAAGACGGGCTAGATGTTCAATTCCAATGACTACGTGATGCTCACTTCCGTATAGGTCCCGTAAACCTGCCGCAGCGCCTCGCAGATTTCGCCGACCGTTGCGTAGGCGCGGACAGCGTCAACGATGTACGGCATGGTGTTGGCGTCGGAGATGTTGCCGTTCGTTCCAGCGGAGGGCGTTCGGGCAGCAGCCTTCTTGAGCGCGTCCAGGCAGCCCTGCACTTTTTCGTTGGAGCGCCGGTAGCGCAGGGCCTTTAACTTCTTCTCCTGAGCGCGTGCGACGGACTCATCGATATAAAGGGTGTGGGGACTCTCTTCTTCGATCGCAAACTCATTCACGCCGACCGTGATCTTTTCGTTGGCCTCGGCGGCGCGCTGGTACTGGTAACTGGCGTCGGCGATCTCTTTCTGCGGATATCCTCGCTCGATCGCCTTAACCATGCCGCCCATCTGATCGAGTTTAGCGAAGTAGTCGAAGGCGCCTTTTTCCATGTCGAGTGTCTGCTTCTCGACGAAGTAGGAGCCGCCGAGTGGATCGACGGTATGCGCGACCCCGCTCTCGAAGGCGATGATCTGCTGGGTGCGAAGCGCAATGCGCGCCGCCTCTTCGGTCGGTAAAGCAAGCGCTTCGTCGTAGGCGTCGGTGTGCAGCGACTGGGTTCCGCCGAGCACAGCGGCCAGTGCCTGGATGGCCACGCGCGCGATATTGTTCATGGGCTGTTGCGCGGGAAGGGAAACGCCGGCGGTCTGGGTATGGAACCGCATCAGGCGAGTGCGGTCGTACTTCGAGCCGAAGCGGTCTTTCATCAGGCGATACCAGATTTTGCGGGCGGCGCGATATTTTGCGATTTCTTCGAAAAAGTCGTTGTGTGCATTGAAGAAGAAGCTCAGCCGAGGGCCAAAGTCATCCACGTCGAGGCCGCGTTGGCGGGCCCATTCGACGTATTCGACGCCGTCGTAAATCGTGAAGGCGAGTTCCTGCAAAGCGGTCGATCCGGCTTCGCGGATGTGGTAGCCGGAAATAGAGATAGTGTTGAAGCGCGGCGTGAATTTGGACCCGAATTCGAAGGTGTCGATCACCAGCCGCATCGACGGCGCGGGTGGATAGATGTATTCCTTCTGCGCGATGTATTCCTTGAGAATGTCGTTCTGGATGGTGCCGGAAATCTTTTTCCAGTCCGCACCCTGTTTTTCGGCGACGACAAGATACATCGCCCAAAGGATGCTGGCCGGAGAATTGATGGTCATCGACGTGGTTATTTTTTCGAGGTCGATGCCGTCGAACAGGATCTCCATATCTTCGAGGGAATCAATCGCTACGCCGCATTTGCCTACTTCGCCTTCGCTCGCCGGGTGATCCGAGTCGTAGCCCATCAATGTAGGGAGGTCGAAAGCGACCGAAAGTCCGCCGCCGCCGTGTTCCAGCAAATACTTGTAGCGCTGATTCGTTTCTTCGGGCGAGGCGAAGCCGGAGAACATACGCATCGTCCAAAGCTTGCCGCGATAACCGGTCGCGTGAATGCCGCGAGTGTAGGGAGGCTGTCCGGGAAAGCCGAGATATTGCTCGTAATTCCAATCAGCGGGCAGATCGGCCGGCGTGTAGAGGCGGCGGATCGGTTCATTCGAAATTGTGCTGAAGCGGGCGTGGCCTTGGTCGTCGAGGTTCGTGCCGGTGGCGGCGCCGATGGGCTTCTCCGGAGCTTTGTCGAGTGTGGGGGCAAGCGTCTTTTCGGCCCATGCCTTCTCGGTGGGGGAAGGCTGGCGTCCGTCAAACACGTCGGCAATCGGGCTTTCGGCGACGGATGGTTTCGCCACGCTCGTATTGGTCTTCTTCTCGGACATTTGGTTCCCCACGATGAATCTGATGATAGAGGAGCGCTGCAGGGGGGACAAGGTTACGCACCGACCGAACGGTTGGTGGAGAGCCGCGAGCTTCGAGCTACGAGCTGCGAGCAATCTGGGTGTGGCCGGCTCGAAGCTCGTAGCCCGAAGCGCACGAACTTGACGGCGCTTTTTCCTCGCACCTATGCTGGACGTTCTTCCGAGGAGGATACTCTGAAGGCATTCCGGCAATTGCTGAAGCGCACGCCCGTGTATGGCGTCTATAAGGCGCTCGGCCACCTTCCTGATTACTGGTATTGGATCCTGCGCGGACGTCCGACGCGCTCCCCGCATCTTCTGAAACAGAAGACCGTGCGCGAGTATGGCGCGTGGTATGAACTGAAGACGCTGGTTGAAACCGGAACCTACTACGGTGAGATGGTCGCCGCGATGCGGACTCGTTTCGATCACATCTATTCCATCGAATATGTCCCAGAACTGGCGGAACGGGCTGCCAGGAAGTTCGCACGCGATTCGCATATCAGGATTTTTTGCGGAGACAGTCGCGTGGTGATGCCAGAAATTCTGGCGCTGCTGAAAGAGCCTGCGCTCTTCTGGCTCGATGCCGGCTATTACGGCTGGATCGGCAAGCAGGGAGATCAGCAACGTTTGTCAGCGGAATTGGAAATGATTCTTGGCCATCCGTATCCGCACATCATTTTGCTCGACGACGCACGCGGCTTGACAGGCAAGGACGGAGTTCCGTCAGTGGCGGAAGTGAAAGCCTATGTAGAAGGGACTTTCCCGACGCGGTCGGTTGAAGTGCGATACGACATCATGCGGATTACGCGACGGGCCTAATTTCGAGTAGAGACACGGAGTGCCGCGTCTCCGGTTGCGATCGGTGATGTCGCTGCGGACAGAGACGCGGCAAGCCGCGTCTCTACTCTGACTTTTTTTGCAGTTCCCACGCCTTGGCGTACTTCCATGAAACATAGACCGCGTGGTAGAGATGCAGCAGCAGGCCTTCCCGCCCATCGAGGAATCCTAGCCGGAGGAAGTAGTTGTAGATAAAAGTTGCAGCCGGCCTCACCACGATGTTGAACACACTGAAACGCACGTGCCCTTTGGCGGCGACCATCTCCGCGCCGAGCGAGGAATAGCGGTTCATGTGGTCGAGGTAGTCGGAGAGCGTCGGGTAGCAGTGGTGGATGATCTCGAAGGAATCGCCCATTTGGTACCACAGATTGGGGTGATACTCGACGCCCTTGTTTAGGCGCAAGTCCTCATGCACTCGACGGTCTTCGAAACGCGCGCAACCGCGCCGAATCAGTCGCAACTTTGGATCTGGATAAAAGCCGCCATGTCGGATCGGACGGCCCAAGAAACAGTTGCTTCTAAAGAAAATCATTCCTCCTTGAAAATTGGCGAACTCTGGCTTGTGTTGTCCGAAGAGGACCAGGAGCAGAAACTCACGCATTCCGGCGCCCACCTCTTCGTCCGCATCCAGACTTAAAATCCAATCCCCCACGGCCTTGTCGATCGCCGAGTTTTTCTGCGCCGCGAAGCCCTTCCATTTTTCAACGAACACTTTCGCGCCAAATGACTTCGCGATCTCGACGGTGCGATCGGTCGAGCCCGAGTCGACGATGATGATCTCGCCTTTGCCATCGGAAACCAGTGACTGCACGCTCGCGAGAGTGCGTCCAATGTTGGCTTCTTCGTTATGGGTGATGATGACGACGGAAAGCTGCACGGGGAGAGGATACTCGTCGTCGGTCATCGGTCGCTAGTCGTTAGAGCGTTACTCGCTTCCATTTGGAGAACTGTCAACCTGAGCGAAGCGCAGGATCTGCTTTCCCAGCGAAGCGAAAGAAAAGCAGATCCTTCACTCGTTCTCGGCTTCGCCTCCGTACGATTCAGGATGACAGTTCCGAGAGTGGCTGGGTCAAAATGAAAACGCCGGACGCAAGCGCCCGGCGTTTATTAAGTACGATTAGCGACTACTGTTGCGGTTGTGCCGGTTGAACCGGAGTCTGCTGTTCTGCCGGACGAGGCGCTACGTAGGGTACGCTCGGCATTTTGGTGACTTGGCCGCGTTCGGCATCGGCCATCAGGATGCCCAGACGGTCAAGAGTTTGTCCGGTGACGCGGTCCAGTTCGACGCGAGCCTTCTCATAGGCAGAGTTAGCGGATACCAGGTTGGATTGCGCCTGCGTCAAATCGCGTTCATTCTGCAGGACCAATGTAGTGGTCGAAGCGCCGAGCCCGTACTTTTTCTGTTCCGCGTCGAGCGACTGCTTGCCGAGTTCGACGGCAGCGCGAGCTGCTTCGACACTGGCGCGATTCTGCTGAACAGAAAACTGTGCGTTGCGGACTTCGATGCGGATCTGATTTTCCTGCTGCTGTAAGCGCATCTGCGCCTGGCGATATTCCAGTTCCGCACGCACCTGATCGGCCTGGGCGGCGCGGTTACGAAGAGGAATGTTGAGTTGAAGACCGACGCCTTTGTCTGGAGCGGTCGAGTCGAAGAGTTGACCGAAAGTGCCACCCAAACTGACGTTGCCGTGATTGAAGTTCGGAGGAACCTGACCCGGAGGAACGCAGAATCCCTGGTTCGGATCCCCGGTACAAATCACGCCCTGATTGAGATTGCCTCCGGCGCCAGATCCGCCGTAATACGCAAAGAGGTTGAGGGTAGGCAATAGCGCATTCTTGGCGGATCGCGTGTTGATATCGCGGTTCGTCAAGTCGATCCGTGCCTCCGAGAGCTCCGCTCGATGCGCCAACGCCTGGCTGACTAACTCCTGAGTGGGAACGACCGGCTCGTTTTCAGGTACGGCCATCGTGTCGGTCGGGACTACTTCGGCATCCGCCAGAACCGGATCAAGGAGAGAACGACTGAGCGCATTCTTGATCAGCAATTGTTGAAGCTGCAGGTTGGTCTGAGCCACGATCAGCTGCTGCTGGTTCGAGGCGACTACGCTTTGGGCTCGTACCACTTCGATGGGCGCGAGCGTTCCGATTTCCACCTGCTTCTTGTTGTCCGAAAGGGTCTTCTGCGCGAGACCCACGGAGTCCTGCTGTACTTTCACATTCTCGTAGGCATTGACCAGATCCCAGTAGATATTCTGAATCTGGTTGACAGTGGTTATCACCTGTAAACGGAATGCAACGTCTGAAATCTCCCGGTTATTCTTGGCGATTCTGATGAAACGGGTGTTGGGCAATAATCCAAAACCTGAAAGCAAGGGCTGGCTCACCGTCATCCGGAAGTTTGATGCGAGTTGCGGAGTAAGAAGCGTGACGGAGGAGTTCGACGCCGTCCGGCTATTGTTAAATCCCACCGACAAATTCGTGCCCCAGTGGAATCCCTGGTTGTATCCGAAATCCATTGTTGAAGTGTTCGTGCTGGTGAGGGGATTGCCGCTAAAAGCGTTTGTGGACTGCGTAATATTGTGATCGATCTGAAATGTACCAGTGAGGATCGGGTCAAACGACGGGATCGCCGCGCCTACACCGGAAGTGGATGTCACCAAACCCGACGTTCCCGCTCCTGCTCCTCCCGTACCTGCGGTGGTGCCGCCGGCTCCGCCACCGGTCGAGGTGGACCCTACTCCTGATCCTGTTCCGCCAGGCGTACCTTGCACGATGCCGGTGTTAACACCGCGCGTCGCCGATCCTGCCTTCGCGCGCCAGATATCCGTATCGGCGATATTCAAGTTGTAGCGCGCGATTGCGATATCAAGGTTGTTTTCGAGGGCCAACGCGATGGCGTCGTTCATCGAAAGATACAGCTTGCCATCACGCATGAGCTGCTCAAAACGAGCCGTATTCGCAAGATTTGGCTGAGCTACGGTCCGCGGCGTGTACGGTCCAATCGGGTTCAAATGCGAGCGCGGCTGGGAATATTCTTTCAGATCAAAGGGTTGCGCTGCCGAGGGCTGCGCTTTCTGCACTTGGGAGGGCGCGTTGGGCATTTGCGAGGCATCCTGCGCCCATCCGGCTGGGATCATTGCGCTGGCAATTAAAAGGGCGGCCGCTTGCCGGCAAGCGGAGGTCAAAGTAGAACGAAGCATTGGTGTCATCTCCATCAATCAGGCCTGAGAGGAACTGACGAGGTTGTCAGGACGTTTCTTGATACGAACAAAGTGGGGCAAGAGTTCCTTGCAATCCACTGTAGAAGCTGGTTTTTTCATTGATCGTCAGTGCAATAGTATAGCTGACGCGGCCGATGCAGTTCCGTGATCGCACGCGTAAAACTTTGTAAACATTATGGATGAAGCCAGGAACCAGCAGGACTCGGAAAAATTGGAGCGTAATCTCAAACTGATCCTCGCCTACGACGGGTCCGAGTTTGCAGGCTGGCAAGTGCAGCCTGGGCGACCGACGATTCAGGGAACCCTCGCCTCAGCCATTGGACGGTTGACGGGGGAAAATGTCCTGCCGCAGGGCTCAGGCCGCACCGACGCCGGCGTGCATGCGTTCGCCCAGGTGGCAACGTTCCAATCGGCAGCCTCGATCCCCACCGAGAATTGGGTCAAAGCCCTGAACGACATTCTTCCGTCTTCGATTCGCGTTCTCGATGTCAGCGATGTGCCCGATGACTTTCATGCGCGCAAATCGGCTCGCGCTAAGACCTATCGCTATCGCATATATCGAGGGGCGGTCTGTCCGCCGTTCATTTCCCGCTATGTCTGGCACTACCCGTTTCCTCTGGACGAGGTTCTGATGGCGCAGGCCGCGGAACTGGTGGTCGGCGAACACGACTTCACTTCGTTCGCGGCGGTGGA
The DNA here is from genome assembly GCA_016196065.1 of Acidobacteriota bacterium. Classification (NCBI taxonomy): domain Bacteria; kingdom Pseudomonadati; phylum Acidobacteriota; species Acidobacteriota bacterium. The sequence goes on along the minus strand of JACPYL010000025.1, from coordinate 344,968 downwards.
TCCGGAACGCGTCGAGCGGATCGCGAACGATCAAAGGCAAAACCTTAACCACGGGGATCACAGAGGAACACAGGGTCAAACCGAAAATAGAACCACGAATATCCGGACGATTTTCTCCTCAGCATGGAACCGTGAGGGGGACGACCTGATTTACGCGGTTCGCGGGAGCGGGTTCCTCCATCACATGGTCCGCAATCTGGTCGGGACGTTTCTACTGGTGGGGAAGGGGACGCTTACCGGAGAAGACCTTCAAGCCATCTTGGCCGCCCGCAGTCGCTCGGCGGCCGGACCGACAGCCCCCGCGAGCGGACTGTACCTGGTAGAGGTGGACTATGGGGGATAGCACTCAGCCCTCAGAAGAACCAGTCCTCGATACGGAAGGGAAGTCTTCCGGGAACCTTTCCTCAGAATGCTGATTGCTGACTGCTGACTGCTGGTCCATCGCTGTTCTACACTGTCCCTGCCATGCCGACCGATCTCCAACCTGTGGTTTCTCGTATCGCGTCGGTGAATCCGGCGACGGGCGAAGTTCTGGGTGAACTGGACTGCGCCGGTCCGACGGAAATCCGAGCGGCGGTCGCACGGGCGCGGGCTGCGCAGCCGGACTGGAATGCGTGGGGTGTTCGCGAGCGGGTGAAAGTGCTGCAACGCTTCCAGCGAATTCTTCTTGCTCGCAAAACGGACGTCGCGCAACTCATCACGCAGGAAGTCGGCAAGCCCTATGTCGAGTCGCTGCTCACCGAAATTCTGGTGGTACTAGATGCGGCGCGCTTCCTGATTGAGAATGCTTATCGCCTGCTCCGGGACGAGAAACTCCCGCACGGCAATCTGGCTCTCATGACCAAGTCGGGTCGCGTTCTTCATGAGCCGCATGGCGTGATCGGAATCATTTCGCCTTGGAACTATCCCTTCTCGATTCCGGCGACTGAGGTTATGGCGGCGTTGGTGGCTGGAAATGCCGTCGTCTTGAAGCCGTCGGAGTTTACGCCGCTGATTGCACTCGAAGTGCAATCCTTGCTACGCGCAGCGGGCGTACCCAATGATGTTTTTCAGGTTCTGCCCGGAGAAGGTCCTGCCGGGGCCGCACTGGTGCAGAGTGCAATCGACAAGCTGGTGTTCACCGGCAGTGTAGGGACCGGCCGACGGATCGCGCAGGTAGCCGCCGAGCGGCTATTGCCGGTTGTTCTGGAACTGGGTGGCAAGGATCCGATGATCGTGCTGGAGGATGCCGACATTGATGTAGCGTCGAGCGCTGCCGTCTGGGGCTCTTGCGTCAATGCGGGACAAGCCTGTCTTTCGGTCGAGCGTTGCTACGTTCATCACACGCTCTACGCGGCATTCGTTGACGCGTGTGCGGACAAAGCCCGCAAGCTGCGCCTCGGAAATGGGATGGATTCGTCTACCGACGTTGGCCCGATGATCAGCGAACAGCAGGTGCGGGTGGTCGAAGCGCATGTGGCGGACGCCCTCGCGCATGGGGCCCGCTTGCTGGTAGGAGGTTCCCGCTTGCGCGAGCTCGGACCAACGTTCTACGCGCCGACAGTGCTGGCGGACGTGGATCACAATATGCGCGTGATGCGCGAAGAGACGTTTGGTCCCGTGCTGCCAATCACTTCGTTCCGCGACGAGATTGAAGCCGTGCGTCTGGCCAATGATTCTGACTTTGGGCTCGCCGCTTCCGTCTGGACGCGCGACCGCGATCGCGGAGAGCGCCTGGCTCGCCAGATTCAGGCCGGGACGGTGATGGTGAACGATGTGCTCTCGTGCTTCTCGATCAGCGAAGCTCCGCATGGCGGAGTTAAAGCAAGCGGGCTTGGTCGCAGTCACGGGCGGTGGGGGTTGGAAGAGATGGTCCGTGTGAAGTACATCGATTCCGACTTACTGCCGCGCATGAAGAAGATTTGGTGGTTCGGATATGGCGGTGAGTTGACCCGCGAGATGGAAAGCTTCTTGAACCTGATCTTCGCGCGCCCGCTGCGGCAGAGGATGAAAGCGGCGATGCGAGCCACCACTGCCCTATGGCGCAGAAAGCTGTGATTGATTTTTCCGTAGAGACGCGGCTTGCCGCGTCTCCCTCTTGCAGAGACTACGTACCGGGCGGAGCAGAGACGAGGCGGGCCTCGTCTCTACAGTTGGCTTTGTATTGCTTGTGGCGGATTTAGTCCGCCGCAACCGTGGCGTTGGCGTTGGCTTTTGCCGTTTCTGCCTGGCGCAGCCGCAGTGAGCGGTTCGATGGCAATCCTGCGTCACGGATCTTGTAGAGCAATGCGCGATAACTGATGCTCAATGTACGTGCCGCCTGCTTGCGGTTCCAATGATGTTGCTGCAGCACTTTCAGGATAACCTTGCGTTCCAGTTCGCGGACTGCCTGACGAGTCAGCTTCTTCAACGAGATCGGCCCGTCGAACGAAATCTCTGGATTGAAGAAATCCGGTTCGCGTGCGACCAGGTCATTGGTGATCACTTCTTCCTGGCCCAGGATCACGTAGCGTTTGATCAGGTTTTCCAGTTCGCGGATGTTTCCCGGCCAGTGATACTTCTGCAACACGCTCATCACTTCGTTGGAGACGGGACGGGCGCGGCAGTTGTACTTGCGGTTGTAGTACTCCAGAAAATAGTTGGCCAGTTCTTCGATATCGCCGCGGCGCTCCCGCAGCGAGGGCATACGCAGGTTGACGACGTTGATGCGGTAGTAGAGATCCTGTCGAAAAGTTCCGCCTTCAATCTCCGATTCCAGGTTGCGGTTGGTAGCGCACACCACGCGGACTTCGACTTTCTTGTCTTCCTGGGCACCGATCCGGCAAAACTGGCCGTCCTGAAGGAGTTGAAGCAACTTAGACTGCAGGGAGAGGTCAAGCTCCGAAATCTCGTCGAGGAACAACGTTCCACGATGGGCCATCTCGACCCGCCCCGGTTTCGCGCCGAAAGCTCCCGTGAAGGCTCCCTTTTCGTAGCCGAATAGTTCACTTTCCAGAAGGGTGCCAGGAATGGCTGGGCAGTTCACCTTAACGAGCGGGCCGTTTTTCCAGGGAGACAATCCATGGATCAGCCGGGCGATGATGTCTTTGCCGGTGCCGCTCTCGCCGTGAATCAGAACAGGGACGTTGGCCGCAGCGACCTTGGAAAGCTGGGACCGCACTGCCTGCATCGGCTCGGAATGGCCAAAAACGATATTCTCCGGGGGGATTTCACCCAACGACTGCGCCAGCGAGCCGAACTGAAGGTTGCTCATAATCCAGAAGCCTCAGGGGGTGAGTACCACCCACGTGCACTAAAAGTGCACATCGAGCACCAAACTCGGCGTCAGCTCGGAACGGAGTTCCAAAACAGGTCTAAGCCAATATTGGTGTTTAGTTTAGAGGTATCTCGCTTAGGGGAAGACGAGGTACACGAAAGTAATAGAAAATCGATCCAAATGACAAAACGTGTAGGAAAAACATTTCACACCGCAGAACCAGGTTTCCTCAATTGGGAGCGGGGAACCACGGCAGAGTCGGTGCTAAGCGGACGGATGAACTTCAACCCTAGGAGATGGTGATCGTTCAAATGTGCGACCCAAACAGTGCGCGCCCGCATGGCGCGAGCCGGTCGGCGGATAGCGTCGGTGGCTCCAATCGGAGCACTGGGGATTTCCAGCGAAACCGGGCTGGATTTAGCGATGGAGCGCCGGACAATGACCGCGGCTCCGCCGGCGGAGATGTTCACCGCCGTGGCAAACTCCAGCGCCTCTTTGCCATTCTCGTCCCGACTGCGGACAAACACCGGAATAGCCAGCTGAAGCCGTGACCACTTGCGCTGTTCTTTTCTGGGGGAACTGGTACTCACTGTAATTACCGTCCAAAACGAGTGCCAACACCCGAAGATGTCGCAGATTGGGGGCCAAACCGGGGATAATCCCGAACCGTACTCGAATACAGGGGAAACCTCGCTCCCACCACGGGAAAGGCCGGATTGACAGGTTTATACAATATTTGGAATTCCATAGGAGGAAATGATGTGAAGTGCAACGTTTTTCTCTTCCGTGCCGCCTAGGGTGCATTTCCGATTGACACTGCCAAAAGCGTGACATACGATCATTTCACTCTCGCTTCTGATGGTAGTAATTCCCTCCCCTGACTTAATAGATTCATTTGACTTGGGTTCCCGAGATGGCCGCAACGCCCGACAAGAGTCTTGATATGCCCTTTGGAGGGGCTCGCGCGCAGAACCGCGAACCCGCGCCTGCCACTGCGCCCGCCACCAGCGAATCTCCATCTGATATCAGCCAGGAGTTTGAACAGTTACGCGACCGCTTTCGACGCACAACAATTGCGTTGAGTTCGGCTGCCCACGATCTGAAAACTCCGCTGGCAATCTTGAATGGCTACACGGAATTACTGCAAAGCGAAAAGCTTGGACCTCTGAATCAACGGCAACGCGAAGTGTTGCAGGATATGTCCTCGAATGGAAAGCGGCTGCAACATTTCATTCAGGACTTTCTCACCTTCACCGTGCTGGAGACGGGCGAACTCCGCATGCAGTACGAACTCGGCGACATCAACGCTTCGCTTTCGGAAGTGTGTCGCCTGTGGTCGCCCCGTTTTCAGGAGCGCGGCCTGGCTCTCTATTTTCTAGCGAACGAGAAGATCGTTCCAATGCCGATCGACTCCGCCAAGATCCAGCGCGTGATCTCGAATCTTCTGGAAAATGCGTCGAAGTTTACGCCTCAGGGCGGAACCGTCTGGCTGCACGCAGAGCCGTATGCTTGGGAGCGGCGTGCTACCAGTAAGCCGACCGCGGGCGGAGAACGCCGCCGACAGTCGACGGGCGCTCCGAATGCGGTTAAGGTCAGTGTGTCGGACACGGGGCCGGGCATTTCTCCTGAATACCATTCTGAAATTTTTGATGACTTCTTTCGCTTGCCGGGCAGCGAAGCTTCCGAGGGCATGGGTCTTGGGCTAGCGATTGCGCGGCGTCTTGTGCATGGCATGGGCGGGAAGATCTGGGTGGAAAGCGAAGCGGGAGCCGGCTGCAAATTCTCCTTCCTGGTTCCGCTGCAACCAATTCTTAGTGGTACGTCGCGAGGATCGAACCAATGAGCGAAGCCAACATCCTGCTGGTGGATGACGAACCAGGGATGCTGCGGTACATCCGAACGTTGCTGGAAGTGGACGACTTCAAGGTCGAAACCGCCACCACCGGCGAAGAAGCCGTGGCGCGTGTGCAGAAGGGTCTACACCCCGACCTGGTATTGCTCGATCTCCTGATGCCGGGAATCGACGGCCTGCAGACACTTGAGCAATTGCGGCAGCTCAAGCCTGGATTGAAAGTCGTCATGCTCTCCTGCGTGAACGACACTCGTAAAGTCGTTCAGGCAATGCGCCTGGGCGCGCACAACTATCTGACCAAGCCATTCCAGAAAGCAGAACTCGACGCCGTCATTGAACAGTGCATTGGCGAAACCAAGGGTGAAAGCTACGCGGGCGATGTCGAAGAACTTTGCGATGACGTGTTCTTCGTTGCCGCCAGTCCGGCGATGAAGAAGATCCGTTCGCAAGCTGCTCTGGTGGCAAATGTCGATATTCCGGTGCTGCTGCTCGGCGAGAGCGGAACTGGAAAAGAAGTCCTCGCGCGCCTGGTGCACAAGCTGTCGCAGCGCGCGCATCGCACATTCCTGAAAGTGAATTGCGCGGCTGTGCCAGCTGATCTTCTGGAAAGCGAATTGTTCGGCTATGAGGCAGGTGCTTTCACGGGAGCGACGCATCCCAAGCCAGGCAAGTTCGAGTTGTGCAACAAGGGCACGATCCTGCTCGACGAAATCGGCGAAATGCCGCCACTCCTGCAAGCCAAGCTGCTGCACGTTTTGCAGGACCAGCAATTTTCACGCCTGGGCAGCCGCTCGGTGATCAAAGTGGACGTGCGCATTCTGGCCGCCACCAACATTGATATTCCGGAAGCACTCGCGACCAAGCGTTTGCGCGAGGACCTTTACTACCGCTTGAACGCGTTCACGATGTCGTTGCCGCCGTTGCGCGAACGCAAGGAAGAAATCCCGATCCTGTTGAAGCACTTCATGGCGCGTATGTCGGAACTGTATGCGCGTCCGCCGTTGCCGCTTTCGCCGGCGATGTTGGAGGCTTGCCTCAAGCATCCGTGGCCCGGCAACTTACGCGAATTGAGCAATTTCGTAAAACGCTACCTGGTGTTGGGAGACGAGCAGTTGGCCGTGCAGGAACTCCAGCCCCGGCCCGATGGCGGAAACGGCTTGCAAGCGGATGCGGCTGGAAGAACGGCTGCGGCTGGTGCTGAAGCAAGCGGTGGTGCAGGTGGCTTGAAATCGCTGGCCCGCAACGCCAAAGACGAAGCCGAAGCGGAAGCCATTTCGCGCGCTCTCGAAGAGACCAATTGGAATCGCAAACAGGCGGCGGTTCTGTTGAAGATCAGCTACAAAGCGCTGCTCTATAAGATTCGCCAGTATGGGATCGCGCAAAGCCGCAGCACGCACCGGTTGTCAGCAGGAGCGTAGAACCAGTGGTTAGTGGTTGGTGATTTGCAACTAGCCACTAGCCACAAATCACTAGCCACTGAATTTTGGTGCGGATAAGAGGACTCGAACCTCCACGACCTTGCGATCACTAGGACCTGAACCTAGCGCGTCTGCCAATTCCGCCATATCCGCATTGGGAAACAAAACGAAGCGTCTCTAGGGGGACTACACTAATATCTACTGGCTGGCCGCGGACTGTCAAACCTGCGGCGCAGTGCGACAGGTACGATCGATGGCCCCAGAAAACAAAATCCCCCCGGAAATCGTTCGCGAATTGCGAGCCATTGCTCACGATCTCAGCAATTCACTCGAAACTATCCTGCAGGCGACCTACCTGGTCTCGCAGACCGAGCTTCCTCAAAGTACACGCCGGTGGATGGAAATGATGGACCAGGCGTCGCAGGAAGCGGTCATGCTCAATCGTAAGCTGCGAGAGGTTCTGCGATCGCAAAGCTAACGCGTGAACGCCTCGCAGAGACGCGGCGGACCGCGTCTCTACGGCAGGCAATCTAGACCAGCTTCGCGTCCAGCGTGATCTTCGCGTTCAATACTTTCGACACCGGACATCCCGCCTTCGCGTTGGCAGCTGCAGTGTTAAAAGCTTCCTGGGTTGCACCCGGAACTTTGGCGACCACATCGAGATGGACCGCGGTGATCGTCCATCCAGTATCCAGTTTTTCTAAGGAAAGAGTGGCTGAAGTCGCAATACTTTCCGGCGTGAGCTTTGCTTCTCCAAGCTGTACGGAGAACGCCATCGAAAAGCACGCAGCGTGTGCTGCGGCAATCAATTCTTCTGGATTTGTACCCGAGCCAGTCTCAAATCGTGACACGAACGAATACGGCGTATTCGAAAGGATGCCGCTCCCGGTCGACACGGTTCCTTTGCCTTCGCGTAGTCCGCCCTTCCACTCTGCACTTGCTTTGCGTTGCATTGCGATCTCCTTGAAGCTGATAAGAAATTAAGTCGCCACCATTGTAAAAGGGATGAGGACTTTCGGCATTCGCGCCAAATTTTGGGTAGTGGTGTAGGTTGAACGATTTGTATCAGGGCATGCCTCCAGGCATGCCAAAGAGTAAAGCAGCCGGCGGCTTTAGCCGCGGCCAATGTGGCATCAATCCCAGCGGCTGAAGCCGCTTCCGTTTCGAGGCACTGCGGCATTGCTGAAGCAATGCCCTGATACGAACCGTCCATCTTCAAACTGCGCCACTACCAAATTTTGAGGATCAAAAAAGACGATGGGGCGTGGTAACCGGTTACTCCCGACTGGCCCGGCGTAATCTATTCGCGCTCGTATATCACTCCTATACTTCGCAGTAGTTATGAATCCCGATCCGCGCATGGAACGGGCCGCGCTGCGGCCTGAAAACGATCCGCTGGTTCCGGAAAATGCCAACCGGAGCCGCCAGTTTGTGATCCTCGCCATTGTGGCGGGCTGTCTCGCGGGAGTGCTCTTCAAAGGTGCAGGGACGGCGAGCGCCGCGTGGGAGCAAATCGCTCAACTCTTAAGTTTGCACGGGAAACCGGAGCCGGCGTCGGCCAACGTGCTCTCGGAACATGAAACAGAGAGTCTCGACCAGATGACGCCGCAGAGCCAGGCGCAGCTCCTGCTGCAGCGATCCATCAACCACTATCAGGGCGCCAACGACCAGATTGCGGAACGTGTGGGCCGCTGGCGGGGAAAAATCAAACTCGATCAACAGCTGCGATCTCTCTTCATGACCGCGATCAATTCCGACGACCTGCGCGTGCGTGCTGCCGCTCTCGAAATCGATCTTGCCTGCCGCAACGTTGAGAAAAATGCAGCATCGATTGACCGCATGGAGCACAACGCGCGTTTTGGAGAACAAGGTCCGCGCGCGAATGCATTGTGGGATATTGCGCTACTTGGAAACCGGGGAATCGAGCCCGAACGCGCAGCCCAGATCCTGTTAACTTCAATTCACGATCAAAACGTCAACATCCGTTATTGGGCAGTTGAAGGACTGGCGAATCTCGGAACGGACGAAGTAGTCGAGCCGTTGCTGCAGATATTTCATGATGATTCTTCGCCGATGATCCGGGAACGGGCGGCGTGCGGGCTGGCGCAGTCTGGAATGTTGAGCGAAAAGCAACGCCGCAGTGCGGTACCGCGACTTCTTGATTTTGCCGACGATACCTCGCTGGACGCCGATACTCACAAATGGGTTTTCCAGGCACTCCGCGACATCACGGGACAGAACCTGCCGCATGATTCCGCCGCCTGGCGGAACTGGTACAACTCCAACGCCAACGAGATTCACTGGGCGCCGGTCACGCGCGACAGTCAATAAAAATCCGAACAACTCAAGTAGAATCCGCACTTCTTGCAGACGGACTTGCAGCGGTGTCCGGAAAGTTCGGCCGAGCAGTTCGGACAGAACTCGGAGGCGTCCTTCCGACGAGTCGGCAGAGCCGCAAGTTCGACCTGAGGCTCAGTAGGGGTCGGGCGAGTCGAATTCATAGTCAGCGTTTTTAGCACAGCAATTGACAGCCGCGGAAGCCCCTTGTGTGGTGCCCTCCCATTATTGTGCCCAAGAAATCCCCGGACGAAAGGGAGTCCGCGCACTTTCCCTGCAAGCTGGTAGACTGCCACGTCTATGGACTCGATCTACAACCGGATTGCCGGGCAAAACGTCGAGCGGCTCGCGGCGCTTAGTGATGGAATTTTTGCGGTGGCGATGACGCTGCTGGTACTCGATCTGCATGTACCAGCGCGAGAAGCCGTGACCAATAATCATGACCTCGTCCATTCTCTATTGGCGCTTGCGCCACAATTTATCGCCTACTTGATGAGTTTCATCACTCTTGGCATTTTCTGGATCGGCCAGCAGACGCAACTGAACCATCTTGCTGGTTCCGCCAGAAGCCTCTCCTGGATTCACATCGCATTCCTGTTCGCAGTTTCGATCATGCCGTTCTCCACGCGGCTGCTTTCGGAGTTCATCACTTACCGGCCTGCCCTGATCGTGTACTGGCTGAATATTCTGTTGCTCGGCGGGACGCTTTACTTGAGTTGGATGTGCGCGCTGGGAATGAAGCTGGTGAAGGACGACTTGTCGCCGGAAGTCTCGTCAGCCATCGAGCGGCGAATCCTGATTGCGCAACTGCTGTATGCCGTCGGCGCTGCCCTGTGCGTGGTCAGCACGTATTTGAGCATCGGCTTCATCGTCCTGGTGCAACTCAACTACGCAGTTGCTCCCCGCTTGCTCCGCCGGTCCCGGCCGGCCTAGACAACGACCTGTCCAGGCCTTACTGTCTACCTGTCTGTTACGCGGGCGGGGCGCGGTACCCAAGCGGTAAGGGAGAGGTCTGCAAAACCTTTATGCGTCGGTTCGATTCCGACCCGCGCCTCCACTACTCTCCGCGATCCATTAGTGGTGGATTCTAAATGCCCAAGAGATACCGCTAGACCTGTAAACAACTAATGCACGTTATGTGAAAAAATTTGGTGGTTGCCGCCAGAGTAACTTTTTTGGTTATATTCAATCGAACGAACCTGCGAGTGTCCTGAATTTTCTCAAGGAGCAAACCCTTCGTGAAAGCATCACCATGCAAGCACCTCTCCCTGCGCACAGCGGCTGTTTTGGCGATGTTTGCGCTCTCCCTCACTACATCTTCTTTTGCAGCCGATCCCGCGCCGCTGAGCTGGAAGCAATTAGATCCCGCCCGAGCATTTCCGGAGCGCGCATCCTTCGCCACCGCCTATGATCCTGTCAGCAAGATGGTGATTGTGTTCGGCGGTGTGGATGGAACCGGCGAACTCTCCAATGAAACTTGGGGATTCGATGGCAACGTCTGGATCAACCTCATGACACGAGTGGCTCCCAGCGCCCGTTTTGGGGCGACGATGGCCTACGACCGGAAGACCCACCGCCTTGTGCTCTTTGGGGGTTCTGCCGGCTTCGGTCGCCTCAGTGACACGTGGCTGTTTGACGGATCGACCTTGCGCTGGAAGAACGCGAGAGTCAAGAACATTCCCCCAGGGGCGTCCAACGCCATGATGTTCACCGATCCGGCCAATGGACATGCCGATTTGTTTGGTGGGCGGCGTACTCAGTTCTACTCTCGTGATACCTACCAGTGGACGGGGTCGGACTGGATCTTGCTCAATCCCGTAAATTCTCCGTATCCCCGCGCCGGAGGAATCGCTGTCGTCGATCCGGTTCACAACAACGTCGTGGTGTTCGGCGGCCTCTCCGACAACTGGATTACGCAAAATACCTGGACATGGGATGGCCAGGACTGGACTCAGCAAACTCCGTCGGCCCAGCCTGACACGTTGTACTTTACCGCCGGAGCATACGATCGAAAATTGCAGCAGGTAATTGTCTTTGGCGGGGGCAGCGGCGGCGTCGATCAGACGGCAACCTGGTCCTGGGACGGCGGCAATTGGAATCAGCTTGCGCCCGTGAATAGCCCTCCAGGGCGCGAGCAATTTGGCACTGTCTGGGATTCTGCCACGAGTCAATTCCTGATCTTTGGCGGGACTGACTTTGGCTCGGGCCAGATCTTCGGCGATACCTGGAAGTTATCAGGTCAATAGTCCTCAACCACGGAAGCGGCTCCCCTGGGGCCGCTTCACCACCTTTTCGCAGGTGCCGAGCAAAAACAGGCCCCGTATTTTCTTGCATTTCCTGATGTTGTAACTTTTCCGATCGCCACCGACTCTAATCACACTGTGTCCACGTTTTCGTGGCGCATGCAAGATCGGGAGGCTGTGATGTCGAACTGGTTGCCGCGCTTGTCCGCAATTGTCCTAACGGTACTATTCGCAGGCCTGGTGGCTTGCAGTGCGGGGAATCGCCCCAGTTTGTCTATTCCAGGTCCGGCTTTGGATGCTTCGGTTGCTCCGACCCCGGGTGAGCAGACTGCGGTGGTGTCGGGCGGATGTTTCTGGGGAATCCAGGCGGTATTTCAACATGTGAAGGGCGTCATCAGCGCAACTTCGGGATACTCCGGCGGCGAAGCGAAGACCGCGCAATACGAACTCGTCAGCACCGGAGAGACGGGGCACGCCGAGTCCGTGAAAATCACCTACGATCCGTCGAAAATTACTTACGGTCAGTTGCTGCGAATTTTCTTCTCGGTCGCACACGACCCGACACAGCTTAACCGGCAGGGTCCTGATGACGGTACGCAGTATCGATCATCCATTTTTTACAGCAACGACGAACAGAAACGAATTGCCGAGGCGTATATCGCTCAACTGGAAAAGGCCAAAGTTTATTCCCGTCCGATCGTGACCCAGGTCGTTCCGTTCAAAGCGTTTTACGCGGCGGAGGGGTATCACCAGAACTATGCCACGCGGCATCCGGATGACATGTACATCGTGTACAACGATGCTCCGAAGGTGGCGCATTTGCGGGAGCAGTTTCCAGATCTCTACACAGGCAAATGAGTGCTGGTTGATCGATGTCAGCGGGACGGCGCTGCGCTCTTCGTCTTCAAGAATGAAACGATAAACAGGAGCCCCAGCAAGGAGTCTGTACCGACGAACACAAGGTCGGCGGCGTGCATTCGCTTTTGCAGGTAAAGGACAACCACGGTCGTCGCGTAGCTGAACTTTTCAAATATTGAAGGCAGCATCATCAGCCGGTAACGCACGGGGTCGGTGGCGATGACCATGAAGACGAACTGGAACGCCAGCGCTACCGTGGCGAAGCCGTAATAAAAGCCGGGATGCGTGACCGGTGGCGGGTCATTGCGGCCGATGGAATCGAAGATGAAGAACAGCGGAGTGAGTACTAGTACTCCCCAGACACTGGCTGTCCAGAACACGATTTTCGCGAACTTCATTTCGATCTCCTCTCTGCGATTTCCTCGACAGCTCCAATCTTCCACTTGATCTGCCGCAGCATACCGAGCCATAGCTGGGCGTCCCGACTCTCAAGATTCATCCGCCGGATCAACCGTCGCACTTTTGTTTCGGTGGCATCGGCTTCGCGAGGCTTGATGTATCCGCTGGTTTGTAGCGCCTCCAGCAGCATGACGGTGAAACGTTCGATTTCCTCGGCGCGGGCGGCCCGTTTCAACTCTTTTGTCTGAGGAGCCTTGCCGTTGCGCGCCAGTTCATAGATGCACAGCGCCACCGCTTGTCCGAGATTCATGGAAGTGTGCTCGGCGCGAGTGGGGATGGTCATGAGCCAGTGACAATGGCTGAGATCCTGATTGGAGAGGCCGTATCTTTCCGAGCCGAACAGCAACGCCACATTGCCGGTCGACAAACGTTTTCGGATCAGCCGCCCGCCAGCTTCCAGTCTGTGCAAAGTGTGGTGCAAATCGCGATGTCCCACGGCAGTTGTCCCCACGACCAGGGAACAGTCGGCGACCGCTTCCGCGACGGTCGCGTACTCCTCGGCGTCGGCTAGCAACTTTGCCGCGCCCACTGCCGAGCGCGCCTGGCGAAAGGCCACGTCGTACGGTTTGACGACGCACAGTCGGCGGACCCCGAAATTGCTCATCGCGCGGGCGGCGGCGCCGATATTCAGCGGATTCCGCACGTCCACCAGTACGACCCGAAGATGATCCAGTGCACTCAAAGTGGAAGCCTATTTTACGATGGGGCGGAGTGTATCCTCATGGCAGGCCAGGTATAGCCGCCGGTTGCGACTTCCGTCCTTGCGGAGCATCTAATGCCCAGTGTTACGATATACGGTTCCGCGGTTCGCTGCGGGATACGGCTGTACCGGTTGCCGCTGACACTGCGCACCGGCAACTCAGAACCTTTTGGAGGAACAATGGCTAGCAACTCCGTCGTGGAAGTGACCGACGCGAATTTTGATGCAGATGTACTGAAGTCGGACCAGCCGGTCCTGGTGGATTTCTGGGCGACCTGGTGCGGCCCCTGCCGCGCGATTGCTCCCATCGTGGCCGAACTCGCCGGCGAATATCAGGGCAAGGTGAAGGTCGGGAAAATGGATGTTGACAGCAATGGCGCGACCCCGATGCGCTACAAAGTCACCGGCATCCCCACGCTGCTGGTATTCAAGGGCGGACAGGTTGTCGAACAGATGGTCGGCTACCGCTCGAAAGAAGACATCCAGAAAGCCCTAGACAAGCACGTTGGCTAAACGCTGTCCGTGAAGGGGTCTGCAGTTGTCGGCAAGATGCAGATCCCTCACTTCGTTCGGGATGAGAGTTCTGCAAGAGTTACTGATCGCTAATCACTAATCACTAGCCACTGCCCTTCAATACTTCCGCAACACTCCAATCACTTTCCCTTGTACCTCAACCGCAGCCGCGGAAACGATAATCGGCTTCATGGCCGCGTTGGAAGGCTGCAGGCGGATGTTCTCTCCTTCACGAAAGAACCGCTTCAATGTGGCATCGCTGCCCTCGACCAGGGCTACGACAATTTCTCCGTTGTGCGCTGTTTTCGATTTCTCCACGAGGACGTAGTCGCCATCGAGGATGGCTTCGTCCTGCATGGAATCTCCTCGAACCTCGAGCACGAACACTTCTTTGGAGCGGACGAAATCCGCGAGCGAAATTGTTTCATTGCTGGCCACGGCTTCAATCGGACGGCCGGCTGCGATTCGTCCCAGTAGCGGCAGCACCATCGCCGTGTTCACCGCCATCGATTGCTTCAACTTGCCTTTAGGCGGCAGCAGGTCGATCGAACGGCTGCGATTGTAGTCGCGGGTGAGGAGACCCTTTTTTTCCAGATTGGTGACGTGCTTGTGCACGGTGGCTAGTGAACTCAGGCCCATGCCCACTTTTATTTCTTCGTACGAAGGGGAGTAGCCATTCTCCGCCACAAAGCGCGACAAAAAGTCGTAGAGCTCTCGTTGACGTTTGGTGATCGCCATGTCGGCGAGTATGGGCGAAGGGATGGCGAAATGTCAAGAGGGAGAGTTTGGTGGTAGTGGCTCAATTTGTCCGAGCCTTTACCACGAAGGTCACGAAGGGTCGCACGAAGTTTCACGAAGGCTTGTGCCAAGATTTCCTTCGTGAAACTTCGTGCGACCCTTCGTGGCCTTCGTGGTTATGTTTCTGCGAGCGGACTCAAAATGACCCACTACCTGTTTGGTTTGTGGCGGGAGTTGTGGTATCACGTCTGCCTAGACAAGGCGTGACGATATGACATTTGGTGCAAAAATCGTGGACGTATTTCAGATCGAAGGTCGAGGCTTTGTAATCGCCTTTGACTCCCCTGTTTTTCGAGTGCTCGTGAACGACCCGATTCAGCTCCGAACTCCTGACGGTCGTGTTTTCGATACGCACGTGGGAGGCATTGAGATGATCTGTGGCCCTAGGGTCGACCGCAGTCGCATGCATCCGATTTCGTTACCGCCGGGGTTCAGTAAACAGGATGTACCGATTGGAACGGAAGTTTGGCTTGTTCGACCGAGTCTGGGGCAGGCCCCGGACTCTAGCACCATCTGAAGGTTCAGGACCGAGCGCCTTGAGCGCGATCGGCTACTTGATCTTCTTCACGATCCGGTCGGTTCCACCAAATTCGTGATAGAGGTAGTGCGTTACCCGTCCGACGGCGTCTTTCACAAAAGTGATTCTGGAGGAATCTCCTCCCGCAGCCTCGCCCTTCACAAAGAACGTGCGTTCATTCTCGGGCAACAGTTCGCTTTTCCCCATATTGCCGAATTCTTCTCTCAACTCGTCACCTTCGCGGGTGATAGTAGAGATTAAGGTCGGAGACCATTCGTACTGTCCCACATACGCATCGTAGATTGCCGGATCGACCTTGGCCGGTATGGGCTCAGGTGGAATGATTCCATCTCCCACGGCCACTAGCATCCATTTCTTGCCCCGCCGCATGTGTGTTTCGAGTTGCCACCTGTGTTCGTAGGTGGTCTGGCCACCGATCTCGTTGAATTGTTTGGAATGGTAGACAACTATGGCCGTGTCGCCGAAAACCTTAACCTTGACATCCTCCAGCGGGCCGTAGAAGTACTTAACCTCGGCTGGCCATGAGCCACGTTCCCTCAACAGGCCTTGCTTCGTCCCGCCCAGAGGGGCGATCATGTCGTCCGAAACGAAACTCGCCCACGCCGCGAAATCTCGCTTCGCTAAAGCATCCAGACGCGCCCGAACCGCTGCCAGTATCTCCTGTTCTTCTTTAACGGCGGGTTCGCTCGCATGGGTGCCTTTGCGAACTCCGGTAGCGCCATGATCCTGAGCTGGCATCAGCGTGGAGGCACCCAAGCAAAGCGATAACGCGAAAACCATCCATCTCATGGCTTTTCTCCTTTCTGAAGGATCCCCAGTCGATTGCTGACACTTACTCCGCTGTCACGCCCTTCAAAAACCGGTAATAAAAATCCACGCCGCCGTAGAAGCCTTCGATCGGTTCGCGCTCATCCTTGCCGTGAGCGCGGATGTCATTCCGGTCGTAGGCCACTCCGGACACGCAGTACGTGGGGATGCCGGCGGCGTTCGTGTAAATGCCATCCGATGCTCCCGTGCTCATGCTGGGGACAACGGGAATCCCCGGCCACATTTCGGCGACAACTTTCTGGAGCGGATCGAAAACCTCTTTGCGCGGCGGGGGTGGCACGTAGCTGTGGCGGTCAGAACCGTGATCCATGAGTTGATTGCTGTTCTCGCGGAACTGCACTTTCACTTTCGGATCGTTCGCCGCTTTTTCAAGTGCCTGTCGCGTTTCTTCGAGGGAGTGTCCGGGCAGGATGCGGCAATTCACGTTGGCCGTCGCGGTCTGAGGCAGGGCGTTGTTGGCGTGACCTCCGTTCAGTCGTGTAGCGACGCAGGTCGTGTGCATGAGGGAGTTGTCCATCGCATCTTTCGAAAGGCGCGCCACGGCCGCCATGTCGGGCGGGTTTTTCAGAGCAGCCTTGATATCGGCGGAACGCTCTCCAGTGGAAACGCTTGCCATCTGCTCGTAATACGCGCGCGTGATGTTGTTCAGCTCGAACGGAAACTGGTACTGCGCGATCTTCGTGAGCGCCGTGGCTAACTGGTAAATCGCGTTTTCCGGTTTCGGCAGGGAACTGTGGCCTCCGGGATTGGTCGCGGTCAGTACAAAATCGCCGTACAGTTTTTCGGTCGCGTTCACATCCATGAAACCGGCTTTGCCATGATCGACGAGCACGCCACCGCCGTCATGGTTGAGGACAAACTCTGCATCGATCAGTTCACGATGATTCTTGAGCAGCCAGTCGACTCCGTTCGACGTTCCGCCTTCTTCGTCGGCCGTCATCGCCAGGATGATGTCGCGGCTGGGCACGTAGCCTTCCTTCTTCATGCGGATCAGCGTAGCGGACATGATGGCGTCCCCGTCTTTCATGTCCGTGGTGCCGCGTCCGTAGAAGTAGCCGTCTTTTTCGATAAACTCGAAAGGATTCGTAGTCCAATCTTCGCGCTTCGCTTCCACGACATCGAGATGGCCGATCAGCAGGACGGGCTTGTGCTTGCCCGATCCGTGCAGGCGCACCACGACATTCTTCTTGCGATCGTTCGGACCAACAACCTGGATATCGCTGTCGGGGAATCCCGCATCGCGGAATCGTTGCGCCATCGCTTCCGACGCGGCAGTCACACTGCCAACCGAGTCGGTGGTGTTGATCTCGATCAGCTGCTTGAAGATGTCATGGGCTAGCTGGCGGGTGGCAGCATCATTCATTTGCGCGAAGGACGACATGGCGAAGAAAAACAGGCACGCGAAAATCGAAAGCAGTTTGAGCCGGGTCAACGGAGTCTCCTTGGATATCGGGGAAGTCGCAGAAAACACTAGCAGATGTCGGGCGGAAAGCACAAAGGCAGCGGAGTCGCGGCGCCGCTTCTAAATAATTCCGCAACTGTGCGGTCTTGTTGAGAGACTCTGGGTTTGGCGGGCTTTGGGGCTTTGGGGCTTTGGAGGCTTTGGGTGGCTTTGGATGGCGCAGCGGTTTACCGCTGCGATCACTGCGCTGGTGTTTCACTCCGGCTTTAGCCGCTGAGGGCAAGCAATAGTCTGCTCCTCGACGGTGCGGGTCCCGGAAATGCAGATGAAGCCCCTGATCAAGGCAATGTTCATACCGCAGCGGTGAACCGCTGCGCCACCCAAAATCAAAATCACAAGAACGATTTTCCCCGCAGCCTCTCGACAGAATTCGTAAATGGTCCCGTGTATTTGCAGAATTTTGACAGAGAAACTGCTTTTCTTCTTGACGTTAGAAATCAAACCATGGCATCTTAGAGCATCTTCTCAGAAAGGACGCCCAATGGTCATTGAACGCACAACCCATAACGTGCTGCAAATGCCGGATCGAGCTACATCGGTTCGACTGTGCCTTAGGGCGTCGTTTGACTACGTAAGTTAGTAAGTCAGCAACACTCCTAAACACAGACTCAACCAAAACTTTGCTGGGTGGCGCAGGCCGCGGTTCCTTCGACTAGTCAATCGCATACCGCCGCCGAATGTTCCCCCAGCTCTTGGATCAACAGGCGCCGTAAGGCCATTTTTCGCCTAAAACGCCCTGTTGTGGCAGTTCCCGCGCACAGGGTGTGAGGGATTTCACAGGGTCGGTGGCGAAGGTCACGGATACTTCTGGTAGTGGGCATTCTTCGGAATGCCTGGGGGTTCAAGTCCCCCGCTGCCGTGTCCGCATGTACCCCGACCGGAAAAATGCAGGTGTTAGGTTTCAGGTGTTAGGTGTCAGGCTATAAGTCGGAGGTTACGGGTGACAGGCTTAGAGTTTGCTTGAACCTGACACCTAAGACCTGACACCTGGTCTTCGCCGGTGGTGAAGACGAGGGTTACTTCGACTGCTAATCGGGAGGTCGCAGGTTCGAATCCTGCCGCGGTGAATACCGCCGTGTAGCTCAGTGGTAGAGCACCTATACCTTTGTCGCTTGTTCCCCGGCGGAAACTGAGAACTGAGAACTGAGAACCGGTCTTGAATATGAACACTATCGTCATGAAGAAAGCGGCGCTGAGCGACGAACGGTCGCTCTGCCATGCGTGCTACTGGTCGCACATCCAGAAGGGATTTCGCGAGAGCGAAGAGGCTGTGCACTGCTGCTTCAGCCGGTTCCGCGCGGTCCCGTTCAAGGTCGCGGATTGCACGGACTTCAGCAACAAGAACCTGCCGACGCGGCAGCAGATGGAGGACATCGCGCTGATTATCCCGACGAAGCCGCGACGCAGGGCGGGCGGGTTTGCACGCACCGGTTTCAACAGTGCGCAAGAAACGGAAGAGGACGAATTAATTTCGACGGAATGACCATGAGCGAAATTCTTAAGAGCATTTTCGGAGGGCACAATGAGTTCGCCGCTGGCGGGCTGATGCTCATGATCTTTGGTGGCCTCGGAGTGTACCTGCACGCCGTTCCTGAAAAATTGTGGGAATGGCTGCTCGGTCAGACCACCATGATGATTACCGTCACGGACGACGACGCTTCGTTCTACTGGGTGAAGGAGTGGTTGCTGGAGCAGAATTTCCTAAAACGAGTTCGCCGAGTCGATCTGGATACAACAATTCGCAACCAGGGGCTGGCGTTGATTCCGGCACCAGGGACGCATTGGTTCTGGCATGCTGGCCGTCCGTTCCTGGTGTACTTCTACCGGAACCTTGACCCGAAAGGTGGATCGCGGCGTCGAACGGAATCTTTGACTTTCCGCACCATCGGCCGAAGTCAGAGTTTTTTGAAACAGTTTGTCGAAGGGATCGTAGCGTGTCATGAAAAGAAGACAAAAGTTCGCTTGTCACTCTACGTTTACGACGATGGCTGGTCGTATGTGGAGGGTTACTCGCCCAGGCTGCTCGAATCGGTGATTCTAAAGCCGGGTGAAAAAGACCGTATCGTGCGGGACATCGAGAGATTCCGAAAGGCGAGGCGGCGGTACCGGCAGCTTGGCGTCCCGTATCACCGGGGATATCTGCTTTACGGTCCGCCGGGGACGGGAAAGACCTCTCTGGTATCGGAGCTGGCGGCTCGATTTCAGATGCACGTGTATGCGATCAACCTGTCGAGTTTCAACGATCGTTCGCTGATGGCGGCGATGAACGATGTGCCGCCGAATTGCGTGATCCTGTTCGAGGACATCGATTGCATGAAGAGCGGACAGGCACGGGCGGCAGTGGATCAATCGTCCGGCAGGCCGGCAGCGGGCAGTGACGATAAGAAAGAATCGGTGCCGGGGATGGGAGTGACGCTTTCAGGACTGCTGAATGTGCTCGATGGCTTCAGTGCTCCGGAGAACGTGCTCTATGTGATGACGAGTAACGTCGTTGAAAATCTGGATCCCGCGCTGCTGCGGCCCGGACGCATCGACTACAAACTCTACATGGGCCAGGCCGACGACCAGCAGAAGATCGAGTTGTACCAACGATTCTTCCCGGAAGCCGGGCTGGGCGCAGCAGAACTTTTCGTCGAGACGAATCGGTCCGTCGAGACGATGGCCGAATTTCAGGGACTGCTGCTGAAGTTAGAGCAGGAGTGCACGGAATTGGATGAGCTCGTGGTCAAAGTGTGAGGACGGTCAGGGAGGCTGAAACTTTGAGATCACAATTTGTGATCTCAAGTTGGAGTTGCCCTCGGTGACACGCCTGCCTCGTATCAAATTGAGGTCGCATTTTGCGACCTCAAGAGCAAGCAACACCTGGTGTCGATGCCCGTTTTGGGGGCGGCGGCGCTACGGTTTGCCGGTGGTGATAGATTGCGGTTACTTCGGACCTGAGAATGCCCAACGGGCGCTCGGCGGCAGCAATGCCGGTACCGCGTCGCTCGTTCCCCGGCAATGTCTCAAGAGAGGAAGTGAAGCCATGACTGACGCGATGTTCAACTTCATCAAGCCCGACACGGGCGTGCCCATCAAGGCGTGGACGAAGGGTGTCCCGCTGGAAGATGCGGCTCGGACGCAGTTGCTGAACGTTGCGCAGTTGCCGTTTATCTACAAGTGGGTGGCGGCGATGCCGGACGTCCACTGGGGAATCGGCGCGACAGTGGGCAGCGTAATTCCGACGCGCGGCGCGATTATCCCCGCGGCGGTTGGCGTCGACATCGGATGCGGCATGATGGCGGTTCGTACTTCGCTGCACGCGAATCAGTTGCCGGACAACCTGCACGGGATCCGCAGCGCGATTGAGGCTGCGGTTCCTCACGGACGCACCGACAACGGCGGCAAGAACGATCGCGGCGCGTGGCGCAATGCGCCCACACATCACGACGATGTCTGGGCCAAGTTGCACACGGCGTACGAGGAGATCGTCGGCAAGTATCCGAAGCTGGGGCATCCGAATCGTGTGAACCATCTCGGCACTCTCGGCACCGGCAACCACTTCATTGAGGTTTGCCTCGACGAGAGCGAGCAGGTGTGGGTGATGCTGCACTCGGGATCGCGTGGCGTCGGCAATCGGTTTGGAACGTTCTTCATCCAGCTGGCGAAGGAAGACATGCGCAAGTGGATGATCAACCTTCCCGACCAGGATCTCGCGTACCTGCCGCAGGGCACGGAGCACTTCGACGACTACGTCAAGGCCGTGCACTGGGCGCAGGACTACGCGCTCGCCAACCGTCAGCTGATGATGCAAAACATCATCAAGGCGGTGGCGGAGAGCGGCGAGGTCCCGGGCTTCGCGGCTGACGTGGAGGTGGTGAGTTGTCACCACAACTACGTCACCTGGGAGAACCACTACGGCGAGAACGTGCTCATCACCCGCAAGGGTGCGGTGCGCGCTCGCGAGGGCGACATGGGGATTATTCCGGGCAGCATGGGCGCGCGTTCGTACATCGTGCGCGGCAAGGGCAATCCGGAAAGCTTCATGAGTTGCAGTCACGGCGCGGGACGAGCGATGTCTCGCGGCGAAGCCAAGCGCCGCTTCACGGTTGCCGATCACATCCAGGCAACCGCGGGCGTCGAATGCCGTAAGGATGCGGACGTCATCGACGAAACTCCGATGGCGTACAAGTCGATCGACGCCGTGATGGAAGCGCAGAAAGACCTGGTGGACGTGGTGCATACGTTGCGGCAGGTGGTTTGCGTGAAGGGGTAGGTGGGAGGGCACGGCTTCAGCCGTGCCGCCCGCTTTTGCCTTCCGAACCTCAGAAAATTGTCACACGAGAACAAAGGTCAGCGCATGGCTCAGACTTTTATCATTAGCATGAAGGAACAACTATCGGCACTTTGGAAGCTCTGTGTGTCCATTCGTAAGCAGGACTGGGAGTTGAGCGACTACCCGGTCGTGCTTCGCGAGCAAGAGCCGGACCCGGAGTACATAGGGACGCGACTCAAATCCCATCGGTATAGGGCGGTCATCGTCAATTGGTGGGTCGTAGATGGATCGGGCGACACGAAGGAAGAAGCCCTGCAGGATCTGGACAAGCGTTTCACAACCCAAAAGCTGGAATGGAGCAAATCAGGAAAGGCGCTCCCACGACCGGGAACAAAAGTTCCTATTGAATTTGCTTCTCAGGAACGGGTCAACAGGCATTCTGAGTTGGCAGAGGATTTCGTCCGGCGAGTTCTCGGCCTTGACTGGGCTTGGATTTCAGATGAGTCCAGCCTGTGGGACTTCCATCACGACGAAACGAATGACGCATTGATCTCAAAGATTAATGAAATCTATGCCGTAGATGTTTCCGATATTCAGTCGGCAAGATTGTCGGAAATTTTGGAACGCATAGCTGCGGAGCAGCAGGCTAAGAAGCACTGACAACACGTTTAGGAGAACAGCATGGCACGACTCAACACACTCAACCTCAACTTCGCCCCGCGCACTCACGAAGGCGCACCCGCGCGCCACATCTCGCCGGAGCATCAGCTTCGCCGGTCGGTGCTGGCTTGCCTGCTTTGGGAGTCGCAGTTTTACGAGGACGGCGTCGAGATCGCTGGACGCATTGCAGAACTGGTCCCGAAGGTTCAGGCCGATAAGGTGGCTGCGCTGGCGGTTGAGGCGCGGGAGCAGATGAAGCTTCGTCATGCGCCGTTGCTCATTGTCCGCGAGATGGCGCGTCATGCTACGCATCGGCGTCTGGTGGCGGAGACGCTTGAGCGCGTCATCCAGCGTGCCGATGAGCTCGCGGAGTTCGTCGCCATCTACTGGAAGGACGGGCGGGTGCCGCTTTCCGCGCAGGTGAAAAAGGGACTGGCGGCTGCCTTTCCGAAGTTCGACGAGTATCAGCTTGCCAAGTACGACCGTGGCGGGCCGATCAAGCTGCGGGACGTGCTCTTCCTCTCGCATGCCAAGCCGCGCGATGCGGCACAAGCGGGTGTCTGGAAGAAGCTCGTCTGGGGACGCCTCGCCACGCCCGATACGTGGGAAGTGGCGCTGTCGGAGTCGGGCAAGAACGCCGAAGGGGGCGATGGCCAGAAGGCCGACAAGCGCGAAGCCTGGGAGCGGTTGCTTGGCGAGCAGAAGCTGGGCGCGCTCGCGTTGCTTCGCAACCTCCGCAACATGCGCGAGGCCGGAGTGGACGAAACGCTCGTGACCGAAGCTCTGGGCGCGATGAATGCGTCGCGGGTGCTTCCGTTCCGATTCCTGGCGGCGGCTCGTCATGCGCCGCACTTCGAAGAGGCATTGGAGCAGGCAATGATGAAGTCGGTGGCGTCGCAGGCGAAGCTCCCCGGCCGGACGATCGTGCTGGTGGACGTTTCGGGCTCCATGATCGCGCCGCTTTCGAAGCGGTCGGAAATGCAGCGCACCGACGCGGCGTATGGTCTCGCCGTGCTGGTGCGCGAGATCGCCGAGAAGGTTGTCGTGTATTCGTTCTCGGATCGCGTTGTCGAAGTCCCAGCTCGCCGTGGCTTCGCTCTGCGCGATGCGATCGATACTTCGCAGCCGCATAACGGAACGTTGCTCGGC
Organism: Acidobacteriota bacterium; assembly: GCA_016196065.1. NCBI lineage: Bacteria > Pseudomonadati > Acidobacteriota > Acidobacteriota bacterium. The sequence goes on along the minus strand of JACPYL010000025.1, from coordinate 321,663 downwards.
GCTGCTGTCGAGCACCTGAACAAGAGCGAACGCTACGATCGCCTGATCGTCATCACCGACGAGCAGGCGCACGATTCCGTTCCCGCGCCCAAGGGCAAGGGATACGTGATCAACGTGGCGTCGTACAAGAACGGCGTCGGCTACGGCAAGTGGACGCACATCGATGGCTGGTCGGAAGCGGTCATCGAGTACGTTCGCGCGCTGGAGTTGGCGGCGAATGGCTGGGTGAATTAGGGGTGGAGACGAGGCAAGCCTCGTCTCTACTCATCGTTCATCTCAGAACTCAACGTAGAGACGCGGCTTGCCGCGTCTCTGCTTTTGATCGCCAACTTTCGGTGACGTAATGCACTGGTTAGTCCAGGCGCGTGCGCAGAATTGCCAGGACACGTGTTCGGAAGTCCGTTACGCGTGGGGATTCGGGTTCCAGCGCGAGGCGTACGGAGAGAGCCTGAAGGAAATAAGTGTGATTCTGAAATCGCGCGAGTGATTCTGGCGTCAGAGGGATTGCCCACACCTGTTTGTCTTCGTCCTCCACCGCTTTCAGCCAATTTTCGAAGGGCGCCGCCGCAAATGTTGGGCGCTGGATTACGGCGAGGAGGGCTCCGGCCATGCGATCTTGTTCGCCCTGGGTGTAAACCTGCGGCGCGGTCGAGAGACGAGTTGCAAGCGCTGCCAGGATACTGTTCTCCTCGTCTTTCGTCTGCATCGGGCTGTGGGCCAGGGCCTGTAGCAAATCGGCGGTGTGGGCGTTGGCGTGAATCCATCCGAGTGTTCCGTCGTATCCGCGGAGGTCGCGCTCGGACTGAAGATAGGTGACGGCGTCGGCAACCAACTGGTGATAACGCTGTTCGCCAAGAAACGGAGCTTTCGCTTCGCGGTTGGCCATCAACGACAGACACAGGGCGGAGAACGAGCGTTTGAGTACTGAGTTCGTTCCGGATTCACCGATTCCGATTTTCAAGTTGTCGCGCCACTCGTCGGTCAAAGCGAGCAGGTCGGGCGTTGGCATAACTTTCAGACGGTAGATCCAGCGGACAAGAATGGAGTAGGCAAGGTCGTCGCGCAATTCAGGATCGGGAGATCCGAGTAATTGACTGACTTCACGCGCCAGGGCGCCTGCCGATTGATCCGTTGGCACGGCGTAGTTGTCTTTCGCGATTGCACGCCAGTACGCTTTGTCATGCGGAGCGTTTTGCGCGAGGAGCGCCGCCGGACATAGTGCGAGCATCAACGCCGCGACAGTCGCCCTACTGAATCGCATAGAGGTTCCCATCCATGCTGCCCACGTAGACTACGCCCTTGTCCACCGCGGGCGAGGACAGGATGGCGCCAATCGACATGAAGCGGTAAATGTCGATGTACATGTCTTCGAAATCGCCGAACACGGGTGCGAAGGCTTCCTGATTCAAACTGCCGTCGGCGTTCAGGATTTTCATGGGATCTTTCTTGGAGGCTTCGACCTGGAATTCCCAGACGAGCTTGCCGGTTTTTAGATCGACGGCGTACAGCCTACCGTTATGGTCGCCGACATACGCCAGGTCGCCAGCCAGCGCCGCCGACGAAAACATGTAGGCCTTGGCGGCAAAGTTCCAGCGCAGCCGGCCATTCTTCGCGTCAATTGCCATGAAGCGCGAACTGTCAGAGGTCCCAGCGTATACGACGCCATCGCGCACGGCGGGCGTTGCATTCACCCAGGACTTGTTCGCGTTGTAGTCCCATTTCTTCTTGCCGTTGACGGCGTCGAGGGCATAGATGTGGCCATCCCGGCAACCCACATAGACAACTCCATCCATTACTGAGGGAGATGATTGAAAGCCGACCTGGTTGTGAATGGTGTTGTCCTGGCCGGCCTGGAATGTCCACTTCTCTTCGCCGGTGTCGGCGTTGAGTGCGTATAACGTGCTGTCCCAACTGCCGATGTAGACGATATTGTTCACGACCGCGGGCGAGGCGTGTACGACGTCTTTGGTCTGCACTTTCCAGAGTTCGATGCCGGTATCGGCGGTGACGGCGTAGATGTTGCCATCGCCGCTGCCGAAATAGACTTTCCCGTTGACGACTGCGGGAGACGACGTCCAGAGGTCCCAGGCATCGGGAATGGTTTGTGCGGGGGAGGGATAGCCGTGAAGATTCTTCGCTTCAAACTTGCGCTCAAACTCAGTACCGAAAACCCATTTGGGCTTTCCGGTCGCGATGTCGAGGGCCGCGAGAGCGCCGCCCGAGGAGACAAAATAAATCGTACCGCCGCTGATGGCGGGAGTCGAGGCAATCGGCATGCGCGATTTGAAATTCCATTTCTCCTTGCCGGATTCCTGGTCGATCGCAAACAGATGGCCGTCCATGCTGGTGATGTAGACGACGCCATCGGCGATCACCGGCGACGAAACAATCGCGCCGCCCGTCTTGAAGCTCCACTTCACACCTTTCAGTTGTGTGGGACCGGCGGATTCATACACGCCGGTACGTGCGACGTTGCCGTGAAATGTCGACTGACCGAACAGGTTCGCAGCGCACAACAAAAGCCCCAAGCCAAGGACTTGCCTCATCTTTTCTCCTGTGAAGTAAACAGATTCGTAGAGACGCGGCTTGCCGCGTCTGCTTCGCCACCGGAGACGCGGCAAGCCGCGTCTCTACGGCTGGTCTCGTAGATCGCTACCAACACATCTGACGGCGTGAAAGGAGAATGGTTATCAAGCGCGTTGCGCCTAGCTACATTTTGGAGCTGCGTAATTCGGAGATGGCTCGATAAGCCTCATCAATCGCGCAATCGGTGTAGGCAGACGCACCGGCGTCGGAGTTCGCAATGGCGATTTGTCCGAAGCGCGCACGCCCGACTACCCATGGCTTTTCCTCTTCTTTCCAGTCAGGATCGAACAAGGGGTTGTAGCCATAGGCGTAGCCATGCGCCCAGCGGTTCACGGTGAGGCCTTCTATGTCGCGAGCGGGATCGAAGCCTGCGCCGCCAAGCATGCGTCCGAGTTGATCGCGGACGTTTCGTTCGAAAGTTGAAAATGGGGTTCGGAGCAGTTCGGCGCGTCCGGCGCGATACTGATCGCGCATTGGCAAGCCCGGCTTGCAGGGCGTGCGAATCATGAAGAGGACCATCGGTTCTTCTGGCTTGCTCGGAAACTTGTATTCGCCGAGGTTGACCGGAAAGTCGAGCGCCGTATACACGTGATAGCTGCCGGGCGACTCGATCTGCCGCAGCCCCAGTTTTTCAAACGATGTCCAGTTGCGAATCGCAACGTGCGTATAGACGAGCGGTGCTTTCACCAGGTAGGACAACGCCGCCTTCTGCGTCTCCGGTAGTTCCGGACACAAATACGGGATCATGCCGTTATAGCAAGCGAGCACGCATTGTTTTGCGCGCACTGACTGCAATTTCTTGCCGTGAACGTAGGCGACTTCAACCTCTTTCGAAGAAGTTGGCCCTGTGTGCTTCACGTTCACGACTGTGCTGTTCAAGCGGATGCGAGTCGCCGATGCGGTTTGGTCCAGTCGGCTGTAATCAGCTCGGGCAGTGACCACATCTTCCATGGTGTGGCCGGGGATTGCCGCCGGAATCAGCGCGCGTACCAGCAATCGCGCAATCGACGCGTTGCCGTCCGGGAAATGAAAGATGTAGGGTTCTTCTCGCTCGTCGTCGCCGAGATCCATGCCCTGGAAACCGGGATAAGTGATTCCGCCGTAGTCATCGCCCGCCATGTACGGGCCAATGGCCGGGACCGCGTCGATCCCGACTGCCCACAGGTCATTGGTGTAACTCTGGAAAAACTTCAACGCGTCCGGATGGACTTTGCAGAGTTTGGTCAGGAAGTCCGCATAACTGATCTTCGAAAGCTTAGCGATCTTTTCTTCCCGTGAGAGTCCGGGCAGGTAGTCGGCCTTATCGGTATAAACGCGCGCGATGTCACGACGGACCGCTTCACTCAGGGGCGCTCTCGCCAGCCACTCCGTCCATGGGACTCTTCCCAGACCGGGGAGGGTACGGTCTTCACCAAAGGTTTCTTTGTCGAAGAAAACGCCCGTTCCCAATCTGTGAGAATCGTAGAGATTCTGGTTGTAGGCTTTGAAGAATTTCTGTGTGTCGATCCCCAACTCGACGAGCAGTTGTTTGGCTTCCGCGCTGTATTTTCCAGGACTTTCGATCGACTGCGTGCCGCCGTAGCTGAGAAGCATGCGACCGCCGGCCTGAAACTCGTTGCGTTTGGCATGACCGCCGAAGTCGTCATGATTGTCGAGCACGAGTATGCGAGCTTTATCGCCAACAGCCTTGCGGTAGAAATAGGCTGCGGAGAGCCCGCTGATTCCGCCTCCGACGACGACCAGATCGTAGGATTCGCCGGTTGCTTCGGTGGGACCGTCGGAGTTCCATGCTTCTCCGTCACGCAAGCGGTGCGCGTAGGTGAAGGTTCCATCGTGATTGCCGCGCATCCCGGTCAACGCGGGCGGGTAGTAGTCCGAGGGTTTTTCGGGAGGCGACGCGGGGGATCCACTGGAGCCGCCGTCAAACTCCGACGGAGCCAGAGCCGCCAGGAGATGCTGGCTTGCGAGTGTCCCACCAATCCCGACGGCCGCTCCATTCAGGAAGTCACGGCGCGAGATCGGGCATCCCATGCCGAGTTCACGGTCGCGTCTTTCGTCTGCCATGGAGGTCCTTACGCGCGGCGCCGATTATAGCAGTGCGGGCACGTCTCTCGATTCGGAGTCTGGCCGGTGTGCAAACATTGCTCATCCGGGCGCAGAACTTGCCCGGCAACCGAGAGCGACTGGGCGTACTTCCTTGAAACCAGCGAGTTTCGGCTCTGGAAGGCCAGTTGCAGCAGGTAAGTTAATTCGCTTATTCTGCGCGTCCAGCGCCCAACTCACCCTACTCGGAGGAATCTTCACCATGCAGCAGATTAGGAACAATCCCCAGCCCGTGTCGCGGCGCGCCGTTGCTTCCGGTGTTGCCGGCATACGGATCTTTGTTCTCGTATTGAGTCTCATCACCATGGTCGCTGTCGAACCCGGATGGGCGGCGGGACCACCCCTTCCTGAGGCTCCTGCGGTCCACTTGCAACTGGTGGTTTCGGGACTGGCCGCACCGCTTGACTTCCAGGCTCCGCGAGACGGTTCCGGCCGATTCTTCATTGTTGAGCAGGGTGGCACGATCCGGATTGTGAAAGCCAAGAAACTCTTGGCCACTCCTTTCCTTAACATTTCCTCGATCATTGTGAGCGGTGGCGAGACAGGGTTGTTAGGCTTGGCGTTTCATCCCAGCTACAAAACCAACGGGCGTTTTTTCCTCAATTACACGCGGCGCGTGAACGGACAGTTGCAGACCGTGATCGCCGAATATCACGTCTCGTCGTCGGACCCAAATGTCGCCGATCCGAATAGCGGCAAGGTTCTCTTGTTCTTCGACCAGCCTTTTGATAACCACAAGGGCGGCCAGATGGCTTTTGGGCCGGATGGGTTCCTCTATATCGGAACCGGCGACGGCGGCTCCGGCGGAGATCCCAATGGCAATGGCCAGAAGTTGAGCACGCTGCTCGCGAAGATGTTGCGCATTGACGTCAACTCCGGAAATCCCTATGCAATTCCGCCCGATAATCCATTTGTCGGTGTGTCGGGAGCGAAGGGTGAGATTTGGGCGTACGGCTTTCGCAATCCATGGCGATTTTCGTTTGACAACAAGAAGAGCAAACGACTGTTCGTGGGTGATGTCGGCCAGGGTGCATGGGAGGAAGTCGATATCGTGACCAAGGGCGGCGACTTCGGATGGAACATCATGGAAGGGAATCATTGCTATCCGCCGGGGCAGAGTTGCAGCCAGACGGGGCTGGTTCCTCCGATTGCCGAATACTCCCATTCAGAAGGCATCGCTGTGATTGGTGGATACGTGTATCGAGGCACCGGCATTCCGGCATTGGCTGGACTGTATGTCTTCGGAGACTTCGGCAGTGGCACGTTGTGGACGCTGCAGGAGACTCAACCCGGCACTTGGTCACGCGCTCCTCTGCTCTCGACCGGCGTCAATGTCAGTGCTCTCGGCCGTGCGGCAAATAACGAGCTTTACGTCGTGGACTATAACGGCAAACTCTATAAGCTGGTGGCAGGCTAAGAACGCGGGAAAGCAAGTCGCATCGCCCCAGCTGGAAAGTGCGTTCGTGGGTCAGTCCTCAGTCGCGATTGAAGTCCCGAGTGCCGACCATGCCATCCCAAGCGGAACGTCCCGGAGGGACAATTGGGTAGTGGCTCAATTTGTCTTTGCTTTTACCACGAAGGTCGTGGTTATGTTTCCGCGAGCGGACTCAAAATGACCCACTACCGATAATTGAGAATAGCCCGGCGTTTCAACGCCGGGTTAGAAATGTGCCGGGAACGAAAGTCCCAGCGGGACGACAGATCGGTTCCGATGGCGAGACTTTCAACCCCGACGTTTACACGGTTGTGCTGTCCGGAATCTTGGGGGCTGCCCCGGCGGCAACGTCCTGCACGAAATCGCGGCGACGCTCAACTCCTTCGCGATTGGCAAGGACGCGCACGCGCCGCGCCGGAATGTTACTGGGATCGAGGCGCACGATGCGGCCGCGTTCCACTTGGATATGAAAACGGAACCAGTCCGTGCGGAACATGCGTCCCGAAGCGAAGAACGTGACTGAGGATGCGATCTGACCTTCGAAGTCAGGTCCCGTGCAAGCGATCAGGCGCTTGCCGATGTCCTGTGTCCAGGTCATCCCACCAACTAACGGATCGTTCAAGACGCAGCGCTCGAATGGCACCATGAACGTGATTTTGCGAATCTGCAAGAGCTGCAGGAGTACCGACAGCTTTGCCAGGTTAGTAACTACGATCCGCGCGTCGTTGGCGGAGATGCGCTCGATCTTGAGGTGAAGTTCGGGGGACCATTCGCGTTCGAACTCCTCGCGAGCCAAGGCCAGGCCCTTATCGGTGGCGGCGACGTAGCGCAGCGTCGCGCGCGCCAGGATCACGCTGAAATAACAGGTGACCACGGTTGCGAGCACGGGAATATAGGCCAGTAATGCGTTGAACGGGATGCGGTAAATGCTGTCCCAGACGTTCATAGTGGCGGTTGGCTCCCTCATCCCCGGCGCGGGGGGCTTGGATTCCAGATGATTCGACGAATAGGAGTGTAGCGAGAGGCGGGAGTGCGCTCCAGATGCGGTTGGTCCAGAGGCGGGAAGCGGGGCCCAACACAGCCTTTCGTAATCGTGACAAGGAGTAACTGGGCCTAGAACGGGCAGTTACTCCACTGTCACGTTAGAGTCGGGGCGGGTTTATTTCTCCAGAGTCTTGACGGCCTTCTTTACGGTCGCGTGCTCATTCCTCAGCAGGCGGGCCACGTCGCCGAGTGGAACTTCAGCGGGCGGTTTGGCGCCGGCTTCCCATAGCGGACGCTCACCCCGAGCGGAAGTCTCACTGTAGGAAGTGATCAGCAGGCTTTCGCCCGACTGAATGGCGTGTTGCGAGGCATGCTGCTGATGGCTGGGAATCTGGATCGGGTTGGGCTCGTTGGATACGGAAACGCCCGCCGCTTGTCCGAAGGCAGCGGTGGCGCAGAAAAATAGCAACGCGAATAGGGTCGTTTTCATGGCAATCTCCAGGTTCTGGAAGCCCCAGGGTCGTGGGCTTTCTGCCAGCCCGGTTTCGACCGGGTCCGGCTGCACACTTCCATTGTGGATAGAGCATCCGCCATACCAAAGGCCTCGTGTTAACCGGTGTATTCATGCGGGTTACTTCAGTGACCGGAGCAATTGTTTGCACAATTGTGGAACAGGGCGTTGGGCCGACTCCTCGAGGAGATCGGATGGCTGTTCGTCGCGATAGTAGTTTTAGGCTACTGACACCGGGAACTGCTTGTATGAGAAAATTGCGCCTCAATATGTCCGTCGCTTCATCCCCACCCCCATCCGCGGCGCCTCGAAAAAAACGCAACTGGAAACCCGTCCTGCTAAAGACGGTACTGGTTCTGTTCGTTCTGTGGCTGGGATTCGTGGCCTTCATGTGGCACACCATGAAGCAGCCGCCCGAGAGATTCGGGCAAGTCATGATGCACATGCCGATTCCGGCGGTGTTTCTGGCTGCGCCGTTCGAGACGATGTGGTTGCGCGCGCGCGCCGGCGAATTGCGACCCGGCGATGCCGCTCCCGATTTCAATCTCCAGACCCTCGACAAGACATCTCGCGTCGCGCTTTCTTCACTGAATGCCAAAGGTCCAGTTGTGCTGGTGTTCGGGAGCTATACCTGACCGCCTTTCCGGCGGGAGGTTCCTGCCCTCAATAAACTCTACGACGAGTACGGAAGCCGCGTGAGTTTCCTGGCTGTATACATTCTGGAAGCGCATCCGAGCGACGTCTGGCAGATGGAAAGTAACCTGAGAGATAAGGTTGTATTCGCATCTCCAAAAAATGAAGAGGAACGGGCTTTTGTGGCGGGCGCCTGTGTGCGCAAACTTGGGATCAAATTTCCCGCAGTGCTCGACGGTTTCGAAAACACGACCGAGAAGGCATATACGGGTTGGCCTGATCGCTTGTATCTCGTCGATCGCGATGGCAAGATTGCCTACAAGAGTCGTCCTGGGCCATTCGGTTTCAAGCCGGATGATTTGAAGGCGGCTTTGGCCAAGGTCGCTCCTGCAACTCCGGTGGCGGGATTGCGGAAGTAAACTCATCCAGTCCACAAGCTCGCGTTCCTTGCCACGGCTTGCACGAAAATCTTGCAACGCAGAGCGCGCGAGGAACGCGCTCGGTCGCGGAGAAAATCAAAACCTATGAAAAACCTAGTTATCTTGCGAACCCTGACCGTTGCAGTGTTGTCCCTCTCTCTTGGCGCGGCCGCACAGTCTGCACCTGGATACAAAGTCACGAAGACCTGGAAACTGGGCGGCATTGGTGGATGGGACTACCTGACCGTCGACAGCCCGGGGCGTAGGATTTTTATCGCCCGCGCAGATCGCGTCATGGTCGTGGATGAGGACTCAGGCAAGTTGCTGAAGGAGATCCCGAACACGCCCGGTGTTCATGGGGTCGCTTTGACTCCGGAGTTTGGAAAAGGCTTCATCAGCGCCGGAGGCGAAGACATGGTCACGATCTTCGACCTGAAGACGCTGAAAGTCCTGAACAAAATCAAAGTTGGTACGCGGCCGGATGCGATCGTCTACGACCCTTTTACGAAACGCGTCTTCACCTTTAACGCGAACAGTAAGGACACGACGGCGATCGATGCTGCCAAGGGTGAAGTAGTCGGCAAAATTGATCTGGGCGGGAAGCCGGAATTTTCAGCGAGCGACGAAAAGGGCACGATGTTCGTCAACGTCGAGGACACGTCGGAACTGGTCGCCTTTGATCCGCAGAAGCTGGTCGTGAAATCGCGCTGGAAGATGGCTGGATGTGAAGAGCCCACAGGCCTGGCGCTTGATAAGAAGAATCGCCGATTGTTTGCCGGATGCGGCGGCAACAAGAAGATGGCGATCGTGAACGCGGATAATGGCAAAGTATTGGCCATGCCGGATATTGGCGAAGGATGCGACGCGACTGCATTCGATCCCGAGCAGAATCTCGCATTCGCATCAGCCGGTGACGGCACGATCACCGTGATTCGCGAAGACTCTCCGGAGAAGTTCACGGTTGTCGAAACCGCGAAGACTCAGGACCACGCACGAACGATGTCGCTTGATCCCAAGACACACGAGCTGTTCACGGTGACCGCGAAAGTGCTGCCGGGAAGAAAGGTCGAACCGGATACGTTTGTGGTGCTGGCGCTGGAGAAATCGAAGTAGGGCTGGATCGCGGCCTAAGTCCCGTCGCAGAGTGCAAGGTGCTTAGGCCGTGCTATTTCCAGACTGAATCCAATTCCCACACTGTGAGCGAGATGACTTTACCGACCTCGCCTTTGCTGTAAACGTCGATTCCGTCGCTGCCTGCGGGCGGGTAGATGCGTTCGGATAGCACCCGCTCCCCGTCGTTGACGAAGACCTCAACACTCGAACGGTCGACGAATATATGCAACTTGATCCGTGCGGTTTTTTCGATGCTTGCAGCGTGACGACCCGGGAAATCTTTACTGAACGAAGTTTCGCCGGATCTTGTTTTGTCCACGAACACTTCATCGCGAGTTGCGCTGATCCCGACCAACGTTTCGGTGTCTTTCCCCTTGCGGAGACGCATCCCGATTTCATCCGCGTGTCCGAGTTCTAATTCCGCCTCAAGTTCGTAGACTTCACCCTTGGTTCCGGTCTCGCCAATTTTGCGATTGATATCCGCAATGTTGGCATTGGCGGCGCGGAATTTTTCGTGCCGCAGTTGCTCCAATTCGCTTACCGGTTTCTGGACCAGGCGCAGTCCATCGTGGAAACGACGCAGCATCAGAGTGCGGGGGACAGACAGGCCGCCGCGCCAGAGGACCGTGGGTTCCACGTTCGCGTATTGCCAATTGCTGAACCAGCCGATCCACACGCGGCGCGGGTCAGTGGCCGGCATATCGTTCCATGTATTGGTGGCGTAGAAATCCTTGCCCCAGTCGGCCCAGAGCACCGGAGTGTCCGGGATCTCGCTGGTGAATTGTGTGCCGTCAAATTTGCCGATCAAATAACGCACGCCGGTGCCTCCCGCGGGTGCTCCCGGGTTGCGATTGATAATCAACAACCACCGCTTCTCGTGGGTGCCTTCGACGGGAAGCTCGATCAAGTCGGGACATTCCCATTGCCCAGCCGTGTCTCCGGCGGGACCAAACGTCGAGCGCTTGGTCCAATGCTTGAGATCGGGAGAGTCAAAGAGGACAAGCGTCCTTTCATCGGCGAGCACCGTCACCATCACCCACTTATGTTGCGGTTCGTACCAGAAAACGTTGGGATCACGAAAGTCGGGCGCGTCGAGGTCGGCGACTGGGTTGCCGGAATAGTTCGTCCAGGTGCGGCCGCGATCGTTGCTGAACGCGATGTGTTGCTTCTGGCGATCCTTGTAGGCGGCGGTATAAATCGCCACAAGACAGGAATGGTCGCGGGGATCGGGATTCTCGCAAAGCCCACTTGTGTTGTTCTTGTCGACGACAGCGCTACCGGAATAAATCATGTAGTTGGGATCTTCGGGGATCGCGACCGGAAGATCTTGCCAGTGAACCAGATCAGTGCTGACAGCGTGTCCCCAACTCATATGTCCCCAGACGTTGCCTTCGGGATTGTGCTGGTAGAACAGGTGATACTCGCCTTTGTAAAAGACCGTTCCATTGGGATCGTTCATGAAGTTTTGCGGAGGCGTGAAGTGATATTGCGGACGCCAGGGCTGATCGTAAGGAGTCGGCTGCGCGACAGCACTCGGTGTCAGTGTGAGGACACCAGAAATCAATAGGAAAGAAAACAATGCGATCTGTTTCATGACGGTCGCCAGTGGTTCGGTTGGAATTGTATTTCAGTTCGGGCGGGTCGGCTTATGCCAGGATGGAGTCGTCGAGTTTCTTGCGCGACCAGTTTTCGGCTGCTTGCACGAATGCCATCACCAGCGGGTGCGGCTTCTTGGCGGTTGACGACAACTGCGGTTGGAACAGAGTCGCGATAAAGAATTGATGGGCGGGAGATTCGATGGCGCGGCACTCTCCGTCGGCTCCGCGAGCGACGATCGGGAAGCCGGCTTCCATCGCCGTCCATTCGAATTCAGGATTCACTTCAAAATTGCAGAAATATTCTTCCTCGATGACTTCTTCGCTGTAATAACCCGCCAGATAAGAACCGGGGCGCAGGTGGATTTTCGGCACAATTCCAGAAAGTTTGGGCGCACCCGCTTTGCGTTTTGGAACGGCGCATGAGACTGGATAAATAATAATGTTCTTCGCGTTCGGATCTTCTTCCGCCGTGGTCGCATCGGCCATTCCCAGAACGTTGCGAGCGCACTCAATCAGCGTGTACTGGAATCCGCCGCACGTGGCCAGGAACGGCCAGTCATGCACACGCGCAAACTGAATGCCCTTGAGCATCCCGTCGAAACTCTTGTAGGGACTGCCCGGAGAGGCCCACAGTCCGTCATAACTTTCGAGGATTTTCGGCGCGTCCGGAGCGAGCAATGACGGCGTTGGTAGCCACACGGATTCCAGTTCGATTCCCAGCTTCTTGGCGGAATGCTGGAGCGCTTCGCTGGTGGCGTGGTGGGAACGAAATTCGGTATTGAAGTCGCCGAGAATTCCGATCCGGACAGGGTCAGGCACGAAGATATTTTAGCAGGCACAGGTTTGGCGATTGGGTTAGCAGTTGGCTACGTCGATTACTTAAGGGAGATATGTGGGGCTGCCCGGAGTCGGCCGTTATGAGCTAAGAACTGAAACGGAAAAGCCGCTCTACTGGAGATCCATCTGCTGAATCAGCACATAGATTCCCAGCAGCGTGAGTGCGCCGCCGCCCCAGATCATGGCAGCGCATTTCCAGGCGAGGGAGCGGACCAGTTCGTTCTGGCTGCGCCAGGAGATGAGAAACGCGGGACTATTTGTGCCCTTCATGAGGACCACGGGAGGCGTGAGATCAAAGGCGTTCTTGTCGGCCGGCGTCGGTGGCGCGGTTCGTTCCCGATTCACCGAGACTTCGTGGACCTGCGGATTCCCGGCAGGTTGGTAAGGAACCCCGGCTGCCTGCCACGCGGCGGGATTGGTGATTCCGGCTTTCGTTAGAGCGGCGGCAAGTTTCGACTGTTGGGTCATGTCGCCAGAACGAGAAGGCGGTTTGGTTTCGGACAGGCGAACGACTTCGTGCGGCATCGTCGTCGGCTGCAAGCTGATCCTGGTACGAGGTTGCGATTCCACATCGCTAACCAACGGGCGCACTTCGATGCCCGGATTCTCAGCGATGGTTCCCACCATAAAGAGAGGACTATTCGGCTGAATGGAACATTCGTCGATTCGGATCTTGTTGGAAGGCTCCACCCCATGGCGAGCCAGAAAGCTCAGTATGGGCTGCGTCGCGTGCGGCGAGAAGATTGTGTCGCTAAAGTTCTGACGAAAGTCGAGCCGCAGATCAAGCTCAGCGCCGTTGGGTTCGACCAATAAGTGGCCCGTGAAATCGTTGAGAAAAAAGGGAACATGCAAGGTTTCTTCAGCGACCTTCTTCCAATCGCCCGACTTGCTTTCATCGTTCTTCTGCCATGCAGAAGTTCGGTAGAGAAAGCAGGGTGCTCCGGTGATGGGAGTGGGTACTGTGTACGGTCCAGTTGCCGTGCCGTTGACTTCAACCAGCCCGAGCGAAGCACTGCGAATCTTCGAGGTCGGCGTGTTGATGAGCAGGCGTTTCCGGGCAAGCAGGCGAAATCCGCGAATGAACAAATAGAGCCCGCCGGCGACTCCTGCCAGCGTAATCAGGGCAAGGCCGCCAGAAGGAAAGATGAGGGCGACAGGCGTCACATCTACGAGGATAAGGATGGGGATTTCAGCGGGACATGGAAAACGTCTGCAACGGGCTTACCGAGGTAACTGATCCTGTTAGCGTGTGACTAACTGCTTCTCTTTGAGAATCTCTTCCACCACCGCAATCGCGGTATCCACTTCTTCGTCAGTGTTGTAAAAGTGCGGCGAGAAGCGCACGCCCGCTTTCGGACGCCAGTCAACAATCACTTCGCGGGCCAGCAGGTCGATGCAGACCTGCTGCGAGCCGGGCATATCAATGGAAACGGTGCCACCACGTTTTTCGGCATCGCGCGGGGAATTGATATGCCATCCATGCTGATCGGCGAGGTCGATCAGTCGCGCCGTCTGACGCTTTGATTTCTCGCGGATGTTCTGGACACCCGCTTCGCGAATGATTTTCAGTCCGGGGCGGCAGGCTTCGAGTGACGGGATATGCGTGGTGCCATTCATGAAGCGAAACGGCGGATCGGTGTAGCGGATCGGCCCGGTTTCGAAAGCCATCGAGTCCTGGTGGGCGAACCATCCCGTAAATTTGGGCGCAAGTTTCGCTCCCAGGTCCGGACGCACGTACAGGTACGCGACTCCCGGACCTCCGCACAGCCATTTCAGGACGCCTCCGCAGGCAAAGTCCACATTGAGCGCAGTGACGTCGACGGGGACCGTTCCCAGAGATTGAAAAGTATCGAGTACGACGTGGGCTCCGACTTTGTGCGCCTTCTCTATGATCGCCCGTGCGTCGTTGATGTAGGCGCTGCGAAAGATCACATGCGAGACGGGAACGAGCAGCGTCTGTTCGTCGATGGCGTCGAGCAGGCGCTCGGTGGGAATGTGGATGCCGTCATCGGTCTTTACCATATTCACGCGCGCGCCATACGCGCGTTGGGCTTCCCAGAAATACATCACGGACGGGAAGTTCATGTCGGTGTAGACAACCTTGTTTCGTTTCCCGGAAAAATCAAAACAGGATGCCACGACGGCCTGGCAGGTGGTGACGTTCTGATGGGTAGAGACTGAATTGTCGGGTGCGTTCATCAGCGCGCCTAACTCGTTGCCGACTTCCAGGGCTAACATCCACCAGCGCTCTTGCCAGGCGCGGACGCCGCGCGTGGCCCATGTATCCGCGTAGCCGTGGAGAGCGTCATAGACGCCGCGGGGCATGGCGCCGAGCGAATTCGAGATCATGTAATTCGTACGTTCGAGGATGGGGAATTCCGGTCGGAAACGTAGAAGTGCGTCGGACATTGAGTCATTGTAATGCGGGAACGGGCGAGGCCGCTCGACAGCGACGCGTTGGCGATTCTTCATCACCCAGCGAACACACTTCGCCTCGCAACCTGCCTTTGCTTGACATGCCGGACACCTCCGGGCCAGCATGTTGCCGCACTACGGAGGATTCCATGACAACTGACAACGATCCCATTCTCGACAATCTCGGTATGGCTCACTTGGGCAGTCCCAAGACGTTATTGGGGAAAAGAGGCGGCCGGATGCTCGATGAATTCAGGGAGTTTGCCATGCGCGGCAGCATGCTCGACATGGCCGTCGGAATCATCGTAGGCGCGGCATTTGGCAGAGTAGTCAGCTCGTTTGTGTCCGACATTCTGATGCCCCCGATTGGGTTGCTCTCGGGTCACTCTGATTTTTCAAACAAGTTCATCAATCTGTCGGGACACTACTACGGTAGCCTCGCCGAAGCGAAAGCGGCAGGGGCGGCCACCATCAATTACGGAGTGTTCTTCAACGTATTCCTGGACTTCCTGATTGTTGCGTTCGCAGTCTTCATGCTCATCCGCCAAGTCAATCGCCTGAAGACGGAGCAGAAGGCGTCTGTGGCTGTAACGAGAGACTGCCCATTCTGCTTCTCTGGCGTTGCGATGCAAGCGACCCGCTGTCCACACTGCACATCGCAGCTGACGACGGCATCGTAGTGGCTTCGGGGCGATTGCTTGTTACTCTCGGAGCGAAGGCAATGAGCGGGAATCGACGATGCAAGAGTTAACGCTGACCACCGTTCACACTGATTGACCTCAACCCGAGGCTAGGCCGTCCGCCGTCGCAATAGAAAATAGAGCACCGTCAGTCCGATCATGAACGCGACGCCGCTGATCAGGTTGACGCGGGAGTCATACCAGGTCTTGCCGATGGCTCCGAGGACGACGACGAGGCCTATCATCGATCCCCAGCCCTTCAGCGGAGATGGTGCGGGGATGGCTGCGGCCTGTTCGGGAGAAATGCGGCGTCGGAATGAAATATGGGCGGCGAGAGAAATAACCCAGGACAGCATCATCCCGAAAAACGCACCGCGCAAAATGTAGACGAACGCATTGGAGGCAGCCCAATGCTCCAGTGCGAGTGCGACCACGATCCCGTAGGAGGAAACGAGCAAGGCAAGGGTTGGCGAGCCTTTGGAACTCAAGCGGCCCAGTGCGGCCGGAGCCCATCCAGTGCGGGCGAGGGAGAACAGCATGCGGCTCGAGATGTACAGCGCTGCGTTCGCCCCGGAGAGAGCGGCGGTCAGCACGACAAAATTCATGACATGCGCGGCTCCCGGTAGCCGCACCGATCGGAACACAGTCACGAAGGGACTTTCGGTGACTCCAGCATGGTTCCACGGCATGACGCCAACTAAGACGACAATCGCGCCCAGGTAGAGGAATGTCAGCGTGAGGAACGTCATGCGGACGGCGCGCGCAATTTCCGCTGCGGAAGTTGATTCGCCTGAGGTGACGGCCACGAACTCGACTCCGCCGAAGGTATAGATCGCAAACGTGATAGCCAGCAGAGGAGCGGCTGCGCCGAGCGGGAAGAATCCGCCATGGGATGTGTATTGCGGCTGCGCGCGTCCGGTCAGGAGCAGGAGCGCGCCGATCATGATGAAGGCCGCGATGACAGCCACCTTGATCATGGCAAACCAGAATTCGAAGCGTCCGAAGGCGTGCACGCTCAGCAGGTTCGTCGAGAGCAGGAAGACAGAAAAAAGCACGACCCAGACAATCGCTGGGACGCCCGGAAACCAGAGTTGCATGTAGGTCGCTGAAGCGACCATCTCGGCGCCGATCGAAACCGCGATCGCAAGCCAGTATCCGGCACGCGAAATGAATCCGGCATAGTCGTTGAGATAAAGATCGCCGTAGACACCAAATGATCCGACGGCCGGATGCGTACTGGCTAGTTCACCGAGCGCGAGTGCGACGATCCAGCTGATGAAGGCAGCCAATATGAAACTCAGGATGACTGCAGGCCCAGCCAGTTCAATTGCGGCCGCGGTGCCGAGCAGGAGTCCGGTTCCAATCGAGCCGCCCACCGCGACCATGGTCATCTGGCCGGCGCTCAGTTGGTGCTTGAGTCCGGACTCGGACGTTGTAGAAGACGACGCCATGAATGGTGGTTGTACCAGAAGTGGAGGGAATGTGCCTGCGAAAAGCGGTTTTGCTAGGACGGTTCCGGTGCGACCAAAGCTGAAAGGTCGCTTGAATGAGAGAGAGATGGAGCGACTGCACTGGTGGCTTCAAGATTTGCGGCGACCACGCGGTCGCGACCGTCATGCTTGGCCTGGTACAGACCCTGGTCGGCAACTTTTACCAGCAGGTCGATGTTGTCGGTGGTTTCTGGGAACCCGGCAACGCCGATCGATGCCGTCACTCCTTCTGGAAGTTCGCCGGGGCGGTTGGTGTGTATCTGACGAAGCCGTCTGCAAATCTCCTCGGCGCGAAGAACGGCCTGCGCGAGCGAGCACTCGACCAGGATGACGGTAAATTCTTCGCCTCCGTAGCGGCACGCCAGATCCTCGGCTCGCACAGCGTCCATTAGTGTTTCACCAACCAGGCGGAGTGCATCGTCGCCGGCACCGTGCCCAAAGGAATCGTTGTAACGCTTGAAATGGTCAATATCGATCATCATGACGGCCAATGAGCGCTCTCGGCGGCGGGCGCGGCGAACTTCACGATCGAGGAACTCCTGCATGTAGCGACGGTTGTACAAGCCCGTTAGCGGATCACGTATCGCTTGATCTTGCAGAGCCTCTCGCAGGTCGATATTCGACACGGTGAGGGCGATCTGCTTGGCGATCGCGAGAGCTAACTGCTGGCGGTGGGACGAATCTCCGTCGGCCTCGGCTTCGGAACGGGAAGTCGGAGAGTCCTCATCAACTCCAAGTACCAGCACTCCGAGTGCCTCGCCATTGGTAATCAAGGGAGCGGAGACGGATTGGGAACCGGAACGAACGCCCCACGCGAGATGATGATCCGAAGGCGGGCGCTCGCCCCAAACGGCAACCGGCTCGGCGCGCGTTCGCGAAACGTTGAACATGGAAAGGGCGCCGGATGTTCCGGGGAACAGCCGGACCATTCGTGATGGAAGGAGCTGAAACACTTGCGCGCGTGAGTTGCAGGCCTGTAGCAAGTTCCCGAGTTGGCTTACCTCGGTGATTTCCAGTGTTTGTGCGCGCGCCTGGTCAAGCAGTTGTGCGATTTCCTCGTGGGACACAGCCAGAAGATTCTGGGCAGCCTGACGGTGCCTGATTTCCTGCTGCTGGTGGAACTGCGTCAACGCCAGCCGCAACGTAAGCGCGAGCAGGGATGCCACGATTGCGACGCTCGTGAGTAGTCTTCCGTAGGCCTGTTCCCAATGGTTCGTCAGCAGGGCAACCCCGAGCAACATCGTGACCAGTGCCAGGTTGGCGACCACGAAGTTGAGGAAACTGGCTGACTCAGGAAGGGATGTGGGCTGCGGCGCCGGCCTCCAGGTCAGAGCGATCAGTCCGGCGACAATAAAAGGGACCGCCCAACCCAGATCG
Source organism: Acidobacteriota bacterium (assembly GCA_016196065.1). NCBI lineage: Bacteria > Pseudomonadati > Acidobacteriota > Acidobacteriota bacterium. The sequence continues at coordinate 303,482 of JACPYL010000025.1, read as the reverse complement.
AACCAGGGGGACCAAGCGTGCTGGTGAAGGTCGATCCAGTCACCGACAAAGGTGGTGATTGCGCATGCCAGCAGGAAAAACGTGAGCCGAAGCAGAAGGCCCCGAGTCTCAGGAGTGCGGCAAAATTGCAGCCGCAAGAAAGCGGCAACCAGAAGCAGGAGACTCTGCGCATCGCTGACGCTGACATTGTGTAAGAGGGCATCGGAAGGCAGCATGCTTTGCGCTGGAAAAAAGAAGAAGGTGGCGTAGATCAGGCTGACGACAATCGCGACCTGTAAGAGATCTAGGAAGACTTCCAGCCGGGCTCGAGCGTCGCCGCGGGCCTCTGGCAGAAAAAACATCATCAGGATGGGTGCGCCATAGAGGCAGTAGATCAGCCGCCAGGTGGATTCTGACAACACACTTCTTGCGCAGAGTGTGCCGTAGGCCTGGATGGCTGTCGGCACAAACAATACGGTCATGACAGTCGCAAACAGGATCCAGAAAAGCGCCGTAGTGCCCTGCGCCCGGCGGAATGCGGACACGGAGCAGGCAAGGGAGAGGACTCCGTGAAGAACCAGCATGGACTCGGAAAGTCCCATTCCTGCGCGTCCGATCCCGAGCAGCCCAAAACCGATCGCCTGCAGGAGCAGGAAGGCGAAGAAGAGTCCACCCGCGAACCAGGTGGTGCGGGTGTCTGCAAGGTCAAGCAGTCGGGATTTAAGACGATTGGTGGTGCTTGCCTCACCCATTAGATCGTGGAAGGACACTCCGCCTCAATCATCGAATCGGCAAAACGGCTGCCGATCTTGAATCTTCGGTCTCAACCGATACCTGGGATTGATTCGGCATTCCCCGTCATGACTTTCGTAATCACCGATCGACGGTACCGCGTTGCTGGGACGGTGGGGCATACCTAGAATCAAAGCGGGTCTCTCCGCCCCAACTTAGCCAATGCCGGAAAACCCCAATCGTGTCGAGATCGCCCGCCGGGTCGAGAAGGCGGAGAAGCTCTTGCAAAAAGGCAAGACGGCCGAGGCATTGGCGGAATATCTGCTAGTCCTGCAAGACGATCCCCAAAATGACAATGTGCGCCAAATGGCGGCGGATCTCTGCCTTTCCCTGAATAAGGGAACGCAGGCAGTCGGTTTGCTGGGCGAACTCTTCGATCGACAGGTGGCGGCACAAGAGGCGACTCGTGCCAGCCTGACGTACAAAAAACTGGCTCGCTACACCAACCCGACCTGGGAACAAAAAGTACGATTTGGACAATTGCTCGAGCAGTCCAACAAGAAACTGGCGGTTGGGACATTTGAGAACGCGTTGGAGGATTTGCACAAGCAGGGTCGCAAGGAAGAGTCTTTGCTGGTGCTGCGACGAATTGTCGATCTCGAGCCGACCCAGCAAAATCATATGCGAGTGGCGGAAGCGTCCGCCGACCTGGGCGAGCATGTTCTGGCAGCACAATTCTTCCTCAAGCTCGCGGATATTGCTGCGGCTGCAGGCGGAAACTCGTCGCAATGGTTCGAGCGTGCCTACGCGGAAAATCCCGCCGATGCGAAAATTGCCATTGCGTACGGCAAGAGCCTGCTGACGCAAGGAGAAGCGGGAGCGGCGATCTTCATCTTCGAACCACTCGTCAATGCTGGAAACAACAATCCCGAGTTGCGCGATTTGTATGCCCAGGCGCTGCTGGCAGCTGGACGCTGCCTCGATTGCGAGCCTCTGATCTGGCAGATGTTCGAACAGAATCCAGCGCGCATGCATCAGGTCGTCAACCTGATTGGGAAGATGCTCGACGCAGAACTCGACGTAGAAGCGGTCGCGCTTGCTAACAAGCTCGAAGTCTTCCAACGCCGACGCGGCGAGAGACGGTCGTTCTTGACGACCATCCAGGAAGTGGTGGCTTCGCATCGGCCTTCGACCGACATGCTCGAGTTTTTGGCGCAGCTCTACAACGCTTCCAATCGCGAATCGGACTACGCGCAAGCGTTGATGAAGCTCTTCGATCTTTATTGTGCGAAACACGACTATCAAAAAGCGGGTGAGTGCCTGGATCGTGGCGCGGAAGTGGATCCCTACGAGCCGGGACATCAGAAACGACTGGAAGCGCTGCGCGGAAAGATCGATGACCAGCGTTTCAATGTAATTGCCTCGCGGTTCTCGGCCGTAAAGAAGGCGGAACAGGCTGCCGTGAAAGTGGAAGAGCCGACGCTGGGCGCAGCTGCTTTGCAGGATCTGATGTTGCAGGCGGAAATCCTCGTGCAATACGGGATGCGGACAAAAGCCGTCGAACGGCTCCAGAGGATCAAGGAGCTGTTCCCCGGAGAAGAAACGCGCAACCAGGAACTGCAGAGGCTTTACATTGCTGCGGGAATGGAACCCCAGTATTCCGCTTCGGCGCCTCCACCGGCGTCTGCGGCAAGTCCGGCGGCACCTGCCCCGGCAGTTCCGGCGGTGGCAGCGACTTCGCTCACACACGAAGCAGGCGAAGTCAGCAGTCTGACCAAAGTTGCGGAGATTACACGCAAGCTTTATCACCAGGGCAATGCGGAAGGTGTATTGAAAACTTCCGTCAGCGAGATTGGAGGACACTGGCGTGCATCGCGCTGTATTGCAGCCCTGCGCAAACCAGGCTTGTCACCGTCGAGTGTGCAGGAGTTCCACGTCGATGGCCTGATTCCCGGTAGTTCGGCGGCGTTAGTCAGTTTGGTCGAAACGTTGCAGGATCTGGCCGTGGCTCGCGGAACGGTAACGATCAGCAATGCAGCCAATGCTCCAGAGTTGTTGGGTGTCCGTGTCGCGATTGAAGAATTGCAGATTGAATCGTTGCTGGCGCTGCCGCTGGTGGAAGGCAACGATCATCTCGGGGTGCTGATCCTCGCGCAGAACACGCCACGCGCATGGGGTTCCGGCGAGATCGTCGTGATCAAGACACTGAGCGATCAGGTCATGATTGCACTCAACAACGCCGGCCTGCGCCGGCTGGTGAAGAATCTTTCTGTCACCGATGAAAAATCCGGCCTGCTCAAGCGCGCGTCGTATCTCGATCTTCTCCAAGCCGAGACGCGTCGTGGATTGCAGCAGGGAACCGCCGTCTCCGTACTCCTGATGCAATTTGGACGGCATAGCGCGCTCATTAAGGAACACGGTGAACAGGCGATCGAGACGGTGATGGATCAGATCGGGCAGCTCTTCTCCGCGAATATCCGCACCAACGACCTGGCGTTCCGCTATGAAGCGACGACGGTGGCGCTGATCCTCGGCGATACCGGAGAAAAAGAAGCGCTGCTGGCGGTTGAAAAATTGCGTCGCCTGCTCGGCGAAGTGAAATATCCTGGCAAGAATCAGAGAGTGGAATTCAGCGCGGGACTCGCACAAGCGGTCATGCGCCAGCATTTCGATCCCGTGGATATCGTGACCGAAGTAGTGAATCGCGCCGACCAGGCCCTCGAGCAAGCTGCCGCGCAGGGAATTGGCAAGATCGTCAGTATGGCTCCGCAGTTTGCGGCTTCGGCAGCGGTCGCGTAAACCAATTTGTAACCCGGCAATTTGCGATTTGTAATCTCAGAGCTTGCCGTTCCTGACTTCAGACCGCCAATTACAAATTCCCACCCTCCAACTGGTAAACTTAGAGGTTGGCTTCTGGCCAGCCATCTCATCTGCAAGCAGGAATCATGCTGAAACCAGGCGATATTGCTATTGTCAGCGGGGCGCGCACGCCCTTTGGACGTTATTGCGGAAAGATCAAAGATTACTCGGCACAAGAACTCGGGGCCATCGCGTCGAAGGCGGCGATGGAGCGCTCGGGAGTTGATCCGAAAGACGTGGATCACGTTGTTTTCGGCAATGCCCAGCAAACTTCCGGCGACGCAATCTATGGCGCACGGCACGTTGGCCTGCGCGCAGGCGTTCCGATTGAGACTCCGGCGCTGACTGTAAATCGGCTGTGCGGTTCGGGGATTCAGTCGATCGTCAGCGCAGCGCAGATGATCCAGACGGACGAAGCGAAGATCGTTCTGGCAGGTGGAATGGAAGCGATGTCGCAAGCCCCTTTCACTCTGCGCGGTCGCGACGGCTTTACCCTTGCCCCCGGCGGAAAGCTGGAAGACTCACTGATGGTCGCGCTGCTCGACAGCTATTGCGGCCTCTACATGGCGAATACCGCCGAGTTATACGGCGAACAGCAAGGCATCACACGACAGGCGCAGGATGAATTCGCTCTGCGTTCGCAGCAACTTGCCGATGCGGCGTACAAGGCAGGACGCCTCCAGGAAGAACTGACTCCGGTGCCGCTGCGAAATTCCAAAGGCGAACCAACCGGTGAATCGCTGACCGAGGACGACCACCGGCGTCCGCAAACGACGATGGAAGGATTGGCGAAACTGCGTCCGGCATTCGGCAAGAGCGGGACCGTCACTGCCGGCAACGCCAGCGGCATTGTCGATGGCGCGGCCGCGGTGATGGTGATGTCGCTTGAGATGGCGCAGAAGCGGAATATCAATCCTCTAGGACGAATCGTGAATTGGGGCATCGCCGGCGTAGAGCCGAAATTGATGGGACGCGGTCCTGTGCCCGCGACCAAGATTGCGCTGCAACGGGCTGGACTGACTTTGGACTACATCGATCTGATCGAAGTCAACGAAGCATTTGCGGCGCAATATCTATCTGTCGAGAAAGAGCTGGGACTCGATCGCGAGAAAGTGAATGTCAACGGTGGAGCCATTGCCTTGGGTCATCCGCTGGGAGCGACGGGAACGCGGCTGGTGATAACGCTTATGTACGAGTTGCGGCGTCGGAAGAAGAAGTATGGGCTGGCGACGGCGTGCATCGGCGGCGGGCAGGGAATTGCGATGGTGGTGGAGAGCTTTCAGTAGAAGCAGATTGGGAAATATAGAGGACAACAGGTCCTTCGCTTCGCTCAGGATGACAATTCTCATAGGGTACTGATATCTGAGGCAATCAATATGGAAATTAGAAAAGTCGGCGTTCTAGGTTGCGGTCTGATGGGTTCCGGCATCGCGCAAGTTGCGGCGATGGCTGGGTTCGATGTCACGGTGCTTGAGGTGGAACAGAAACTCCTCGACAAAGGTTTTGCCGGGATTGAAAAGTCGCTGGCGAAGTTTGCCGAGCGTCCCGTGGAAAAAGGCGGGATCACGGCGCAGCAGAAAGATGCTGCGAGAGAGCGGTTGAAGGGAACTACCAATCGCCAGGACCTGTCGGATTGCGACATCGTGATTGAAGCGATCATCGAAAACGTCCAGCTGAAACGGGATATGTACGATTCGCTCGACGGCATCATGAAGAAAGACGCGATCTTTGCAACCAACACCTCCTCGATTTCGGTCACGGAATTGATGGCAGCGACCAAGCGTCCGGAGCGGTTTGTGGGGCTGCACTTTTTTAATCCCGTTCCCCTCATGCGACTGGTCGAAGTGGTCCGCACGATCGCCACTGCGCCGGACGTCTATGAGGCGGTGTACGAGTTTGCGAAAAAGCTCGGCAAAGTTCCGGTTCGCACATCCGACAAGACGGGGTTCATCGTAAACCGGCTGCTGGTGCCGTATCTGCTGGATGCGATCCGGGCGTATGAAGAAGGCGTGGGATCGATCGAAGACATCGACAACGCGATGAAGCTTGGTTGCGGGTATCCGATGGGGCCGTTTACGTTGCTCGATTTTGTCGGACTGGATACGACTTACTACATAACGCACGTCATGTACGACGAGTTTAAAGAACGGCGGTTCGCATCGCCTCCTCTCTTGAAGCGGCTGGTTATGGCAGGATGGTACGGCCGCAAATCCGGACGCGGGTTCTATGATTACGCCAACCCGGAAAAGCCGGTGGCGGGAACGTTCTAGAATTGCTGGGATCAGCAGTCGGATTGCAGAAGTGAAATCGCAGTCAATTGGAGGACCCGAATGAAGCGCTCTCCGTTGATCACTGTCGTATACGTTTTACAGTTCTTGCTTGGCCTCGTGCTGGCTGGGCTATCGGTTTTCGTGCTGACACTGACGCGTTCGCAGGAGATGTTGGCTGATCCCGACGCCGCGGATACGGTCCACGGATTGCTGATCGGTGCTCTTGTGCTGGGGATTCCGGCGTTGATTACGCTGATTGCCGCCTGGGGATTGTGCAAAGGGAAGCTTTGGGGATGGGTGCTCTCGCTCGCGACCGACGTCGGCGTTCTGGCCGTATTCACCTACGACATCCTCGACGAGCATAGCCACGAGGGCAGCGACATTGCGTTGGCCGTGAGTTTTGTGGTGCCGCTTGTGTTGCTGCTGCTGCCACAAGTGAGAAGGTTTTATTGGAGCGCCTCCACCACCAATCTGTCGTCCTGAGCGGAGCGAAGGACCTGCTTTACCAGCGAGCGAAAAGAAAGCAGATCCTTCGCTCTTGCTCAGGATGACAGGTCTGTTAAGAGAGTATCGGATCACGGAACAAACATTTATGACCTACCAAAACATTCTCCTGGATAAGAAGAACGCGATTGCGTACGTCACGGTCAATCGTCCGAAGGTCCTCAACGCCCTCAACATGGCTACGATGGAAGAGCTGCGGTCGGCGTTTCATGACATCAAGAACGATGCTGCGGTCCGCGTGGTGATTTTTACTGGCGCGGGAGAAAAGGCATTCATCGCCGGTGCAGACATCGCTGAACTGGCAAAGCACGATGCGGTATCCGGCAAGGAGTACACCCATCGCGGACAGTCTGTGCTGAACCTGATTGAGAATCTGGGCAAGCCGGTGATTGCGTGCCTGAATGGATTCGCTCTCGGCGGCGGCTGCGAAATTGCCATGGCCTGCACGATGCGCCTGGCGAGCGACAATGCGAAACTCGGGCAGCCGGAAGTGAAGCTCGGGATTATCCCCGGCTACGGTGGCTCGCAGCGCCTCCCGCGCCTGGTGGGCAAAGGACTGGCCATGCAGATGGTGCTGGCGGGCGAGATGATCACGGCCCAGGAGGCGCATCGCATCGGGCTGGTCAATGAAGTGACTGCGCCTGCCGACCTGATTCCGCGAGCGGAAGCGATCGCCGCGAAGATCATTGCGAACGCGCCTCTGGCCGTTCAGTACGCGATGGAGGCGGTCAACAAAGGCATGGAGATGACGCTCGCCGAGGGGCTCTATCTCGAGGCCGTCCTGTTCGGAGTAGCCTGCGCTACGGAAGACAAGAAAGAAGGGACGACAGCGTTTTTGGAGAAGCGGCCGGCGGCGTTCAAGGGACGATAGCAGACGCTTCACGCACGGCTACCGGAAACACGTATCGCAATGTGAACGATGCAACAACGAACAATCACGATTGCGGGCCTCGCAGTGGGTGCAATGGTGCTGCACGACCTATGGCGCGAATACCAAGTTCGCCATTCCATCGCAGCTGTTCTTTACTTTGCAATTTTCTATGCTGTTTTTTGGGGTTACTGTTATTACTGTTACCGGAAATACAACGACTGACGGTCCACCAAAAGAATAGGTGTCTTGAAAAAGCCAAAGATCAATTTCGAACGACCTCCGCGGGAAGATATTCCGTCGATCTCCGGCGAACTCGATGCGACCGGAAAGCGCTTCGCGATTGTTGTCTCACGCTTCAATGCTTTTATTACCGAGCGCCTTTTACTGAGCGCTTACGACGGGCTTCTTCGCTCCGGTGCGAAGAAAAAAGACATTGCCCTCGTACGGGTTCCGGGCGCGTTTGAGATTCCCATCGCCGCTCGAACCCTTGCCGAAACGAAAAAGTACGATGCGATCCTCTGCATCGGTTGCCTGCTTCGCGGCGACACGGCGCATTACGACGTAATCGTGAATGAGGTCACTCGCGGCATCGGCCAATCCGCGCAGGAGACCGGCGTCCCGCACGCTTTCGGCGTCCTGACTTGCGACACTCTTGAGCAGGCGATTGATCGTGCCGGGCTGAAAATGGGGAACAAGGGATTCGAGGCCGCGCAGGCGGCGATCGAGATGGCGAATCTGAAGAGTATCGTCGTTTGTCGTTCGTCCTCGGTCGTTCGCAAAGGCAAGACCAACCGCGCACCGAAGCGTTGACCCGCTCACTGCAATCCAACCCTGTACACTAGAAGCGAACGACGAACGACGAACGACGAACAGCGAACGACCAACGACTGACCTTGGGTACCCGACGCAAATCCCGCGAACTCGCTTTGCAGATGCTGTTTCAGGCCGACATGGGGAAGCAGGAACCCGATGTCGTTCGAAAATCGTTCTGGGGCGAGCGCACGAATGTCGATGAAGACGTTCGTGGATTTGCCGAAGACATTTTTCGCATCGCTTGCGACAAGTCGATCGAGATCAATGGACTGATCGAAAAGCATACCCAGCACTGGCGTATGGAACGCATGGCGGCAGTCGATCGCAATATTCTCCGCGAAGCGGTCGCCGAATTCCTGGGCTATCCGGACACTCCGAAAGCGGTTGTGATCAATGAGGCGCTCGAGATCGCGCGCAAGTTTTCCACTCCGGAGTCGGTCCAGTTCATCAATGGAGTGCTGGATAGTGTGGGGAAAGATCTAGGCTAGTGCTTGTTCCTTCCAACCAGAAAAGCTCTTAGCCGCAAAGAAACGCTGAGAACAGCAGGCGATTTTCAGTAAGAACGTCCTGGATAGCCCTCACCCACCTGGCAGGCCAATCTTCTTCGCACCAGACGCCTCACCTGTGCTCCCCATCACTGCGGTTTAACGGCAATCAAGTTAGGTAGACAGGGAGTGCCCGGCAGGTTGTTACACATGCTGTCGTTGGTGTTGAAGTTTGTGTAGACGCCCTGCTGAAGATCGCCGCCAAGCTGTGTGTTCACGATGTGGACGGACCCACAGGTATTCGGGTTGGTGGGATTGCCGTCGCAAGATCCCACGAAGACCTGAGTTCCATCCAAGGTCGCGGATGCAGCCAGAGGGTCCGCGTTATTGACCAGCGAGATAGCGGACGTCGTACCCGAGTTGATGTCGAAAATAAGTACGGCGGGTAAATGTTCCGCGACGATGATGACTTGTGTGCCGTCTCCGGTCACTTGCATGAGGAGCGGAGTGAAGGCGCCTTGGCCGAGGTTGAACGTGGTGCCGGACTTGAAGCCTGACGCCGCATCGGGATAAAAGAACGGAGCATTGCAGTTGAAATCGTTGTCATCAATCGAGTCCCGCGAAAACTGCGCGGTGAGAAGTTGCAGGTTAGGCGGTTCGAGAGCAATCAGATCTTGCGTGAGCACCGAATGTTCGACAGGGTCCGTGTCGTCATCGTCGCCATCGTCCTTGTTCGAAAAGAAGATGTGTTCCTCTCGAACCGACGGTAGGGGAACCACGCGCAGGGGATTGGATGCCAGCGCCGGCGAGGAAGAGCCGATGTTCTGAAGGTTACACGTGGCAAACCCCGAGACAGCGTTGACCGGAACTCCCGCCACGTAAGCGAAGCTTCCATCTGCCGAAAAAGCCAGGTCCGTTGCGTCCGTCGAAAGGGGGACCGAACTCAGTGCGTCCACGGTCGAATAGACAAACATCCTTCCGGTGTTCGTCAGGATGAAAAGCTTCATCTGGTCAGGTGAGAACGAGGCAGCAGTGGCGCCGTCGATCAGCAAGTCGACTGAAGGAGTGGTGCTGTGTGCAGCGTCGAAGATGTAAACCTGGTTCGGAATCGTCGTTGTGTCAGACACGACTACGCGATTACTGTCGGCGGAAATGGCCAGCACCTTGCCGCATACGGCGACATTGCAGGGAGTCGTTGCCTGGGCAACAGTACCCACCGCCGGCGACTGGCTGCCGACATCCACAAACATCAGGCCCTTGTCACTGCCCATGTACACGCGTCCCCCGGCGGGAGTGAAGCGCATCGAGTTCGGTGTATAGGGAACGCCAATCGCTGTGCCGATAGGTTCTTTTCCCGTGACCACGGGAAACATCGCGCTCGTGCAATTGAAGTTGTCCTTGCAGTCAGTGGTTGCGGCCCACGCGGTTGCCGTGGGCGGCTTGGCCTGTGTGACGTTTGCGACGATAACGCCGAAAGCGGATTGGCCGTTCTTCAGCGTGCCCCCGGTGGAATACAGGGAAAGTCCGGGGAGGACTCCAATGTTGCAGGTCGGCGGCGTGCAGGATGCAGAAATATCAGCGGTGCCAGCTGTTTGGCGTCCGGTGACCGTGCCTGAGGAGTTCACGGTGGCGACCTCGGGATTCGAGGTACTCCAGGTCAGAGGCGGCTTGGTCAAAGCCACGTCCAAGGTGTCCAGAACCGTGGCCACCAATGTCTTTGTTCCGCCGCCGTTGAGGGAGGTTGAGTTTCCCGAACCGCCTTGCACTTGCAGCATGATCGATTTCACGAGGCAAGTCGTGTAGCCAAACGGGACGCCGGTGGTACCGGACGCACTGGCAAGCAATTGCGTGATTCCGGGTGTCTTTGCCGTGACCTCCACCTGGTTATTCGGGAGGTTGGTGTCAGAGGTGATTGTGAGCACACCCGCAGTCGTGACCAACCAGCTGATCGGCCCTACGGTACTGGTGATATCAAAGTTATTAGCGCCGTAAGCGGTGGCCTGAAAATTCGCAGTGGTGCCTTGCGAGAAACATGTACAGGGAGGCTTCAGGCACTGCTGTGTGCCTACCGGTGTGACCAGGATGCTCTGAATATGCTGGTGAACGTAGATCGTTACTTGCGTGCTGCTGACGCCAGCGGCCTCTGCGGTCACGTGGGCGATGCCTTCGACACCAGGTGTGCAGCGTACGGGATTGCTCAGCGAGTCCCAGACTCCGGCGCAGGCGACGCCGTTGTTGGAAATCGTGAGTGCGGCGTTGTTATCGGAAAGAAAGTGGATGGTCGTAAACACAGTGCGACCCGCGGAATCACGGGCCGAGGCGCTGAAGTTCTGAGTCTTTCCAAATTCCAGAGACGTGGTCGCAGTCGGGTTGATGGTCACAGTCTGGACGTTGCCGCCCTGGGGATTCGCAGTGCTCTTGCCGATACAACCGGTTAGAGCCAGGAGTGCCACGAGCGCCGCTAGAAGAAGTAAGCCGGCACGGCGACGATTTCCACGGTCTCTAGTAGGGCGGGCCAAATTATGAGGACGGTCTGTCTTGTAACGATCCATACTGCGAAAATCCATGAACCCTCCTCGCGTCCGTTTTCCAGACGCGAGCGTAGTGTGTAGCGGAAAGCAGTCAGTGTAGAAGGTCATTGTCAGTTTGAGCAAGCGCAGCAGAACAGGTATCAGGTCTTGGGCGCGAGTCGACCGAGCTCCCGTGGAGCCTTTAATTCTGGGTCCTGACGCCTAAGACCTGAAACCTGGCACCTGCTTTGTTCAGATGCGTGCCAGAGTGGTTGACGATGTGCAAGTCACTTGCTATTATCAAAAGGTTCCGCGAGTTAGTCTGGCTTGCCTGTGTACGGTACCTGTTGGGCTGGGCAATATACGCCGCCTCTGGGTGCTGGGAAAATCTTGGCTGAGCTCTGAAGAAATACGGCTTCGGTTTGGCAACACTAGACCGAAGACGCCCTCGCTGAAATGTCCTGCGAAAACCACCGCGCCCAGATTGTGGGAGACACGCGAGGCTATGCAGGAGAAGCAGACGAAACGGAGCGCCTCCGGACCGAAGTGGGGTTGGGCGTGGCGTCACCGTCGTCGGCGACAGTCTGAAACGGGAAACTGAATTTCTCACCGGCCGGCCGTAATTGGAAAAGCCGTGCGGGAGAGTATGGCCGGGCTTGTGAGCCTGTGCCAGACCGGAGACGCAGTCAGTGTGCGTCTGCGGGTGAGTGTGTGGCCGGATGAATTTTGTGGTCGAGACGCGGTTGGCCGCGTCTGGGAGTGGCAAGAGTGCCGACATTTAATCAGCTCGTGAAGCAAGGCCGCGAACGGACGAAATACAAGACCGCAAGTCCGGCGCTGCAGTCGTGTCCGCAGAAGCGCGGAGTTTGCACCCGCGTGTATACCCAGACTCCCAAGAAGCCGAACTCGGCGTTGCGCAAAGTGGCGCGCGTCCGGTTGACGAATGGGATCGAAGTGACCACGTACATTCCAGGCGTCGGCCACAACCTGCAGGAGCACTCGATTGTGCTGATCCGCGGGGGCCGCGTGAAGGATCTGCCGGGCGTACGGTATCACGTAGTGCGCGGAACGCTGGATGCAACCGGTGTGGCGAACCGCCAGCAGGGACGTTCGAAGTACGGCGCGAAACGCGCGAAAAAATCGTAAAACCCGTCGTTCGTCGATGGTCGTTAGTCGTTAGTCGTTAGTCGAATCGGCCTTAGCTAGAAGCTAGTGGCCAGGAGCTAGAAGCTGAAATGCCTCGTAAAGGACACACTCCGAAGCGGACGGTAGAAGCGGATCCGGTCTATGGGTCGGATCTAGTGACGAAGTTCATCAACTCGATGATGTGGCAGGGCAAGAAGTCGACTGCCGAAGGCATCTTCTATAAGGCGCTCACCAACCTGCAGGAAAAGGGTGGCGACGAAGCCTTGAAGCTGTTCAAGAAGGCTGTTGAGAATGCCAAGCCTTTGCTCGAAGTAAAGACGCGGCGCGTCGGCGGCGCGAACTATCAGGTGCCGATCGAAGTTGGTCCGGATCGCCGGACGTCGCTCGCGATCCGCTGGATCGTGACGTACTCGCGCGGTCGTGGCGAAAAAGGCATGGTCGACAAATTGACCAATGAATTGCTGGATGCGGCCAACGGTAAAGGCGCCGCGATCAAGAAGAAGGAAGACGTTCACCGCATGGCGGAAGCGAACAAGGCTTTCGCGCACTATCGGTGGTAAAGACGGCTACTAGCTTCTAGCTACTAGCTAGGAGCCAGCAGCTAGAAGCTGATTTTCAGATTTTAAGACCCAGAAAGAGTAGAGAACTACAGTGGCCAGAACAGTCCCATTAGAGCGTTGCAGGAATATCGGCATCATGGCGCACATTGATGCCGGAAAGACCACGACCACGGAGCGCATCCTATTCTATACGGGACGCACGCACCGCATTGGCGAGGTCCATGAAGGAACTGCGACCATGGATTGGATGGAGCAGGAGCAGGAGCGCGGCATCACGATCACATCCGCCGCCACCACCTGCACCTGGCGCGACATTCGCATCAACATCATCGACACACCCGGCCACGTGGATTTTACGGCCGAGGTGGAACGATCCCTGCGCGTGCTCGACGGCGCAGTCGCGGTATTTGACGCCGTTCACGGCGTGCAGCCGCAGTCCGAAAAAGTCTGGCGCCAGGCCGATAAATACGGCGTCCCGCGAATTTGCTTCATTAACAAGATTGACAAGATGGGTGCTGATTTCGAGCATGCCGTCGATACCCTCCGCAAGCGCCTCAATGCCAAGCCCGTCGCGATTCAGATTCCCATCGGACAAGAAGATAAGTTCAGAGGCGTGATCGACCTGGTCGAGATGAAGGCGATCATCTGGCACGACGAGACGATTGGATCGGAATACGCGACCGAAGAAATTCCCGCGGAGTTGAAAAAGAAGGCCGACGCATTCCACACCCAGTTGGTCGAGACAGTCGCTGAAAACGACGACGACATTCTCCATAAATTTCTGGAAGGCGAAGCAATTTCCGCCGAAGAGCTGAAAGCCTCGCTCCGCAAGTCGACCATCGCGCTGAAACTTTTCCCGGTGGTAGTTGGAACGGCATTCAAGAATAAAGGTGTCCAGCCGCTGCTGGATGCGGTTGTCGACTATCTGCCCTCCCCCCTTGATACTCCCGATACGCACGGGACGAATCCGGAAGACGGGCAGCCGGTTACGCGCAAGGCGAACGATAAAGAGCCGTTCTCGGCACTGGCGTTCAAGATCATGGCCGATCCCTACGTCGGTCAGTTGACGTTTATCCGCGTGTACTCCGGACAGCTCAAGTCGGGCGAATCGGTCATGAATGCCCGCACCCAGAAGCACGAGCGCATTGGGCGTTTGCTGAAAATGCACGCCAATAAGCGCGAAGACATTCAGGAAATTCTGGCGGGCGACATTTGCGCGGCGGTTGGCTTGAAGAATGTTGGCACGGGAGACACGATCTGTAACGAAGAGCATCCCGTGTTGCTCGAGTCGATCACGTTTGCGGTGCCGGTCATTTCCGTTGCAGTCGAACCGAAGACCAAGGCTGACCAGGAAAAAATGGGTATGGCGCTGGCGCGGCTGGCGCAGGAAGATCCCACCTTCAAGGTTCACACCGATCCCGATAGCGGACAGACCATCATCAGCGGCATGGGCGAGTTGCATCTGGAAATCATCGTCGACCGCATGATGCGCGAGTACAAAGTCGAAGCGAACGTCGGCAAACCGCAGGTTGCTTATCGCGAGACTATCCGTAAGCACTCCGAGGCGGAAGGCAAATACATCCGTCAGACCGGCGGCAAGGGTCAATACGGACACGCCAAGATTTATCTCGACCCGCAACCGGCGGGGACGGGCTACGAATTCGTCAACGACATCACGGGTGGATCAGTACCCAAGGAATTCATCAAGCCGATCGACCAGGGCATTCGCGAAGCGCTCGAAGGCGGAATTCTCGCCGGCTATCCGATGGTTGACGTGAAAGCAACGCTTTACGACGGCAGCTATCACGACGTCGATTCGAACGAAATGGCATTCAAGATCGCTGGATCGATGGCGTTCAAGGAAGCAGCTCGCAAAGCTTCTCCGGTGCTGTTGGAACCGGTGATGGCAGTTGAAGTCGTAACTCCGGAAGATTACGCGGGCACGATCATGGGCGACCTGAGTTCACGTCGCGGACGCATTGAAGGCATGGAGCATCGTGCCGGATCGCAGGTCATCAAGGCGATCGTGCCTCTGGCGGAAATGTTTGGTTATGCGACTCACATGCGTTCGTCGACGCAGGGCCGCGCGGAATACTCGATGCACTTTGCGCGTTACGAAGAAGCCCCGAGGTCAGTGGCGGATGAAATTATCGCCAAGACCCAGGGAAAGACGCCTGCGAGATAGTAGTGAGTTACGCGGGCGAGGGCGCCCGCGCCACAACAGAGCAAGCTAGAAGTTAGTAGCTAGAGGCTAAAACATGGCGAAAGAAA
The DNA here is from genome assembly GCA_016196065.1 of Acidobacteriota bacterium. Taxonomy (NCBI): domain Bacteria; kingdom Pseudomonadati; phylum Acidobacteriota; species Acidobacteriota bacterium. The sequence goes on along the minus strand of JACPYL010000025.1, from coordinate 288,482 downwards.
AATTTGATCGGACAAAGCCGCACTGCAACGTAGGGACGATTGGTCACATTGACCATGGCAAGACGACGTTGACGGCGGCGATCACGAAGGTATTGTCGAAGCACAACCCGAACATTAAGTTCCGGTCGTTCGATTCGATCGATAACGCGCCGGAAGAAAAGGCTCGTGGCATAACCATCGCGACCGCGCACGTCGAGTATGAGACGGCGAACCGGCACTACGCGCACGTCGATTGCCCGGGTCACGCGGATTACATCAAGAACATGATCACGGGTGCGGCGCAGATGGATGGCGCGATTCTCGTGGTAGCAGCGACCGATGGTCCGATGCCGCAGACGCGGGAGCACGTACTGCTTGCCCGTCAGGTTGGTGTGCCGTACATCGTTGTCGCGCTCAATAAGTGCGACGCGGTGGACGATCCCGAACTGCTCGATCTAGTTGAACTCGAAGTACGCGAACTGCTGAAGACCTACAAATTCCCGGGCGACGACGTGCCGGTGGTTCGGTTGTCGGCTCTCGGCGCTTTGAACGGCGAAGAGAAGTGGGAAAAGCAGATCGACGCGTTGATGGAAGCGGTGGACAAGAGCGTGCCGCAACCGGCGCGCGAACTGGATAAGCCGTTCCTGATGCCGATCGAAGACATCTTCTCGATTCAGGGTCGTGGAACTGTAGTCACGGGCCGCATTGAGCGTGGCAAGGTGAAGGTTGGCGAAGAAGCAGAGATCGTCGGCTTCCGCGAGACGCGCAAGACGGTGGTGACGGGCGTTGAAATGTTCAAGAAGCAATTGGACGAAGGTCTGGCAGGCGACAACGCTGGCCTGTTGCTGCGCGGCATTGCGAAAGAAGATGTCGAGCGCGGGATGGTCTTGGCGAAGGGCGGATCGATCACGCCGCACACCAAGTTCAAGGCGGAAGTCTACATTCTGACGAAAGAAGAAGGTGGACGACATACGCCGTTCTTCAAGGGCTATCGTCCGCAGTTTTACCTGCGCACGACGGACGTGACGGGGATTGCGGAGTTGCCGGCGGGCACGGAAATGGTGATGCCGGGCGATAACGTGAGCCTGGTGATCGAGTTGATCACTCCGGTGGCGATGGAAAAAGGTTTGCGGTTCGCGATTCGCGAAGGCGGCCACACGGTCGGCGCCGGCACGATTGCGGAGATTGTTCAATAAATACAGCTTCTAGCTACTAGCCTCCAGCTAGGAGCTAAAAGCTAGCAGCCAGAAGCTACAAAGCGGCTTGCATCTTGCCGCCAGATCTTTCTTCCCGGAAGGCCGGGAGGGGTAAAGAGAGTGACACCGTGATTGGAAAAGAAAGAATTCGAATTCGCTTAAAAGCTTACGACTATCGGATCCTCGATCAGTCGACGGGCGAGATCGTGGAAACCGCGAAACGTACGGGCGCGCAGATTGCCGGTCCGATTCCTTTGCCCACGATGAAGAACAAATACTGCGTGTTGCGTTCGCCGCACGTGGACAAGAAGTCGCGGGAACAGTTTGAGATCCGCACCCACAAGCGCCTGCTCGATATTCTCGAGCCGACGCAACAGACGGTCGATGCGCTGATGAAGCTCGATCTGCCGGCTGGAGTGGATGTCGAGATCAAGGCATTCGGGAAAGAACATAAATAGGTTGTGTGGATGCAGGTCTTCGACCTGCATGGACAGGTCAGAGACCTGTCCCCACATGGACCACCCAGCCAATAGCCGCCGAAATGGCGAGCCAAGCTGGGAATGGAGAAGGAAATGGCGAAGGTTACAGGCATCCTCGGGAAGAAAGTCGGCATGACGCAGCTCTTCGATTCGAAGGGCGATGTGCGGCCGGCGACGGTCTTGCAAGCAGGGCCCTGCGTGATTACGCAGCACAAGACCAGCACCAAAGATGGTTATGAGTCCGCGCAGATTGGCCTGGTTGAATTTGTGAAAGCAAAGAAACTGTCTAAGGCCATGCAGGGACACTTTGCCAAGCACAACCTGCCTCCGATGAAGTTCTTGCGCGAGGTTGCGGTTGAGTTGGAAGAGAAGGAAGCGGCCAACGAAGTGGCCGTGAAAGTGGGCGACCGGATTCTGGTCGACATTTTCGAAAGCGAAAAATTTGTCGACATCGTGGGTACCAGTAAAGGCCACGGGTTCCAGGGTGTCGTGAAGCGCCACCATTTTGCGGGTGGCCCGAAATCACACGGATCGATGTTCCAAATCACCGGCTCGATCGGCTCTTCGGCGTTTCCGTCGCGTGTGTTCAAGGGTATGCGGATGTCGGGACATATGGGTAACGCGCGCATCACGACGCGTAACCTGCGCGTGCTGGGCGTCGACAAGGACGAAAACCTGCTGGTCGTTGAAGGCAGCGTTCCGGGTCCGAACGGCGGATACATCATTATCAGCAAGGCGAAGAAACCGCCTCGAGAGCGTCGCGGATTCGCGGGTTCGGCTACGGTCGATCCGTTGAAGGCGGCGAAGAGAGCGGCGAAGAAAGCATAAGGCGGTCGTTAGTCTTCGGTCGTTAGTCGTTAGGGGTTTTGCGAACGACCAACGACGAACGACCAGCGACAGATGGATAACAGCTATGGCATCGATTGATATCTACAATTTGAACGGCGGCAAGGCCGGGACCATGGATCTCGCCGATGAAGTCTTCGGCGCGGTCAACGAAGACCTGCTATGGGAAGCGATCAAGCATTACACCGCTTCCAGGCGCGCCGGCACGCATGCGACCAAGAACCGCTGGCGCGTTTCCGGATCGGGCAAGAAGCTTTGGAAACAGAAGGGCACGGGGCGGGCGCGTATCGGCTCGATCCGCTCGCCACTCTGGCGTCATGGCGGCACTGTCCATGGACCACAACCGCGTTCGTATGAGTACGCGTTCCCCAAGAAGAAGTTGCTGGGCGCGCTCCGTTCAGCGCTGGCTGCCAAGTTTGCCGACGGCAAGCTCATGGTGGTGAAGAATTTTGATCTCAAGGAAACCAAGACCAAGCTGTTTCGGGCCTCGCTCGACAAGTTGAAGATCGATGGCACCACGCTTCTGGTCGAGGTATCGGCGGCGGAAAATCGCAATCTGGAGTTGAGTTCGCGCAATATCGACGGGTTGCAGCTGGTGCGGGGAAATGAAGTACATCCCTATCACCTGATGCGTTACAGCCAGGTGGTATTCGCACAACCGGCGCTTGAAAAATTGCAGGACTCGCTGCGCAAGTCGTCGTCACGACGGCAGCATGACGAACCTGCGAAGGCTGAAAAGAAACCTGCGCGACGGACAAAAAAGAAAGCGGAGGTGGCGTAAATGAAATCCGCTTATCAGATCATCCAGAAGCCCGTGATTACCGAAAAAGGCTTGAGCATTAAGGAAAGCCAGAACACGTTGGTGTTCCAGGTAGCGCCGAAGGCGACCAAGACCGAAATCAAGGAAGCGGTGCAGGCCATTTTCAAAGTGAAAGTGGCTTCGATCCGGACCGCGAACTATCCGGGAAAAGAACGGCGGCGGGGAAAGTTTACTGGCTACCGTCCGGATTGGAAGAAGGCGTATGTGCGCCTGAAGGCCGGCGAGAAGATGCCGGAGTACGCGCAGAATCTGTAGTAGAGCGTCGTTAGTCGCTGGTCGTTCGTCGTGGGCAACAGCGATGGCGCAAGCGGAAATCGCAAACGACTAATGACCGACGACGAGCGACCGAAAGCTGAGAGCGAACATGCCGATTAAGACATACAGACCGAGAACGCAGACGCTGCGCTACCGCACGTCGGTGACGACTGACGACATTACGTCGAAGAAGCCGCACAAGCCGCTGGTGGAAGGCAAGATCCGATCGGGCGGTCGGCGCAACTCCGGCGATACCACGATGCGGTTCCGGGGCGGCGGCAACAAGCGGCTGCTGCGCACAATCGATTTCAAGCGCGACAAGCACGGCATTCCGGCGGTGGTGGCGACGATCGAATACGATCCCGGCCGGTCGGCGCGCATTGCCCTCCTGAATTATGCGGATGGCGAGAAGCGCTACATCGTTCAGCCCGATGGATTGAAGGTTGGACAGAAGATTTTGAGTGGTCCCGAAGCGGACATCCTGGTCGGGAACGCGTTGCCGTTGCGCAATATTCCGCCCGGCACGACCATCCACAACGTCGAACTGAAGCCCGGCAAAGGCGCGCAGATGGTCCGTTCGGCGGGCGGTTCGGCGCAGCTGGTTGCGAAAGAAGGCGACTACGCGCTGGTGAAATTGCCTTCCGGCGAAACGCGGAAAGTTCTGCAGGACTGCCTGGCGACGATTGGGCAGGTCGGCAATGTGGACCACGAGAACGTCACTTGGGGCAAGGCGGGACGTACGCGCTGGGTTGGAAAGCGTCCGCATAACCGCGGCGTTTCGATGAACCCGGTCGACCATCCGCATGGTGGTGGTGAAGGTAAGACTTCAGGCGGACGGCATCCTGTGACTCCATGGGGCCAGCCGACGCGCGGCTTCAAGACGCGCAACAACAAGCGTACGGACGCGTTCATCGTGGGCCGTAGCAAGAAACGATAGGAAGCCGCGAGCTTCGAGCCGCGAGCAAAACAGTTTTGGTTCGCTGAGAACCAAGAACTGGGAACTAGGAACTGACTTATGGCACGTTCGACAAAAAAAGGGCCGTTCGTGGATACGCACTTGTCCACCAAGATCGAAGGCATGAACGCACGCAACGAAAAGAAGGTGCTCCGCACCTGGTCGCGGCGTTCAACCATCACACCGGAAATGGTGGGTCACACCATCGCGGTGCATAACGGGAGAAAGTTCATCCCCGTCTATGTGACCGAAAATATGGTGGGACACAAACTGGGCGAATTCAGTTTCACCCGGCAGTTCAAGGGACACTCCATGCGGGCGGCTACCGAAACGGCAGCGCGGCCGGCAGGCCCTCCGGGCGGTCCGGGAGCACCATCCCCGGCGGCGCCGAAGGCGTAAGGACGCTGCTGGCTGCTAGCTTCTGGCTAGGAGCTAAGAGCGAGTGGCTGGAAGCTTAAGAGTTGAGAGACATTATGGAATTTCGAGCGGAAGCACGGTTCATGCGCGTATCGCCGCAGAAGGCGCGGCTGGTGCTGAACTTGATCAAAGGACGCAGGGTCGAAGAAGCGCGGAATACGCTGCTCTTCACCAAGAAGCGGGTGGCGGCGACGGTGGGCAAACTGTTGCAGTCGGCGATTGATAATGCCAATTTCCTGAGCACGGAAAAAGGCCTCGACGTCGACCTCGACAACTTGTACGTCAAGACGGCCGTAGCTAACGATGGTCCGCGCATGAAGCGGGTTCGTCCGGCGCCGATGGGACGTGCGTTCCGATTTGTGCGCAGGATTGCGCACCTGGAAATCGTCCTGGCGGAACGCAACCGGAATGGCGCTTCGGTGGCGACCGTAGTCGGCGAAGAAACGTCGGGTACAAAGTCGGCCGCACCGGCAAAGCGGGCTGCTGTGAAGGCGAAAGCAAAACCGCCGGCGAAGAAAAAAGTAGCGGGCAAGAAAACGACTTCGAAGAAGTAGAGCGTCGTTGGCGGTTCGTCCTTCGCGCTTTGCGAACGGCGGATAGCGAAGGACGAACGACAAGAACAGCGAGCAAGTTTAGGAGCAACGATGGGACAAAAAGTACATCCTTACGGGTTTCGGCTGGGATACACGAAGCCGTGGAAGTCGCGCTGGTTTGCCGAGCGGGATTACGACAAGCAGCTGCTGGAAGACGTCAAGCTGAAGGCCGAGCTGAAAGAGAAGCTCAAGTCAGCAGGCGTGAGCTCGATCGAAATCGAGCGTCCCGGCAACAAGCTGCGCGTCCTAATCAAAACCGCGCGTCCGGGCATCATCATCGGACGTAAGGGCGCGGAAATCGACAAGCTCAAAGCCGAAGTACAGAAGCGCATGGCCGGGCGCGAGGTGTTCATCGACATTCTGGAAGTACACAAGCCGGAACTCGATGCACAGCTGGTGTCGGAGTCGATTGCGCTGCAGCTGGAAAAGCGGGTTGGCTTCCGTCGCGCGATGCGCAAGTCGGTGGATTCGGCGCTGCGTTTCGGATGCAAAGGAATCAAAGTTCGTGTGAGTGGCCGCTTGAACGGAAACGAAATCGCGCGTTCAGAATGGTATCTCCAGGGCCGCTTGCCGTTGCACACACTGCGTGCCGATATCGAGTACGGTTTCACGGAAGCACGAACCACGTATGGCGTGATCGGCGTGAAGTGCTGGATTTACAAAGGCGAAATTTTGCCGGCGAAGAAGCGCGAAGCAACTCCCGCGCGTGAGACGACCGGAGCGTTCTAAGGAATCGCAAAGGTTAGAAGTCAGATTGCAGAGGTAAAAGCCGCCAGGGTCAAGAGCTTTTACTGAGAACTGGCAACTGAGAACTGGGAACTGATTCTTATGTTGATGCCGAAGAAGGTTAAGTACCGCAAGCAACAGCGCGGGCGGATGTGCGGGAAGGCGTGGCGCGGCTCGGAACTGGCCTTTGGCAAGTTCGGGCTGAAGGTGTTGGAACCGGGCTGGATTACTGACCGCCAGATTGAAGCCAGCCGTGTGGCGATGACGCGTTTTGTAAAGCGCGGCGGCAAGATCTGGATTCGTTTGTTTCCCGACAAGCCAGTCACCAAGAAGCCTGCCGAAACCCGTATGGGCAAGGGCAAGGGCGCTCCGGATCACTGGGTCGCGGTCGTAAAACCGGGAAAGATCCTGTTTGAGATGGAAGGTGTGACCATCACCGATGCCAAGGAAGCGATGCGGCTGGCGTCCCACAAGCTGCCGTTGCGGACGACATTTGTGGAACGGCAAGTACTGTAGAGATTGCAGAGGTCAGTGGTTGGGATTGCAGAAGTAAGCTCCTACTGAGAACTGACAACTCAGAACTGAGAACTGATTTTATGAAGGTTGAAAAGATACGCGATTTGACGGACGTGGAGCTCAAGAACCAGGAGCGGGAACTGGCTGATCAGCTGTTCAAGCTCAAGTTCCAGATGAATATGGGACAGACCGAGAGCTTGAAGAAGATTCGCGGGTTGCGCCGTGATATCGCGCGTGTGAAGACGGTCCTGCGCGAACAGGAACTGGGCGCCCGCAAGACGGAGAAAAAGTAATGGTAGACACCACAGGCCAGGCGGAACCGCACAGCGGCCGTAAAATTTTGATCGGGACCGTGGTCTCGAACAAGATGCAAAAGACGATTGTGGTCGAAGTCACCCGCAAGAAAGCGCATCCGCTTTACAAGCGCGTGATCTCGATCCGCAAGAAGTTTTACGCGCACGACGACAAAAACGAGTGCCACATCGGGGACACGGTGCGCATTGAGGAATCACGTCCGTTGTCGCGGTTGAAGCGCTGGACGCTGAAAGAAATTGTGCGCAAGACGGCACTGGTGCCGGAAGTGAACGCCGACGTCGATATCGTCGCGACCGGTAAGTAGAGGCGAAGGGAGAAACGAACATGGCCGTAATGATGAGATCCATGCTCGAGGTTGCCGATAATTCCGGCGCCCGAAAGCTGCAAATGATTATGCCGCTGGGAGGCTCGACCGGTTTACACGCCGGCCTCGGCGATGTGATCACGGCCAGCGTGAAAGAAGCTTCGCCGGATGGCCAGGTTACGAAGGGCAAAGTGGTGAAGGCAGTCATCGTGCGCACCCGCAAAGAGCATCGCCGCCGGGACGGAACTTATATCCGGTTCGATTCGAATGCGGCCGTGCTGATCAATGATGCGGGCGAGCCGGTTGGTACCCGCGTATTTGGTCCGGTAGCGCGTGAACTGCGCGACAAGAAATTTCTGAAGATTGTGTCGCTGGCGCCAGAAGTTCTGTAGAGGCCAGAGAAGGAATTTAGCAATGGGAACAGCAACAACGAAGATTCACAAGCGCGTCGACATCAAACGGAACGACACCGTGAAAGTCATGACGGGACGCGATGCGGGCAAGGAAGGCCGCGTACTGCGCGTGTTTCCTGACGAAGCCAAGGTGCTGGTCGAGCACGTGATGATGGTCAAGAAGCACATGAAGCCCAGCCAGAAATCGAAGGGCGGCATCGCGGAGCAGGAACGCCGGATTTCGATTGCGAATGTAGCGCTCGTCTGCGGGACTTGCGGTCCGGTCCGCGTGGGACACGAATTGCGCGGCGATCGCAAGGTGCGAGTCTGCAAGAAGTGCAAGACGACTCTGGATAAATAGCTGCTAGCTTCTGGCTACTAGCTATTAGCGTGCTCAGGATTGAAGGTACTCACGAACCGGGAAGGCGTGGATTGCTAGGAGCCAGTAGCTAGCAGCCAGAAGCCAAGTCCGAAACCGTGAGAGAAGGCAGCAACGAATATGGCGAAAGAAGAACAGAAAAAAGGCAAGGGCGGCAAGCCGCAGGATGAGCCGAAGGCGGCAGCGGGAGCCCCGCGGCATTCGGCAAAAGAGCGTCCCCGGTTGCGTGTCCGGTTCGAGAAGGAACTGGCGCCCGCGTTGATGAAAGAACTCGAACTCAAGAACCCCGCTGCTGTTCCACGGCTCAACAAGATTGTCGTGAACATGGGCGTAGGCGAAGCAACGCAGAACGCAAAGATCCTTGATCCAGCGGTCAACGAACTGGGTCAGATTACCGGTCAGAAGCCGGTGGTCACGCGGGCTCGGAAGTCGATTGCGGCCTTCAAGGTCCGCGAAGGCATGCCGATTGGAGCTATGGTCACGTTGCGTGGGGATCGGATGTACGAATTCTTCGATCGCCTGGTCAGCATCGTGCTCCCACGTGTCCGGGATTTTCGCGGAGTCTCGACGAAGTCGTTTGATGGACGCGGCAACTATACGCTGGGCCTGCACGATCAGTTGATCTTCCCGGAAATTGACTACGCGAAGGTCGACAAACTGAAAGGCATGAACGTCACGATTGTGACGACGGCGCGGTCGGACGATCAGAGCCGCGTGTTGTTAAAGCATCTCGGGATGCCGTTCAGAGCCTAAGGCAGAAGTAAGAAGTCAGATTGCAGAAGCAAGAGATCTTGGCACGGCCGGATGTTGAGCTAGAAGCTAAGAGCTAGAAGCTAGGAGCTAAGTTTGGCAACTACAGCAAAGCGAGTGAAGGATGCGAGAAAGCCGAAGTTCTCGTCACGCAAGCATAACCGCTGCAAGCTGTGCGGACGTCCACGAGCCTATTTGCGTAAGTTTGGCTTGTGCCGTCTGTGTTTCCGGCAGTTGGCGCTGCGGGGCGAAATCCCCGGAGTTTCGAAGTCGTCCTGGTAGGAAAGGTCGTCGTTCGCCGTTCGTCCTTCGCCTAAGGCGAGATGCGAACAGCGAAGGACGAACAACGGATAGCAACAAACAAGCTGCTGCAGGTTCTCCGCTTGACGCGGAGCGAACGGGCGGCTCGAGGAGAAGCAGAAGATGAGGTTGACCGATCCGGTCGCAGACATGTTGGCGCGTATCCGTAACGCGATTCGCGCGCGGCACCAGAAAGTGGATATTCCAGCTTCGAAACTGAAGACGGAAATTGCCCGCATTTTGAAAGAAGAAGGCTTCATTGCCAACTTCAAGCCGACGGAAGAAGAGGGCCACAAGGTCCTGCGCGTTTATCTGAAGTATGGCAACAACAACGAGGCAGTGATCTCGAACCTGGCGCGTGTGTCGCGTCCGGGATGCCGTGTGTACGTGCGGCGCACCGAGATTCCGCGAGTACTGGGCGGCCTCGGCATCAACATCCTGACCACGCCGAAAGGCGTGATGACCGGACGCCAGGCGCGCCGGCAAGGTCTGGGTGGTGAGTTGTTGTGCGAAGTCTGGTAAAGCAGCTGCCAGCTGCTAGCGCCTAGCTAGTAGCCAGAAGCTAGAAGCCAAGAGCGAACTTATGTCACGAATTGGAAAAAAGCCGATTGCGATCCCGAAGGGCGTGACGGTTAACGTTGATGGCAACACGGTGCGGGTCCAGGGGCCGAAAGGCAAACTGGATACGCCACTTCCGTCCGGTATCAAGATTGAGCAGAAGGACGGCAACTTGCTTGCGGTGCGCGAGAACGATTCGCAGGCCGCGGTTCATGGGCTGGCGCGTGCGCTGGTCAATAACGCCGTGCAGGGCGTCACCACCGGCTGGACGAGAGATCTGGAAATCGTCGGCATCGGTTATCGCGCGGAAATGAAGGGCAAGGGCATGGTCGTATTCAGCCTGGGCTATTCGCATCCGATCGAATATCCACTGCCCACGGGCGTGGAGTGCGCGGTGGATGCGAAGCAGACGAAGTTGTCTCTGACGGGTATCGACCGCCAGAAGGTGGGACAGGTTGCGGCTGAAATGCGCAGTCTGCGTCCGCCGGATCCGTACAAGAACAAAGGCGTCCGCTATTCCGGCGAGCGCTTGAAGAAGAAGGTTGGCAAGACCGGAGCGAAGTAAGAATTCCGTCGTTCGCGGTTCGTCGTTGGCTGTTCGCGGGTTTTGCGAATCGCGAGCGACGAAAGACGAGCGACGAACAGCGAACGACGAAGGACTGATTCCATGCTGAGCAGAACATCAAAAAACGTTACCCGGCAGCGGGTGCATGATCGTATCCGGAAGAAGGTTGTCGGTACGCCGGAACGTCCGCGGCTGAATGTGTACCGGTCGCTGAACCACATCTACGCGCAGTTGATTGACGATCTCAAGGGCGAGACGATTGCCGCAGCCTCTACGGCTGAGGGCAAGAAGAGCGATCGCGCAACTGGCGGAAACGTGGCGTCGGCCAAAAACGTAGGCAAAGTCATTGCGGACCGAGCCAAGGAAAAAGGAATTTCGCAGGTCGTATTCGACCGCGGTGGTTATCTGTATCACGGGCGAATCAAGGCGCTGGCAGAAGCGGCGCGAGAAGCAGGATTAAAGTTTTAGTCGAGCTACTAGCCACTGGCTGCTAGCTACTAGCGATCAAAGAAATTGCTTGCTAGAAGCTAGTGGCCAGAAGCCAGCAGCCGAGATGGGAATGAGATTTCATGCCAACAGTCATTAAGAAGCTCGATGCGGCTTCGTATCAGTTGAAAGACCAGGTAGTTTCGATCAACCGCGTGACGAAAGTCGTCAAGGGCGGTAAGAACCTGTCGTTCGCGGCGCTGGTTGTTGTCGGCGATCCGTCGGCGGCGGTGGTCGGATACGGCTCCGGCAAGGCGAAGGAAGTGCCGCAGGCCATCCGCAAAGGAATCGAATCGGCGAAGAAGAACCTGATGCACATCAACCTGACTCAGACCACGGTCCCACACATTTCGCTGGGACGTTATGGCTCGGGCCGGGTGCTGCTCAAGCCGGCGCCGGAAGGCACGGGCGTGATTGCGGGCGGCGCGGTGCGTGCGGTTATGACTTCGGCGGGCATTCAGAATGTGCTGACCAAGTCGATTGGGACGACGAATCCCCATAACGTGATCAAGGCCACATTTGACGCGTTGAAAAAATTGAAGAACCGGGAAGAAGTGGCGGCGTTGCGCGGCAAATCGTCGCAAGAACTGTAAATTCGAGCTCTTGGCTGCTAGCTACTAGCTCCTAGCTAGTGGCCAGAAGCTAGAAGCCAGAAGCGGGAATAGTAATGACAACGAAGACATCGAAAGCGGCGAGCGGCAAGATCCAGATCAAGTGGGTGCGGTCGGCGATTTGCACCCCAGTGAAACAGAAGCTGGTCATCAAGGGGCTGGGTTTCACGCGGCTGAACCAGGTCATCGAGCGGCCGGACAACGCCGCCATCCGCGGCATGGTGAAGAAAGTCCCGCATTTAGTTGCGATCGTGAAGTAGCAGGAAGTCAGGTCTCAGAAAAATCTGTCGTCTGGCATTTCTAAGACCTAATACCTTAAGACCTGACAACTAGGATTTGACTATGAATTTATCGACGATACGGGCTCCACGTAAGGCAACGGAAAAGCGCAAGCGGGTCGGACGCGGTATGGGGTCCGGCATGGGCAAGACTTCGTCGCGCGGACATAAGGGACAGTGGTCGCGTTCGGGCGCGCGCTTGTTGCGCGGTTTTGAAGGCGGCCAGATGCCGCTGCACCGCCGTATGCCGAAGCGCGGGTTTACGAATGTATTCCGTGATGAGTTTTCCGTCGTGAATCTGGACCGCCTGGAAGCGATGGGCGTAAGTGAGATCACTCCGGAATCGCTGCGTAAGGCCGGCGTCATCAAAGGCAAGCAGCAAGTCAAGATTCTTGGGACGGGTGAGTTGAAAACCGCGCTCAACGTGAAGGCTCACAAATTTTCCAAGACTGCTCAGGAAAAAATCACCAAGGCGGGCGGCAAGTTTGAGGTCTTGCAGTAATGTTGGAAAAGCTGGCGAACATCTTCCGGGTACCCGACCTTCGTAAGCGCGTGCTCTTCACGCTCGGCATCTTGGCGGTGTATCGCCTGGGCGGGCACGTTCCCACGCCGGGAATCAACGGCGAGCGACTGGCGCAGTTCTTTGAACAGAACCGGGGCACGGTTCTCGGTTTTGTGGACCTGTTCAGCGGCGGCAATCTTCGCCGTCTGACGATTTTCGCTCTCGGCATCATGCCGTATATTACGGCGTCCATCATCCTTCAGTTGTTGACCGTGGTTTACGAGCCGCTGGCCAAGCTGCAAAAAGAAGGTGAGATGGGCCGCAAGAAGATCACCCAGTGGACACGCTATGTGACGGTGATCCTGAGCGCGGTGCAATCTTTTGGTATTGCTATCAGCCTGGAAAAAGCAGGCGACTTCGTTACGAATCCCGGCCCTGGTTTCATCCTGATGACCATGCTGACCCTCACAACTGGTTCGGCATTCATCATGTGGCTGGGCGAGCAGATCACGGAGCGCGGAATCGGTAACGGCATGTCGTTGCTGATCTTTGCCGGCATCGTGACCGGATTGCCGCGCGGCATCATCGATCTCTACGAAAAAGCGAAAAACGACGCCTGGGGAGCGTTTACATTCCCAGCCATCATCATGCTGCTGGTTTTGATGGTCGCCGTGGTGGCGTTCATTGTTTACGTCGAACGCAGCGAGCGCCGGATTCCGGTGCAGTACGCCAAGCGCGTGGTTGGGCGCAAAGTCATGGGCGGGCAGTCCACGCACTTGCCGCTGCGTGTCAACGCGGGCGGCGTCATGCCGGTCATCTTCGCGTCGTCGATCCTCGCATTGCCGCAGATGTTAGGCACTCCATTTCACAACAATAAAGTGATTGGTCCGATGCTCGACGCCCTGCGCTGGGGAGAGCCGTTGTATGCCACGCTCTACGCGCTGGGAATCATCTTCTTTGCCTACTTCTACATCTCGATCGTGTTCAATCCGAACGAGGTTGCCGACAATATGCGGAAGTACGGCGGGTTTATTCCCGGCATCCGGCCAGGTAAGCGCACCGCGGACTACATCAACGACGTGCTCACGCGGATTACGATTATCGGCGCGCTCTACCTCGTCATCATCTCGCTGATTCCCGAGTGGATGATTACCGGCATCAAGTTGAATCACTTGTGGCTGGTGGGGCGATACCTGGAAAATCTTCCGACCTGGCTGCTGAACGGCTTGGGCGTGAATTTCTATTTTGGCGGCACTTCGACATTGATCGTGGTGGGAGTCGCCATGGACACGGTTACACAGATTGAGGCGCAACTGATCATGCGGCACTATGACGGATTTACTCCGAAGAGTGGCCGTTTGCGCGGACGCCGAACCTGGTAGGAGATTGAGAGCCGGTAAAAACCGGCACGACAGTTCTGTGGGCGCGGGTGTGCGGTCCCTCCGCGAGAGGAAATACGACTAAAGGGGCCATTTTGAATGGCCAACGCTAGCACACCAAAGATCGGGCCGATAATTTTGCTGGGTCCTCCGGGAGCCGGTAAAGGAACACAGGCCAAAAGAATCGTGAGCCATTACGGCATCCCGCAAGTCTCCACCGGAGACCTATTGCGGGAGCATGTAACCCGGGGCACCGAGCTCGGACGGAAAGCCAAGGGGTTCATGGAACAGGGCAAGTTGGTTCCGGACGAGTTGCTTTATGGCATCGTTGCAGACCGGCTGGTTCAGCCGGATTGCCAGCGAGGCTTCATTCTGGACGGGTTTCCCAGGACCGCCGCCCAGGCAGCATGGCTGGATGCTTATCTGCCACAAGAGCTCTTTGACAAGTTGGAGAAGTGTTCGCCGGTTGTGATCCGGATGGATGTCGACTATACTCAATTACTGCTACGGCTTACCGGGCGACGTTCCTGTCCAACCTGTGGGCGGATTTACAACCTCCACACTCAACCGCCTCACGTCGACGAGTTGTGCGACCTGGACGGTTCCAAGCTGGTCCAACGGGATGACGATCGCGACGAGGTCATACGGCCCCGTCTGGCGGCGTATGAGATCCAGACCAAGCCGGTCGCAGAGTACTACCAGGCCAAGGGCAATCTGATCCCGCTGGACGCGGATCGCTCGATGGATGAGGTAACAGCCGACATCTTCGCGGCGATTGAGAGCCACGCGGGATGCGAGTAACGGACGGAACGGCATAGCCGGAATCATGAGTTTTGGAGACGACAAAATCGTTCGCAAGTCGCCGGAAGAGATCGAGAAGATGCGGCGCAGCGGACAACTGGTTCGTCAGGTTTTGGACCACGTGAAAACGCTGGTTGCTCCGGGGGCCACGACCATGGACCTGGAAAAAGCAGCCGACAAGCTGATCACGGACTTGGGAGCCAAACCGGCGTTCAAGGGATACTACGGTTATCCCTGTGTGCTGTGTACTTCGGTGAACGAAGAAATTGTGCACGGGATCCCGTCTGAAAAGCGGGTGCTGAAAGCGGGCGACATCGTGTCCGTCGATTGTGGAGTGGTGCTCGACGGGTACTACGGAGACGCCGCGATCACCGTACCGGTGGGTGAAAAGCTCACGGACGAATTGAAGAAGCTGCTCGAGGTTACGGAAGCCTCGTTGTACAAGGGAATCGAGCAAGCACGGATCGGCAATACGATCGGGCATGTGGGATCGGCGATCCAGAAATACGTTGAGGCAAACGGTTTCAGCGTAGTGCGCGAGTTTGTTGGGCACGGAATCGGAACAAAACTGCATGAAGCGCCGCAGATTCCGAATTTCGGCAAAAAGGGCCAGGGCATCGAACTCACCGAAGGAATGGTATTGGCGATCGAGCCAATGGTGAATTCGGGACGTCCCGAGGCAAAGGTTTTGGGCGACAAGTGGACTGCCGTAACCGTCGATGGCAGCTACAGCGCACATTTCGAGCACTGTGTAGCGGTTACCAAACAGGGCCCGATGATTTTGACCCAGTAAAGAAATCAGTTCTCGGTTCCCAGTTCTCAGTTCTCGGTAAAACCAGAGAACTCGCGGATCTGGGTTTTTCTGAGAACTGAGAACTGGGAACTGAGAACTGGTTCAGGGGGTCGATGAGTAAAGAGGACGCGATTGAAGTCATGGCAGTGGTGCTTGAGCCCCTGCCGAATGCCATGTTCAAGGTGGAGTTGGAAAACAAACACCAGGTACTGGCGCATGTTTCCGGGAAGATGAGGAAGAACTTTATCCGCATCCTGCCGGGAGACAAAGTCGCGGTCGAACTTTCTCCGTACGACCTGAATCGTGGGCGGATCGTATATCGCTACAAATAATTTCAGGCTGTCATCCCGAGCGAAGCGAGGGATCTGGGGTTGCTGAGAACTGACAGCTGAGAACTGAGAACTGGTTATGAAGGTAAGAGCATCGGTAAAGAAAATTTGCGATAAGTGCAAGGTCATCCACCGCAAGGGTGTGGTACGGGTGATTTGCGAGACTGCCAAACACAAGCAACGTCAGGGATGAATCGGCTGCGAGCCGTGAGCTGCGAGCCAAAAAACGCTCGAAGCTCGAAGCTCGAAGCCGCTGAGCGTTAGCGGGAAAGGGTTCGGAAACATATGGCTCGTATTGCCGGCGTCGATCTTCCACGTAACAAACACGTGAACATCGCGCTTACTTACATCTACGGAATCGGCAACTCGCGTTCGGCTCATATTTTGAACGAAGCGAATGTTGAACCGACGAAAAAAGTCCAGGATCTGGGCGAAGACGAAGTCAACCGCATCCGCCAGGTCATCGAAGCGGAAGGCTCGGTGGAAGGCGATCTGCGCAAAGACGTTTCGATGAACATTAAGCGGCTCATCGAAATTGGCTCCTATCGCGGATTCCGGCATCGCCGCAATCTGCCCGTCCGCGGACAACGCACCCACACCAATGCCCGTACCCGTAAGGGTCCGCGCAAGGGAACGGTTGCGCAGAAGAAAAAGACGGCGACAAAGACTTAAGAACAGCTTCTGGCTTCTGGCTTTTAGCTAGGAGCTAGTGGCTAGGAGCTAACGGCTACTATGGCAAAACCGGCAGCGGCAGCAGGAGCAGCGGGCGCAGCGGCACCCGACAAAAAAGGCAAGAAGAAGACTTTCAAGAAGAAAGAGCGGAAACACGTTCCGCACGGTCTGGTGCACGTGCAGGCCTCTTTCAACAACACGATCGTGACCATCTCGGACACCAGCGGCAATGTGCTGGCCTGGAAGAGTTCAGGATCGCTCGGCTTCCGCGGATCGCGCAAAGGCACTCCGTTCGCAGCGCAGCAGGCTGCGATGAACGCCGCCAACATGGCGCGCGATCATGGCGTCCGCAGCGTGGATGTGAAGGTGAGCGGTCCGGGTTCGGGCCGCGAGTCTGCAGTACGTGCGTTGGCCGCAGCGGGAATCGAAGTCCGGTCCATCAAGGACTCGACCCCCATACCACATAACGGTTGCCGACCGCCGAAGCGCCGCAGAGTGTAAGAACGAGGGGTTAGTGGTTGGTGATTAGTGGTTAAAAAACTAGCCACTAACCACTAATCACCAACCACTGATTTTATGATTTTGGTCCGGGATGAAGGGTGAAGCCAAACCTGTAAACCGGTCATCTAAAGAAGGAGAACAACTTGGCCCGTTATACCGATGCAGTGTGTCGTCTATGCCGACGGGAAGGCATCAAGCTCTTCCTGAAAGGCCCAAAGTGCTTCACGGACAAATGTCCGCTCGAGAAGCGCAACTACGCTCCCGGCCAGCACGGAAAAGACAAGAAGACCAAGGTTGTAGGTTACGGCCTGCAATTGCGCGAAAAACAGAAAGCCAAGCGCATCTACTTTACCCAGGAAGGCCAGTTCCGGAATTACTTCGAGAACGCCGTGAAGTCCCAGGGCGTGACCGGCGCCAAGCTGCTTGAGTCGCTGGAACGCCGGTTGGACAACGTTGTTTTCCGCCTTGGCTTCGGCATTTCGCGCCGCCAGGCACGGCAGCTTGTCCGTCACGGACACGTACTGGTGAATGGCAAGAAAGTGAATATCCCGTCGTACGAAGTCACGGTCGGCGAGGAGATTGCGATTCGCGAGAGCAGCCACAAGGTTTCCATCCTCGAAGTGGCCAAGGAATTCGCAAGTCATCAGCCCGCTCCGGTTTGGCTGGAAGTCGATCGTGATGCTTACAAAGGTCGCGTGACGGCGCTGCCGAGACGCGAAGACATCCAGTTGCCAGTCAATGAGCAGCTGATTGTCGAGTTGTATAGCAAGTAACGTCGTTGGTCGTTCGTCCTTCGCTGTTCGCTAAGACCAGCGAGTCGCGAAAGACGGAAAGCGAACGACGAACAGCGAGTTTTTGGCCTGTTTCGTGCCAGATCAGCTCGCAACGGCATTTGATCCGAACTTAGTACCAGGCCGGTTCGGAGAGCCGTCGCGAAGCCATATGGCCGAGAGGAGAATTACCAATGTTGTGGAAGGGTTTTCAAAAACCGAAACGGCTGGCAAGCGATGCTACCGGCCTCACCGACAAGTACGGAATGTTCTGGGCGCAGCCTTTTGAACGTGGCTTCGGAACAACCATCGGAAATGCGCTTCGACGCGTGTTGCTGAGTTCGATCGAAGGGGCGGCGGTTACGGCCGTGAAGATCGATGGAGTGTTGCACGAGTTCCAGTCGATTCCCGGCGTGGTTGAAGACGCGACCGACATCATCCTGAACCTGAAGCAGATTCCATTCAAGTTGGCGGGAGATGGACCGAAAGCGATCTACCTGCGCGCGGATCAGCCCGGTGTTGTCACCAGCGGCATGATTGAAGCCGACGGCGATGTGGAAGTTCTGGACAAGGAAGTCTACATTGCGACCGTAAGCGAAGGCGGCAAGCTCGACATGGAAATGCGCCTCAAGCGTGGGCGCGGCTATGTCGCGGCCGACAAGAATTTCGAAGACGATCTCGGCATCGGCTTCATTCCCATTGACTCCGTGCATTCTCCGGTGCGCAAGTGCAATTACACCGTGGAAGCAGCACGTCTCGGACAGATCACCGACTATGACAAGCTGACACTCGAAGTCTGGACGAATGGTTCGATTACTCCCGGGGATTCCATCGGACTCGCCGCGAAGTTGCTGAAGGATCACATGAATATCTTCATCAACTTCGAAGAAGAAATCGAAACTGCGTCTTCGAACGAAGAGCGCAAGCCGGAGATCAAGAACGAAAATCTCAACCGGTCGGTCGAGGAACTCGAACTTTCGGTGCGCAGCTACAACTGTCTGAAGAATGCGAATATTCAGTCCATCGGCGAATTGGTGCAGAAGACCGAAGCCGAGATGCTGAAGACGAAGAACTTCGGACGCAAGTCGCTGAACGAGATCAAAGAAATTCTGTCCTCGATGGGCTTGAGCCTGGGCATGAAGATCGACGAGCACGGTAACGCCGTACCCGGACCGACTTCGAACCAGGTGCTGCCTGCATCAGCATACGGGGATAACGACCTATAGGAACCAGTGGTTAGTGGTCAGTGATTGGTGGCTAGTAGAGACCACCGCATGGCCGCTAACCACTGATCACTAATCACGAGCCACTGAGGTTTACCATGCGTCACAAGGTTGCGGGATTCAAACTCGGGCGGAACACATCGCATCGGCGGTCGTTGTTCCGGAATATGGTTACGTCGTTGATCATGGAAGAACGGATCGAGACGACGGCCATCAAGGCCAAAGCAGTACGTCCGCTGGTCGAGAAGATGATTACGCTCGGCAAGAAGGGCGATCTGGCCGCGCGTCGGCAGGCGGCAGCTTACCTGATGACGAAAGCCGCTGTCACCAAACTGTTCGATACCGTGGCTCCGCGCTTTGGCGATCGCAAGGGCGGATATCTACGGATTGTCCTGACCGGCTGGCGCAAGGGCGATGGCGCTGACACGGCATTCATTGAACTGCTGGGCAGCGAACAGGTGCTCGACGAAAAGCGGACGAAACGTGCCGAAGTCCGTGCCAAGCGTGCCGAAGAAACCCGCAAGGCAATGGAAGAAGCCGAGGCACAGCAGGGTGCAGGCGCACCGCCAGATGAGGGCGGAGACAAGAAAGAGTAGTTTTAGCAAACGGGTTTTGGCCACAATATTAAGGGCGTCCGCGAGGACGCCCTTTTTCTTTGCTTGTGACAAGAGGAACTATGGCCCGAGAGGGCCGGTCACGGTGCCAATCAGTCCTGTCTTGTTGTCGAGCACTGCCAGGCGCAATTCCTTGCCGCCGGCGGGGATATCCATGTCGATGGGAACCAACATCCCTTTTTCAAGAATTTGCTGATAAGTGGCGGCGTCGAAACTGCGATCGACCTTTGTGGTACGCGTGCCCATGTTTTTCCCGTTCTGATCGTAGACACTTGCATACATAGTGACGTTCATTTTCTTACTGCCACTGGAGTCCTCTGCGGTCAGAGTGTGTGCATCGATCAGGAAGACCACGCGCATCTTGCCTGGGTCGGTGGGTTTGGATTGGGCCATGAATGTTATCTGAGTGGCAGGAGCATTAACGTCGAGAGCGGCGGAAACGTCCTGTTCAAAGTTGTGGTTCTTGGCTTGAGTGGGATCGACAGCGAAATAACCTTTGCGGTGACGCAACTGGATATCGCCTTGCGCCACCTTCACTTTGATATTGCGATACTTTCCGTCCCATTTCTTGTTATCAGGGTAGTATCCAATCGAATAGGACGCCTTTTCGTCACTCGCTGCCAATGCGATGCCCAACTTGATATCGTTTTGGTTGGTATAGGCTTTGCCGCCGGTTTCGGAAGCAATCTCCTGCATCGTTCCTGTGTTGGCAACGTCTATGCCGCTCGTCATGATGCCACGGATGTCGACCGGATAAATGGCGATTCCTGCACTCGCGAGCTGCCATTCGGCATCACGGATTTCCTGGCCATGCAATTCCCGCGCCTGAGCTGCTTGTGAGCCGGAAGCGTTGACGTCCACAGATCTCTCGCGTCCCTGGCCGGGAAGGCTCGCCATCAATTCTTCGTCGGTCATATTGCGGTCTTCCGGGTGCAAGTCGAAGGGAAAGTCAGCGGTGAGCCACACTACATTCTTACGGCCCGGCAAGCCTCCCAGCATGCGAGCCAGACTCCGCATTGCGTCAACGGTGATGACGGTACGCCGTTCCAGGACATAGCCGACTTGTAGGTTCGCGAAGCCCGCAATCGCCGCTTGGGCGTTGGCAATCAACGCGGCCATGGTCCCGCCTGGGCCGCCTCCGCCTCCTGCCGCAGCCGCCGACGCAGGCAAAGCGATACCGGGTTGCAGAATCGGTTGCTCTGGCCGCAGATTCTTAATAGCCTGCAGCAGAATTTGCGGGTCACTGGTGAACTGCTGCAGAACGCGTAAACGGTCGGTCAAAGTGATGACCGCCATCGGCCGGCCGGACTGCCCCTGTTCCAGCACATATTTCAACATCTGCGAACGGGCGTACGCCTGATCCTTGAACTGCGAATTAGCATCCAGAAGCAATACCGTGGGTATGCCTGCCGGGCTCACATTTTCCGGGTGGTTCGAAAAAACTCCTGGTGGCGGAGGCGTGCTCGCGGTCCTGCTGGCGGCGCCGGGTGGAACAAAAACAGAAATCTTCTGCTTCTTGCCGTTTTCTTCTGCGGTGAAGTCTTCTGCTTTGAGTCCCGTGACCGGCTGGCCCTTCTTATCGGTGACTACGACGTCGACCATGACGAGCCGCGAATTCGTGCGGATCGTAATCGGGGGAATATCCGCAGGCGCCTCTTGCGCGCACAACAGCGTTGGCCCTGCAGATAGATCGAAAACTAAGAGCAGGGCGAGGAAGTAGCGTAACTGCCGGATGCGCGACATGAAACCTCCACGGTAGGGCGGAACATAGGGGAATAGGGGAATTTATCTTGTTTTATGCAATTTGGCAATCAAGGCACATCAGCTTTTTTGTTAAGGATGGCATTCCCGACCATCACCGCTGCGACTCGCCACCGACGATATGTGGAACATCCCATTTGCCTGATCCGTTTCGGCTCCCTACAATAGAAAACACCCCAACATTCTTATGATCCATTTTCCGGTTCCCGAGGCTCTTACTTTCGACGACGTATTGCTGTTACCGGCTCGCTCCGAAGTTGTGCCGTCTCAAACCAATACGCAGACTCAGATTTCCCGCAACATTCGCCTGAACATTCCCATCGTCAGCGCTGCCATGGACACGGTCACGGAATCGCATATGGCAATTGCCATGGCGCAACAGGGCGGACTGGGCATCATTCATCGCAACCTGACCATCGAGCAACAGGCCAATGAAGTCGACAAGGTCAAACGCTCCGAGAGCGGGATGATCGTGGATCCCGTCACCATGTCACCTGATGCCAAGGTTTCTGACGCACTCGACGTGATGAAGAAATATAAGATTTCGGGCGTCCCGATCACCCAAAAAGGCGGAAAACTGGTCGGCATCCTGACGAATCGCGATCTGCGTTTCGAATCGCGCTTCGATATTCCCATCAGCAAGGTGATGACCAAGGAAAACCTGATCACTGTGCCGGTGGGAACGACGCTCGAGCAGGCCGAAGAGATTCTGCATGAGCATCGCGTCGAGAAGTTGCTGGTGGTCGACGACAAGTACAACCTGAAGGGTCTGATCACAGTTAAGGACATTCAGAAGAAATTGAAGTATCCCGGCGCGGCCAAGGACAGTCACGGGCGCTTACGAGTTGGGGGAGCGATCGGCGCGACCGGCGATTTCATGGATCGCGCGCGAGAATTGGTCAATGCGAAGGTGGACGTTCTCGCCATCGACAGCGCACATGGACACTCGATGCTGGTTGTCGAGGCTGTGAAGAAGATTAAGGCGCTCCTGCCGGAAGTGGACCTGATTGCCGGCAACGTCGCAACCTTCGACGGCGCTTGCGAACTGATTCGCGCGGGCGTGGATGGCATCAAGGTCGGCATTGGTCCGGGTTCGATCTGCACGACCCGAGTAGTCACCGGCGTGGGCGTGCCGCAGATTACGGCGATCGCCGAGGCGGCGCGGGCGGCGCGCGATACGAATGTTCCGATCATTGCCGA
Organism: Acidobacteriota bacterium; assembly: GCA_016196065.1. Lineage (NCBI taxonomy): Bacteria > Pseudomonadati > Acidobacteriota > Acidobacteriota bacterium. Next base: position 266,217 of record JACPYL010000025.1, on the reverse strand, counting down.
TGGCGGGATCAAGTATTCCGGCGACATCACGAAAGCGCTGGCCGCTGGTGCGTCTGCGGTGATGATTGGTTCCATGTTTGCCGGAACGGACGAGAGTCCGGGCGAACTGATTCTGTATCAAGGCCGCACATTTAAGTCCTACCGCGGCATGGGATCGTTAGGCGCGATGGCGGCGGGTTCAAGCGAGCGCTATTTCCAAAACTCCGATGGCGACTCCTCTATTCCGATGCCCGCGATTGGTGAAGAGTCGAACCGGCTCTCGAAGTTGGTGCCGGAAGGCATCGAAGGACGTGTACCGTATCGCGGATCGGTGGCGATGATTGTCACGCAGATGGTGGGCGGCCTGAAATCGGGCATGGGATATTGCGGCTGTCCCGGGATTCCGGATCTACAACAGAAAGCGCGCTTCGTGCGCATCAGTTCGGCGGGCCTGCGCGAAAGCCACGTTCACGACGTCATCATTACTCGCGAAGCTCCGAATTACGCGCTGGAATAGGGAAGAGCCTGAACTTGCCAAGTGCCCGTCCCAATCTAGCCCGAGCGTGGTGGCCTGCTATCGTATGGATCGGCCTCATCACGTTCGAATCCACGGACTACCTGTCCTCGCAGAATACCGGCAGCATGCTGTATGACCTGCTGACGCGCATTTTTGGTTTTATCAATCCTTACGAGTTCGATTACTGGCACCACTACCTGCGCAAGACAGGGCATGTGGTCGGCTACGCTATGCTGGGACTTCTGCTGCTGCGTGGCCTTTGGATGACTTTTGCAAATCGCCCGGAGCGGATGCGATTGCTTCCTGTGTTTGCGTGGCTGGGGACGGCATTTGTCGCGACGATGGACGAGTGGCACCAGAGCTACATTCCGTCGAGAACCGGCACGCCGTGGGACATTCTTCTCGATAGTACGGCTGGACTCGCAGCGCTGGCGCTCGCCTATCTTGCCCTCCGTAAGCGAGCGCCTGCGCCGGTTAATAAAGAAACTTAAGCGCCAGTTGAATCACTCGCTGGCTCTGTGCTGCCTGAATGTTTCCGAATGTCGGCGAACTGATATCGCTGTCGGGAATCCGGAAATTTGGATGGTTTAGAACGTTGAAGAACTCCGCCCGGAATTGAAATTCCTTCGACTCCTTGATCTTGAAGTTCTTGAACGCGGAGAAGTCCCAATTGGTGTAGCGTGGGCCCTGCACGATGTTGCGGCCTGCGGTCCCGAAGGTTCCGGGATCGGTTACCTTCGCGAAGGCGTCGATGTTGAACCACTCCGTTGTCGTCTTCGGTCCTGCGTTCGGATTGCCCACCAGGTTCGGCCGGTTGGCGGTGAAGCCGGTAATTTCTGGTGCCCCGCCCTGTAGAGAGTAGTCGTTGGAGTCGAACACCGTGAAAGGCGTTCCCGACATAGCGGTGAAGATGCCATTGACCTGCCACGCGCCGAATGCGTACTGATACCAATTATGGGACTTCTGCCAGAACGGCAGGCTCCATTCGTAGCTCAGTACGAAACGGTGCCGGGAATCGAACAAGGACCGGCCGCGCTCTGCGGCGAGGTTGAAGGGATCCTGCGCCAGATCGTTCTCGCCCGCCACTGGCTTCGAGGCTGATCCTGTCATGTTGAATGACGAAGCGTAGTCGATTGACTTCGAATACGTATACGAAGCCAGGAACGACACGCCGTGGCTGAAACGCTTGCGGGCGCTCGCTTGCAGTGCGTTGTAAGAAGAATTCGTATTGCCGGTGATCAACCCGGTGGAAGCGTAGACACAGTCGCTCTCTGGATCCTCAAGTCCGCAACCCGAATGGAGGCGGCGCTGGTCGACGTTGTTGGGAGAAGACTCGCCGGGAATGAATACAGCCGGATTGCCTTCCACAAAGCGCGGTAGTTTCGTGCCCTTGGTTCCGACGTATCCAACTTCCACAAGAAAGTCGTTGCCGAATGAGCGCTGAATGTTCAAGTCCCAATCCTGCGCGTACGGCAAAGGCAGGTTGCGCGCCAAAGTCAGGTTCGTCATCGGAGTGACAAACGTTCCCGGCGGCGGCGGGCCGTCTGGGGCAAATGGATTTTGGAAGTTTGGAAGGTTGATCTGAGCCGTTTGCAGGTAGGGAGGTGCGCTGATCGGCGCCTGTAGGGGACCGCCTTGGCCCGTGTAGTAGGGCTCGTAGAAGATTCCATACGACGACGTCACCAGCCACTTGGAAGCCCCTGTTGGATCCCAGGCAAAGCCAACGCGCGGAGCAAATCCCTTTCTGAATGTTGGAATCAACCCGGCGGGCACTCCCGGGTCACCCGGATAGAGCAGACCGGCAGGAGCATTCGGGAAGACCTTCGATTGCGCATCCGGCACCCAGAGGCTTTGTCGATTGTGAATTTCGGTGTAGGGGGAAGGTACTTCGTAACGGACTCCGAGATTCAGTGTCAGGCGCGAGGAGAGGCGAAACGTATCCTGACCGTAGAAGTTGAAGGCATTGCCACGGATGCCGCGCCCGAAGTCGCCGCGTCCCTGCAGAAAGAAGACGGGCTGCTGAAAGAGCAGGCTCGCAAAGGGATCAGAAATAGGGAAGCCAGCGACAACAAAGAATCCGTTGGTGGCGATACCTTGCAGAACATTGATCTGTGCCCGCTGGTACCCCCCACCGAATTTGATCTCATGGCGGCCGCGAATCCACGTGAGTGCGCCCGAGTAGTCGAACGTATTCTGATAGGTGTTTCGCGGGCCCGTAATCGGATCGCCAACCGTGGTATAGCCATTTACCTGGATGAAGGGCGGTCCCACGGCGGCCTCCAGGCTGGGATCGTATCCGAAGCCCAGATCGCCCGGCGTCGTGTGGTTGGTCCTCTCCCCGTGGAGAAATTTGTTGCGCAGGAAGGAGAAGCGGAAAACGCCAATCATCGACGGTGAGAAGGTGTGCGTCTCCGTGGTCACGAAGTTTTGGGCGCGGAATGTTTCGCCGATTGGAAATCCAGGTACGCTCGCTCCCGATGGAGAGAGCGGATCGAAAGCGGTTCCGTCATTGAACGAGTAGCGGAAGTTTAACGTGTCCTTGGGGCTGAGGTAATGGTCGACGCGGATTCCGAACTGGTTGCTGTCATCACGGCGCGTCACCGTGAAGTTGTCGGTGTTCGTTCCACTGTTCGGCTCCGGGAAAAGGCCCAGGAGGTTCTGTAGGAACTGAGAATCCGGGTTGTAGTCGGTGAACTGGTTGAACGGATAAGGCGTGAAACTGAAGAGGTTGACCAGCTGTCCTCCAAGATCGCCCTGCTCCGGATTAAAGTTCCGGCAAATCCCGCTTTCAGGATCAAACCCGACGTCCTCCGGACACAGCTGGGAAAAGTCGCCCTGCCTCTCCGCCAGTGACGGCACGGTGGATCCCTGGGTTACTCCCTGTCGATTGCGGAACCCCTCGTAGTATCCGTAGAAGAAGGTTTTGTCCTTGCGGATCGGTCCACCGATACTCGCACCGAACTGGTTCTGCTTCAGAGGTTCAGCGGATGTAGCAAAGAAGTTGGTGGCATCAAAAGCGTCGTTGCGCAGGAACTCCCAGAGTGCGCCGTGAAAGCGATTGGATCCTGATTTGGTGATGATATTCGTGGTCGAGCCAGTGCTGTGGCCGAACTCGGCGTTTGCGCTGTGTGTCAGAATGCGAAATTCGGCGATCGCATCGACGGGCGGCTGCAGTACGAAGCCAGCATCCACACCGTTGAAGTTGCTGGCGCCATCAATGAGGAAGTTGTTGGACTCCGGCCGCTGGCCGTTCACCGCATAGCCTTGCTTGCCACGCAATATCCCGCCCGCTTCGCGAAGTCCGGGTGTCAGTGGCACGACTCCGGGTTGGAGTAGTCCGAGTGTTGAGAAGTCGCGTCCATTCAAGGGCAGGTCCAGGAGTTCCTGCTGCAATACCGTCTTCCCCAGGCTCGTGACCGTCTGCTGGATCAATTGCGCATCCGCCGTGACGACGACTTTTTCCGTCTCCGACCCCACGGCGAGACGAACAGGCACTGACAGAGTCTCGTTGACACTCAGCGAGATCCCCTCTTGAACATATTTCTGGAAGCCCTTGGCTGCGACTTCAATTCGGTAGTGGCCCACGGGCAGTTCCAGGATGACGTAGTTGCCGTCATGATCCGTGACAGCGGTGCGTGTCCGCGACGTTTCGACCTGCGTGGCCGTCACGATCGCATCGCGAACGATGGCGCCACTGGGGTCGTTTGCCGTTCCTCGAATGCTGCCTGTGATCTGCTGGGCCAAAGCGCTGCCAACCAGAAGAATCGCGATGGATAGATAGAGCTCAATCTTGAGACGGGTCATTAGTTTTGTTTCCCTTGGCGCTGTGGCGCGTCGCTGCACGTCTAGATGGAATACGGTCGTCCGCGGCAAGCGCAGACTTCCCCACGAAAGTTGGTTGATTATTGGGAACGGCGAGTCGGAGGACAATAGTAGAAAAAGAGTATCGATGCGTGAGTCTTGCGTTTCGTTGAGAGATCGAGGCAAAATAAAGGACCGGGCCCTGCTTTTGGGTAAGCAAGGCCCAGTCTGTTCGCTACAAAGCGGGGAGGGTTATGGTGTGATGGCGAATCCCGCCGAATTGTTTGATCCGCTCGCCATGCTGCTGATCTGAGTCAGCACTCCGGTCGTCGAGTCCACCGAGTAGATGGTGATCGCTCCAGGAGTCACTGAGATCTCCGAAACCTGGTTGACGACGTAGGCAAACTTTCCGTTGGGATGGAGTCCGCCTCCGCCGGGTTCGGTGTTCGTCGTGAAAGGCATTCCGGCGACCGCAGTCAGTGTGCCATTCGCATTGATCGTGAATGCCAGGACATCGTTGCTGACGGCGTTGCCGCCGTACAGGTGAGTTCCAGAAGGATCAAATGTCCAGACCGAAGTCTGTGTTCCCCCTGAGGGATACGTGTTGATGGCAGTAAGGGCGCCGGTGGAGTTGTTGATGCTATAGCCGCCTACGTTATTGTCGTCGCGGTTGCCGACGTAGAGATACTTGCTCTGGCTATCGGCAACCGCGGTCCCAACTGCGGTGCCGGCGGGGAAGGGCGATCCGGCAACCGGGCTAAGCACTCCGGACGCGATCACGAACGCCTGGATGTTATCCGCGTCGCGATCGGTCACGTAGAGATACTTATTGTTGGGTGTGACGGCGAGTCCGCGGACGCGTCCTCCGCCCATCGCATAGGGTGATCCGGAGACCTGCGTCAGTGCGCCGGTCGTCGTGTTGACCGAGAATGCGAACAGCATCGACGCCGTGTCGCAAGTGACGTAGGCAAAGTTCCCGTCCGGCGAGAAGACCATGTAGAACGGATCGGTATCTGCGGCCGCCGTTCCCGCGGCTGTCAGAGCACCCGTCGTCGCGTTCACACTGTAGATGCCGATGTTGGCTGCGCCGCGATTCAAGCTGTACAGAAACTTTCCGCCAGGATGCATCGCAAGGAAGCCGGGGTTCGTGTTCGCGCCGGTGGAGATACCTCCAGCCGCGGTCAGAAGGCCGGTTGTGTCATTCACGGAGAAGATCTTGATGGTGCTGTCGGGGAAACTGCCTACATACACGAACCGGTTGGCGGGCGGCGCGCTTGTGATCGTGACAGTCGCCGTATCGGACTTGGTGTTGTCGGCAACAGAAGTGGCCGTTACGCTCACGGTTGCGGGACTCGGAACTGCGGCGGGGGCTGTGTACAGTCCGGTGTTTGAAATCGTGCCGTGAGTTGCGTCACCGCCGGCAGTTCCGTTGACGTCCCAGGTGACTGCCGTGTTGGCGGTTCCGGTGACGGTCGCAGTGAACTGCTTCGTTGCGGTGACCGCGACGCTGGCAGTCTTGGGCGCAATGGTCACCGTAATCACAGGAGCCGAGGTCACGGTCACGGTCGCGCTGTCGGACTTGGTTGGGTCGGCGACCGATACCGCAGTCACCGTTACGTCGGCAGGACTCGGAACGCCGACTGGCGCCGTGTAAAGTCCGGTTCCAGAAACCGTGCCGTGCGTGGCGTCTCCCCCGGTAACGCCGTTCACCTGCCAGGTCACGCTGGTGTCGCTCGCGTTGGTGACAGTGGCGGTGAATTGCTGCGTGGCCCCCACGACAACGCTCGCGGTCTGCGGAGCTACCACCACACTCACTGGCGGCGGATTGATTACCGTTACCGTAGACGATGCTGACTTCGTGTTGTCAGCCTGCGAAACCGCGGTCACCGTGACTGTTGCGGGAGAGGGCGCAGTCGCGGGCGCAGCATAGAGTCCGGAAGCTGAGACCGTCCCGTTGGTGGCGTCTCCTCCGGTTACACCGTTGACCTGCCAGGTGACGGCGGTATTCGAGGTGTTGGTTACGGTTGCCGTGAATTGCTGGGTCAGTCCGGTTTGTACCGAGACGGTAGTTGGAGTCACGGAGACTGAAACCGCGGCGGGAGCGCTTGGATCGTTGCTGCAGCCGCCTAGAAACAACGTGACGATCAGAAGGGCGAACGTCAACCCTCGAACTTGACTTCGTGGCATGATTTCTCCTGTGAGTGAAAAACTCCGACCGTCAGTTGTCCCCACGCGGGCGAAGCGATTGCGGAGTCTTACCGGAGCGCGAAGGCGTGATCAATACCCCGCAGGGTAAATAACTCTCCCCTGCCAAGGTGTTGACATCTAGTAGGTTAGGATGTATTGTCCCCAGCAACTTGAGAGGTCGTCCGAGACTGGATGGGCCGCTCAAGCCGCGATACTCCCCCCTTGCAACCCAACGATGACGAGTTCTGGTTCCGGAAAGAAATGGCGTTTTGGTGTCTTCGAAGTGGACCTGCAGCGCCAGGAACTTCGAAAACAGGGCCTGCGAATCAAGCTCCAGGGTCAACCCCTGCGGCTGCTGATGCTCCTGCTGGAGCGTCCTGGCGAAATCGTGACGCGCGAGCAACTGCAGTCTCATCTCTGGGACAGCGACGTCTTCGTCGACTTCGATCACAGCCTGAACAAGGCCATCAACAAATTGCGCGATGCGCTGGGAGATTCGGCTGAGAGTCCTCGTTTTGTCGAGACCCTTTCACGGCGTGGCTACCGATTTATAGCGCCCGTGCAAAGTATCAATACTGACGAGTCGGCGTTGGAACTTTCTCGGGAGAGTAGCCCCGCGGCTGCTGATCAAGCAGAGGTTTCGTCCACCACGAGCCGGCAATTTCACTGGGCGGTCAGCTGGCTTGGGACACGCAAGAAATACGTTGTTGCGGTTCTGGCGATCCCACTGCTCGCAGTGGCGATGATTCCTTCGCTCTTTCGCGGGCCGGGAGCGGTTGGCAACTATTCCGTCGCCGTGCTGCCTTTTGAGAACATTGGCGACCGGTCCGACTCGGAGTATCTAAGCGATGGCCTGGGCGAATCCGTAATTCACGCCTTGTCCCGGTTCACCGAACTGCGCGTGATGTCGAGGAATTCCAGCTTCCGTTACAAGAGCCAGCACGTAGACGCCAGCGTCGTGGGGCAGGAGTTAGGAGTGGGAGCGGTACTGGTCGGCCGCTTGCGGCCCGATGGAGATACGATTCACATCGGCATTGAACTGGTCGACGCAACCGACAACCATACAATCTGGGGCGAACGCTATGACCGCAAGACGTCGCAACTCGCGGGCATCGAGGATGAAATTGCGTCGCAAACCGTGCAACACATGCGGTTGCGAATCCCTCCCAGTGAACAAGCTCTGCCTGCCGATACGCGTGACTCAGAAGCCTTCCGCCTCTATCTGGAAGGCAACTACAACCTGTCAAAGCTCAACGAAGGGAACACGCTGCGCGCGATTCAACTGTTCGAACAGGCGCTCGTGAAAGACCCGCACTACGCGCTCGCGTGGGCTGGAATTGCACAGGGATACAATCTGTTGCCCTACTCCGGACTGTATCCCGCGACCGAGACATTGAACAAAGCGCGGGCGGCGTCACAGCGAGCGCTCGAATTGAATCCGAATCTGGCCGAGGCGCACACCGCCATGGCCTCCATTCGCGAAGACTACGATTGGGATTGGGCCGGCGCCGAGACGGAATACAAGAAGGCGATCGATCTGAATCCCAGCTACGGGCAAGCACGCCATTGGTACTCTCACTTCCTTTCTCGCATGGGGCGCCATCAGGAGGCCATCGAAGAAGCCAAACGCGCAGTTGAAGTCGATCCACTTTCTGCGCCGGTGGTCGTGAACCTTGCCGCTGCATACGTGTTTGCGAGGCAGTTTGAAATGGCTATTCTCGAGTGCCGGCGGGCCATTCAGCTCGATCCCAACTTTGCCGACGCACACTACGTGCTCGCCATCGCATACCGCGAAAAGGGCCTTCATGAAGAAGGCATTGAAGAATTTCGCCGCCAGATTGCCGCCAACAACGGCAACAAGTACGCGATCGGATTTCTCGGCTACGCCTATGCTGTAAGTGGACGGACCCAGGAAGCGGAGAAAACCATCAGGGAACTGAAAGCGATACCCGATGTAAGCCCGCTTGCCGTAGCGCTGGTTTACAGCGGGCTGGGAAAAGATCAGGTCACCCTGAACCTTCTGGAGAAAGCGCTTACGGCCCGAGATCCGTATGTACGCTACCTGAAGGTCGATCCATGTTTCGAACGGTTGCGCGCCGACAGTCGCTTTCAGGACTTGCTAAAGCGCGCCGGGCTGAATGGCCCGGTGCAGCCGACTTCCTAATTACCGCGCTCTTGCGGTTCCGGTTTTTCGCTTTGGACGCGCGAGCAGAAGCAACGCAGAGACGGCGGCGATTCCTGCTGACAGATAGAAGGGAACGCGCGCGCCGTACACCTTCCACAGTTCTCCTGTGATCACGCTGGCGAAAAGGGTGGTAACGCTGGTCAGGAAGTAATAGATGCCCAGCGCCCGGCCGCGGACTTCGGGCGCAACCGTTTCCACCACGAGTGCTTTGAGCACCGGATTCGTCAGCGCATAGAAAAGGCCATAGAAAGCCATCGACGTCCAGATTGCCAATTGGGAAGGCGCGAGCGCGAAGACCAGATACACGATCGCGAACACGAAATATCCCGCCGCGGCAATGGTGGAGCGGGAGAAACGGTCACTAAATTTTCCCGCCGGCCAGGAAAGCAGTGTGTAGGTGATGTTGAAGACCAATCCCAGCAAAGGTGCCTGCGATACCGGAATCCCGATACTCCCCGCCCGCAAGATGAGAAACATGTCGCTGGAATTTCCCATGGAAAATAGCGTGACGACCAAAAGCACGTAATAGAAAGGTGTGGGAAGGCGAGGCGTGGATAGCGCGGCCGCCTGTGTGGAAATCTTCGCAGTGCGAGCGGCAGCGTCGCTGTGTTTGTCATCGACCGAAGAAAGAATCTCCGTCTGAGACTTGGACTCGCGGTGGTGAGTTTCGCGAATTCCGAAGATGGCCACCAGAATGGCCAGACCTCCGGGAATCGCAGCGGCCCAAAAGACGCCACGCATGCCGAAGGTTCCGATCAGGGCAAGGGCGGCGAGCGGGCCGAAGATCGCTCCGGCTGAGTCCAGGGCCTGGATCAACCCATAGGCCGCGCCGATGCGCGAGGAGTCTACCGACTCAGCAACCATCACGTCGCGTGCGGTGCCACGAATCCCTTTTGCAAACCGGTCGGCGAAGCGAATTCCGAGGACTTGCGACCACGAAGAAACCAGGGCAAGCAGCGGTTTTACGGCGTTTGCAACCACGTATCCGCCAACGACCAGAGGCTTCCGGCGCGGCAGGCGATCCGCTAGGTATCCAGAAAAAAGCTTTGCGATGGATGCGACACTCTCAGCGATGCCTTCGATGATGCCCAGTTGCGCTGGTCCGGCGCCGATCGAGGCGAGGAATGCAGGCAAAACCCAGTAGGCCATCTCGCTCGCCGTATCGTTCAGCAGCGAAGTCAGTCCGAACGCATAAATGTTGCGGGGCGTTGATTCAGACGGAGTCGGCGTGATTGTGTCCATGCTGAATTCCGAACATATCACGCAAGGGTCAGGCGAGGCTTCATCACGAGCAGTGCGAACGACGAACGACGAGCGACCAACGACGCCTTCCGCGCGATGCAATACAATGAAGTGATCCGGATGTCTGACCGAACCTTCAATCTCGACGAAGCCCAGATGCTGCTGCCCGTGCTGGAGTCCCTTTTGCGGCAAGCCATTCAGGGCAAGAAGCTGATCGAAGAAGTTGACGCGGAAGTGCAGGAAACTGTGCACCGGATTTTCTTGAATGGTGGCACTCTGGTGAACGTGGTTCATCTTGCGGCGCGCAAGGCGTCGCGGGAGAAGGCGATCCAGCGAATTAAGGACGCCGTCTCGGAAATCGACGCCACCGGCGTGCAGGTGAAGGACCTCGATATCGGACTTCTCGACTTCCCATGCAAAGTGGAGGGAGAGATCATCTTGCTCTGCTGGAAACTGGGCGAAGAGAAGATCGGGTTCTGGCACGAAACCAACTCCGGATTCGCCGGACGGAAGCCGATCGACGAGCGCATCGCCAATGCCGGGAAAAAGCGGTCGACCTAATTTTCCAAGAAACTTCAAACATAATAATCGTAGAGACGCGGCTTGCCGCGTCTCCTATGCCTGCTTCCTAGATGCCGCTGGCGGAGACGGGGCAAGCCCCGTCTCTACGATTATTTTTGGGCAAAGAACGTCTGCAAGTTCGCCCGAGGTAGCCGTTCCCTGTCAAAGCAGGAGGCCTGCAGTGTCCGTGTTGTGGCATGACTCCAAAAATGCACTACTGGCAACCGGGCAAGGGCCGCGGGTTCTGCTAAAATCACGCTATCTGAGGCGACGACTTATGTTTACCGGGCGCAAACTGCCGCTTACGCTTGCTTTTGTTGTGCTTGTAGCTCTGGCTATTGGCGCCAGCTGTAAAGGGTTCTTCGTGGACCCGACACTGACAGGCATTACTATTTCTCCCACTTCGCCGCAGGTGGAAGTCGGTAAGACACAGCAGTTGTCGGTGTTCGGCACCTATGACGATGGAACTCGCAAGCAAGTGAAGAGTGGAGTCAACTGGTCTACCGTGCCCACAGGGATCGTGACGATTGACCCCAGTACGAGCGTAATGAGCGGCGACGCTGTTGGAACGACACAGCTGACAGCCGATGCTCAGGGTCTGAACGCAACCGCGACAGCCACCGCATTTCTTGGCGACATTAGCGGTCTTACAGTCTGCACGGGTACATTCAATACTGGAACGTGCCCCGCTGCGACGTGGAGCGTCAAAACCACGGTTGGCGGAAGTCAGGACTACTACGCCAAGGGTACTTCCAACAGCCAACCGGTCGACGTTACCACTGTGGCTACGTGGCTGGTCACACCGACCCCGACGGCGGGCGCGATTAACTGCGATGCTACTTCCTCTCCGGCAGTCTGCACGATTGACCAGAATACGACGACGGGCAGTTACGTCTTAACCGTTACGTATCCCAAACTCACCCCCGTTACTGCGAACATCGACGTGACGCCGGGCCCGTGACCGGAAGATAGCCTCGGCCAATAACGTGTGTGGTCGCGGGTTGGAGATCGCCGGGGAAGTTACGTTTGGTTAGTTTTGCTACGTCCATTCAAGGTGACCTCCAACAATGGAGGGATTATCATCATCTCTAGCCATGTCCGACATTCGGTGTATCGGTATCTGCACCGGGGGTGGAGATGCTCCCGGCCTCAATGCTGTCATTCGCGCGGCGGTGAAAGCTGCCATCCTGAAATACAAATGGAAAGTCATCGGAATTCCCGACGGTTTTGACGGCCTGATCTGGCCGGAGCGATCGTTTGAGCTCACGCTGAAACACGTCAGCGGAATCTTGCCGCGGGGTGGGACCATCCTGGGCACGACCAATCGAAGCAGTCCGTTCCAGTACAAAGCAATGGAGAACGGGCAAGAAGTGCAGCGCGACATCTCCCAGCAAGTCATTGCGAACTCGCGCAAGCTGGGCATCGACGCGATCATTTCGATTGGCGGCGATGGCTCGATGAAGATCGCACAGGAGCTGCATCTCGAGGGATTGAAGATTGTCGGTGTGCCCAAGACGATCGACAACGATCTCTGCGCCACTGAGGTCACCTTCGGATTCGATACCGCGCTGCATACGGCCACGGATGCCGTCGACAAGATTCACACCACCGCGGAATCGCATCATCGCGTGATGCTCATCGAAGTGATGGGACGCGATGCGGGCTGGATCGCGCTCGAAGCCGGTGTCGCTGGCGGCGCACACATCATTCTGATTCCCGAAATTCCGTTCACCCTGGAAAAAATCTGCGAGCACCTGGCGCTCCGTGAGCGTTACGGAAAGCGCTTCACCATTGTGGTGGTTGCAGAAGGAGTTCATTTGCCGGCGGAGATGAAGCATCTGTCGTCGCGCACGATGGGAGTCGGCAACCTGGTTGGCGATGCGATTGCCCTCTTGTCGCATAAGGAAGTCCGCGTCAGCGTGCTGGGATATATTCAGCGCGGAGGATCGCCTTCGCCTTACGACCGAATCCTCGCGACTCGCTTCGGCGTCGCAGCTGTCGACTTAATTGCTACGGGTGGCTTCGGGAAAATGGTTTGCCTGCAGCAGGAATGCATTCGCGCCGTAAACATCGTGGATGCGGTGGGACGTCTTAAGACCGTCGATCCAAAAGGCGAAATCGTGCAAGCCGCGCGCGCCGTCGGAATCAGTTTCGGAGATTGAGTGCAAGGTCAGAGGTTAAAGGTCAGATTGCAGAGGTAAACCGCCACAAAACTGGAAGCTGACTTCTTGCCTACGGTCGTTTTGCCCCCGCGCTATACTCTGCGTTCATACTCCTTTGGAGAAGGTTGGCATTTCTCATGCGAATGAAATCCCTGCAGCTGGTTGCCTGTGTGGTAGTTGCGTGTACCGCTTCGTGTTTTGCCTCCGACGTTCTCATCAAGAACGTTCTGCTCTACGACGGGAGCGGAAAGAAGCCCGTACGAGCGGACGTCCGGATCAAGGGCGACCACATTGCTGCGATTGGAAAGAAGTTGTCGCCCCAAAAGGGTGAGGTCGTCCGCGACGAGCATGGATTGGCGCTGGCTCCTGGCTTCATCGACATGCACAGTCACCATGACGGTGGAATTTTTGACGATCTCAATGCCGCCAGCGTGACGCGCCAGGGCGTTACGACCGTATTTGTCGGGCAGGATGGAGAGTCGAATTTTCCACTCGCTGATTTCTTTGCGCATCTCGAAAAGACTCCCGCGGCGATCAATTTCGCGAGCATGGTGGGACACGCGACGATTCGCGCCCAGGTGATGGGCAAGGATTTGTTTCGTCCGTCGTCGCCGGAAGAGATCAAGAAAATGAGAGACTTGCTCGCAAAGGAGTTGCAAGCGGGCGCGTTCGGTCTCTCCAGTGGATTGGAATATGAAGAAGGACACTTCGCCACCACCGAAGAAGTAATCGAGTTGTCGAGAGTTGCGGCGTACAAAGGCGGCTTCTACATCAGTCACGTTCGCGACGAAGGGAACTTCGTTTTCGACTCCTTCAAGGAGATCACGCGGATCGGCCGTGAGGGCAGGGTTCCGGTTGAGATCACGCACATCAAACTCGCGAGCCCGCAGGTTTGGCACATGGCGGCAACGCGCATGCCCGGCGTGTTTGCGAATGCAAAAAAACAAGGCGTCGACCTTAAGGCCGATGTCTATCCGTACACGTACTGGCATTCCACGCTGCGAGTGCTCGTGACCGACCGCGATTTTTACAATCCGGAAAGAGTGGCGAAGGGAATTGCCGACAACGGTGGTGCAGCAAATCTGATGATCCCGAAGTATGTTCCGGATCCGACCGTGGCGGGGAAGACGCTGGCCCAGATCGCGGCGCTTTGGGGCGTGACCCCGGTCGAAGCGTACATGCGCATGATCAAGGCCACCAGCTCCGCAAAGGAAGGTGGAGAGCAGGAAGAAGTCATTGGTACATCCATGACGGAAGACGATGTGCGCTGGTTCATCGCGCATCCGCGCGTGATGTTCAGCAGTGACGGAGCCCTCCATGGCGCGCATCCGCGTGGGGCTGGAGCGTTTCCCCGAGTGTTGGGACGCTACGTCCGCGAGCAGCACGTGCTTCCCTTGGAGACAGCGATCCACAAGATGACCATGATGCCGGCAGCACAATTGGGATTGAAGGATCGAGGCCGCATTGCACCCGGGTACGTTGCGGATCTCGTCGTGTTTGATCCAGAGACGGTAATCGATGAATCTACGATCCAGCAGCCTGAAGCCGCACCGAAAGGGATCCCCGATGTGATGGTGGCCGGCGAATGGGTGGTAGACGGCGGCAAAGTGACGGGGGCCCATCCCGGCCGGGTATTGCGTCATGTGAAGATGGTCAAGCGGTAGTCGATTGACGAGGATTAAGGCCATTCTCTTGGGCTGCCTATCGAACACAGGCCCACCGTGGTGCATTTCCAGTCAACGTGTGACAGCCTCGGCCGCGCTATAGTGATGACGGAACGCCGTGCCCCAATCCCGCCAACCACTGCTTGTCTCGCTTGCTCTAGTCCTCGTGTTCCTGGCAACGATCTCGTTTGAAGGTTGTCGGCGTGGCCGCGGCCGTGTGCTGGAAATCGGTTACGTGTCGGCTCCGCAGGTGAATCTGCGCGATCGAGTGGCGGCTGTCTTCAACAAAACCGGACTCGTGAAGAATGGCGAGCGAGTTGAAGTGCTGGATCGCGATCGGCGTTTTGTGAGAGTCAGAAGCGCGAGTGGCTCCGAGGGCTGGATGGAACAGCGCTATCTGGTAAATGAAAAAGTCTACAACCAGATACAAAAGCTCTCGCAGGACAGCAAGAACGATCCCGTGCAAGGACAGGGAACGACGCACAGCGGCACGAACCTGCACGTCGAACCGGGACGCGATACCGAACACCTATATCAACTCGCCCAGGGAGAGAAGATGTTCCTCTTGAGGCGGAGTACTGCAGAAAGGCCTGGCACGGTCGCTCCTCCGACGAAGTCATCCGCGAAATCCGACGAAAAGAAAGAGGCTCAGCCTGTCGTAGAAGACTGGTGGCTGGTGCGTGACGTTCACGATCGCGTGGGATGGGTGCTGGCCCGCATGGTCGACCTGGATGTGCCCCTGGATGTGGCGCAATACGCTGAAGGCCAGCGCATCGTCGCCTATTTCGTACTCGACGAGGTGCGCGATGGCGACAAGAAGGTTGCACAGTATCTGACTATCCTCACCGAGCCTCGCGACGGACTGCCTTTTGACTTTAGTCAGATTCGCGTCTTCACATGGAACGTGAAACGTCACCGTTACGAGACTGCCTACCGGGAGCGGCTCGCAGGCAGTTTGCCCGTCACCGTAGCGCAGGAGAATTTTGAGAAAGAAGGAATGCTCCCGACGTTCATAATTCGAGTCAAGGACGACAGCGGGAATGTGACGGAGCGCAAGTACAAGCTGAATACGCCGATGGTGCGCAGAGTGCTCGCGCCCGGAGAAGAAGTGGGTAAGAAAAAGCAATAGTGGAAAGAACTCCCGCCAACTAGACGCCTGCAACTCCGCCCGTATAGAAATCTGCAATCGTGGCCACCACCAGTTGGATCTCCGATTCTGTGAGTTCCGGGAACATCGGCAAAGCGAGCACTTCCTGCGCCGCCTGCTCCGCTACTGGCAGGTCGCCCGCTTTCAATCCCAGATACGCAAAGACTGGCTGCAAGTGCAGCGGCAATGGGTAGTAAATCTCGCTGCCAATTTTCTGTTCAGCGAGAAATTGACGCAACTCGTCGCGACGGTGGGCGCGAATTACATACTGGTGAAAGACATGTTTCGCCTGTGGACGGCGTGCCAGCAATCGCACCGGAGTGAAGCCCGGTCCCGAGGTTAGGCCCGCTTCCTCAAACAGGCGATCGTAGGTTGCGGCATGCTGGCGGCGTTTCTCGTTCCAGTCCGCAATGTGCGGCAACTTCACTCGCAACACGGCCGCCTGGATGGCATCGATGCGTCCATTCCATCCAAACTCATCGTGATAGTAGCGGCGAGGGCTGCCGTGATTCCGCAATCGTCGCATGTGCTCGGCCATTTCAGGATGCGTCGTGGTGACGATCCCCGCATCGCCGTAGGCGCTCAAGTTCTTGGTGGGATAAAAACTGAAGGCGGCCGTCATGCCCAGTGACCCTGCGGGCTTGCCAGACCATTCGGCTCCAATGGCCTGGGCTGCGTCCTCGACGATGGCTACGTCATGTTCTTTGGCAAGGCTGTCGAAGGCATCCATGTCGGCGCACTGTCCGTAAAGATGGACCGGCAGGATCGCGCGCACATGCTTGCCACCAATACTTTGTAATCGCCGCGCGACTTGTGTGGGATCAAGATTCAGCGTGGCCGCATCGACGTCCACAAAGACCGGAGTGGCTCCCGCGCGGACAATCGAACTGGCGGAAGCAAAAAAACTGAACGCGGTAGTGAGGACCAAATCTCCCGGCTTTACGCCCGCCGCGACCAGAGCCAACCAGAGTGCCTCTGTTCCGGAAGCGCACCCAACCGCGTCGGCAGCGCCGGCCAGAGCAGCGATCTCGCGCTCCAGTGCCTCAACCTCGGGTCCCAGAATGAAAGTCTGCGAGTCGCATACCCGGGCGATCGCCGCCAGCATTTCCTCGCGCAGCCCTTCATATTGACGGCGCAAGTCGAGCAGCGGCACCGATGCGTGGGCGACTCTTGTTACTGGAGAATTGGATTTCACTGTGCCCGATTCTAGCAGGAGGCTCTACTGCGACTTCTCGCGAAGCACCAACTGAGGAAGCGGAGGGAAGGAGAGTGCCGCTTCCGGATTGCGCAGATCTTCGTTCATGCACCGAATCCAGAGATTGAGTTCTGGCCGTAACTGTGAGAAATCCAGTTCCGGAAAAGACCGCTCTCCTTCTTCTAGATTGTTGAGGGCGCGCTCTAGCACAGAACTGGCGCCTACGAGATTTCCGGTTGAATGGTGATGGAACGCGACTGCGAGCTGAACCAGCCCCTGCAGATGCCGTCGCCTGGGCGCAGAGCGAGGTGCTTCTCGCCAAAGGTCCTCGAGTGCTTCATGCGCTTCGAAAAAGCGAGCGGAATTGAAAAGATTGAGACTGTCTCCCCAGAAATCCTGCATGTTCAAGAACTATACCGAGAGTGGTGCCCGGAGGGGGGAATCACGCCGACTAATACCAAATTCCATATTGCGGCCATACTGGACTCTCCATGAAATTGTATTTTCTGTGTTATGTTATTGCAAACTACACATAATGAAGTGGTTGCACGCTGTCTATTTTGGAATGTGAGTTGCTGTTAAGAGCAGGTTGCAAAGTCTTTAGGATGGGATACGAGTGCGTGCAGCGTATCTATGGCCCTAAGTAGCAATCCTTAACCGATTGAAACATTTTTTTCCAGGAGACGTTCCCATGGAATCTGCCTTTCGTTCAATGCTAGTTCGATTCTTCACCGCGTTTTTTGTTCTCGCCTTTTGCGCGGGAACCCTTCTGGCCCAAGGTGGTCAGGGTGAACTTGCCGGTCAAGTGACCGACCCATCGGGCGCCGTCATCTCTGGCGCACAAGTTAAGCTAGCCAACGCTTCCACCGGCGACACCCGGAGCGCAACGACAACCGCAACCGGAAACTATCGATTCGCCGCTGTCGCGCCCGGAAGCTACACTCTGGAACTTGCGGCAAAAGGCTTCAAGTCCGTCAAGGTTCAGAACGTTGTGGTCTCGGTTGGTGTCGTGACGACGAACGACGCAAGAATGGAATTAGGAGCGGCCACCGAGCAGGTGACAGTCGAGGCTGGCGTGCAGCAAGTGCAGACGCAGGAGTCTTCGCTGTCCGGTCTAATTGACCGCCGGGTCTGGCAATCGATGCCGCTCGAAACGCGCGACCAGAACAGCTTCGTCACGCTGCTGGCCGGCGCAGTTCAGGGCAACGTCGCTTTGAACGCGAACAATGGTGGTACCGACCGCGGCGCAGCCGTCAACGGCACGCGCAGCGGTACCGGCAATTACTTAGTGGAAGGCTTCGATAACAACGATCAGGGTCTCGGCGGCGGCGGATCGATCGCTGCAAACACCGGTGGAGCGAATACCACCATTTCGCCTGACGCGATCGAAGAATATCGCGTAATTGAGCACAACTTCTCCGCGGAATATGGCAAGGCCGGCGGATTCGTAACCGACACGGTACTCAAGGGCGGTAGCAACCAGTGGCACGGTTCGTTGTTTGAATACAACCGCGTCCAGGCTCTTGCGGCCAACAGTTTCTTCTCGAACGCCGCGGGCATCAAGGACTCACTGGTCCGTAACCAATTTGGCGGTTCCTTTGGCGGACCGATCATCAAGGACAAGACGTTCTTCTTCTTCACCACGGAGTTCCGTCGGGACCGCAGTGCTTCACCACTCAGCGGCCACGTGTTGACGCAGGATTTCATTGATTTCGTAAACAATGGCCAATTCCAGACGTTCATGGAGAGCGATCCGGGCGGCGTCTGCATGCAGTTTACGGGCGAAACCTGCCCGGATGGATTTGCGGATTCGTCGACGCTGGGACCCATCTACAGCACCAACCTTGCACCGCAGGGCGTGCCGGTTTGCGGCTCCAGTTCTAATTGCACCTTTACCGAGCAGGACTTCTTCGGAGGCGGAGCTTATACCGCTGGCATCCAGTATCCGGTCCATGTTTTCGGCAACATCAATGTTCCCCAGGCGTTTACTCTCAACCAGTCTCGCTACACAACGAAAGTCGATCACAAACTCGGAACCAACGACAGTCTTACCGGCACCTATCTGTATGACAATGCTGATTCCGTTACGCAATGGAACGGTGGTGACTCCACTTTTGGATTGCCGCTTCCCAACCATGCGCGCGCGATGAATGCGGGAATAACCTGGTCGCACACGTTCAGTCCGACCATCTTGAACCAGGCCCGGGTTGCATATACCCGTCACACCGCGAACTTCCCCGGCGATGCTGCTTCTAGCGCCGCTGGAGTGCCTTCGATCGTCACTGCGTTTGACCCTTATGCGGGCGCCTACGGCAACAGCAGCGGACTTCCGCAGTTCTTTACCGAGAACGAGTTTCAGTACAAGGACGACCTCTCGGTTACCAAAGGCAAACACAATATCAAGATCGGCGCCAGCTACGACCGGACCCGGAACGGCTCGAGCTTCTTCACACAGTTCAATGGGTTCTTCCTGCCC
Organism: Acidobacteriota bacterium; assembly: GCA_016196065.1. Lineage (NCBI taxonomy): Bacteria > Pseudomonadati > Acidobacteriota > Acidobacteriota bacterium. The sequence continues at coordinate 247,101 of JACPYL010000025.1, read as the reverse complement.
TACGGTGTGGAAGACATCTTGACCGACGGTAAGTTCGGTGGGGATGTTGATCAGTCGGTTTTCGGTTATACCTATTACGGTTCGTGGTTCTATGCACAGGCTTCCATTGATCCCACCAAGAATCCTGCGACTCGTCCCATTTACTACCGTGGTTTCCGGGCCAACGAACTCGCGGCTTACGTACAGGATGACTGGCGCGTTACGCCGCGTCTGACATTGAACCTGGGAGTACGCTGGGACTACTTTGGGCCCCCGCACAACTTCCAAAAGGGTCTGGACTCGAACCTCTTTACTGGGTCGAAGGCTACTCCGATCGTAACCGACAGTGAGAACCAGTTCTTTCCGCTTAACAACCCGGTGTACGCCGGATTTGCAACCTCAACGTTCCAGATCAAAGACAGTGAGATCTGGAAAAAAGATCTCAACAACTTTTCTCCTCGAATTGGTTTTGCCTGGGACGCTTTTGGAAAACAGAAATTTGTAATTCGTGGCGGCTTCGGCATTGCGTATGACCGGATGTACAACAACATCTTCGAGAACCTCCGGTTCAATCCGCCTAAATTCTCGGTAGCCACCATCTTCTTCCAGAGCGCTCAATCGCTTCCGGGTGCCTATACCGTCCCGTTTGGCGCCCAGGCGCTGTTCGGCAGCAATTTGAATACGCCGAATCCACGCGCGATCGACCAGAATCTGAAGACGGCGTACTACGAGCAAACCAACTTCGGTTTCCAGTACGAGCTTGCAAGGAACCTGGTTTTGGACACGAACTACGTCGGAACCTGGGGACGTAAGTTGGTTGGCATCGCCAACTTGAATACCTATCCCGGACGCACGGCTGGTCTGCAAACCGACAGTCTGCGGCCCAACCCATCCGTCGGCAACATCAACCTGCGCACGAATGGTTTCAACTCTAACTACAATGCTTTGCAGACGACTTTGACCAAACGCTTTTCGAACGGCTTGCAGTTCAACGCCAACTACACCTGGTCGAAGGCCATCGACGAAATCAGCGATGCGTTTACGCCTCGTGGACAGACTCTGAACCCGACCGATAGCGGCAACATCGGTCTTGATCGCGGGCCAGCCGACTTCGACGTGAAGCACCGGTTTGTCCTCAGCTACAGCTATGAACTGCCTATCTTCAAGGGCAATCGATGGCTGAGCGGATGGTCAACTTCGGCTATCGTCTCTCTGCAATCCGGCGTTCCGTTCTCCCTGTTCTCCACGAACAGCAGCAACGACGCGAACAAGAATGGCACCAGCAACGATCGCCTGGCCTACAACGGTACGGGGTCCATCACTAGTGTGCTCACGGGAGCAAGCCCCGCTGCTGGATATTTCGATACTACGAAGTTCGGAAGACTCCGTGGTATTAACCAGTCCTTTGTTCCGGGTGTCGACCTTCAATGTCCTGCGAGCGTCAACGATGGTCTCTGGTGTGAAGGCCCTGGCACCGGACAGACAGGTCGCAATACTCTGTATGGACCTAACTTCCAGAACATTGACATGAGTTTTGCCAAGAAGTTCAAGATCACGGAACGCACGGCTCTTCAGTTCCAGGCGAACTTCTTCAACCTCCTGAACCGAGCGAATTTCGCGGTTCCGGTCGGGAACATTACGTCGGGTTCATTCGGTGCCTCCACGGCTACCGTTGCCAATCCGAGAGTCACACAGCTCGCGCTGCGGTTCGATTTCTAGCCACAGCAGGAGCTGTCAGTTCTTTAAGGCCGGCCGAAAGGCCGGCCTATTTTTTTTGCTCCTTCACGATTCGCCACGATGGATTGCGTGCGTGTAGAATTTTGTTATCCTATGCGGCTTCTGCAACGGGCTTTAGTTCTTGTTTTTCTAACGTACTGGGTCGCTGCGGCCCAACAGCCTAAAGCGTCACTCCCAGGTCAGAGTCAGAAAACCAAGCCTGGCACCCAGTCAACAGCTCGCTCGAAGGCGCAGTCCAACAACGTTATCCTCATCACACTCGATACCGTCCGAGCCGACCGGATGGATTTTCTTGGATCAAAGCGCGGCCTGACTCCGAATCTTGACCTCCTGGCCAAAGATGGAGTTGTCTTCACGCGGGCGTATTCTCACGTCCCTCTGACTCCGCCTTCGCACGCGACCATCCTGACTGGCACCTATCCCCAGTTCAACCATGTGGATGATTTTGGATCGCGCCTCGGTAAGGACATTCCGTACTTACCCGACATCCTCCATGCCCGTGGCTATCGAACAGCAGCGTTCGTGTCTTCGGTGATTCTCGATCCGATTCAAGGGTCAGCGCCCGGCTTTGACCGCGGGTTTGACGTTTACGATGCTGGGTTTCACCGCCGCCGTCCGCGAGAGGATCGCTATCAGAGCATCGAGCGTCGAGCAGAGGAAGTCGTTGCGCGCGCACAGAGTTGGCTGGCCAAGCAGCGTCCCGGCTCCTTCTTCCTCTGGCTCCATTTTTACGATGCGCACGATCCCTACGATCCGCCGGAGCCTTTTAAGACCAAGTACGCCGATGCTGCTTACGATGGCGAGATTGCCTACGTAGATTCGGTGGTTGGAAAATTTCTGGAGTCACTGCGCTCGAAGGGCCTCTACAAAGACACTCTGATTTCCGTGATGGCCGATCACGGCGAATCCCTGGGAGATCACGGCGAAACGGCTCATGGTGTTTTTCTTTACGACGAAACCATCCATGTACCGCTCGTCATGAAATTGCCCGGGAACGCGTCGGCAGGCAAGCAACTTGAAAACCGGGCGTCTCTGGTGGATGTAACTCCGACCATTCTCCAGGCATTGGCCATACCCGTTCCCGGCTCGATTCAAGGTACCTCGCTCCTCGCGGCGATGAAAGCTCATCCTGGCGATCCAGGACTGTCAGAAGCCGATCGCCCTGCTTTCGCGGAAACGCTCTATCCAAGGAAGGCCTTCGGATTTAGCTCTGTGCACGCTCTGCGTACTGGCAAATATCTTTTTGTCGACGCCCCACGCAAGGAGTTGTACGACCAGTCCACCGATCCGCAGGCTGAACGTAATCTCTCTGACACCGCCAAGGCTATTACGGACACGCTGACTCAGAAGACGATCGAATTTCGGAAAAAGACGGCCAGCACCACGAACGCACCCAAAGTGGCGCCCGATCCCGAAGCCCAAGAGAAGCTGAACGCTCTCGGATATGTTGCGTCCCAGGTGGATGACGACGTGAAGGTAGGGGCTGGGATTCAAGACACCGGAGCCGATCCCAAAGATAAGATTGGAACCGTTAACCTGCTGCATGATGCCATTCTGAACATTGAAAACAATCAATACGAGGAAGCCATCACACGCTTGCAGAAGGTTTTAACCACGGATCCCGGTATCCCCATGGCCTACATGCAACTCGGTACGGCATACAGCTGGCTCAAGGATTACGATCAGGCTGTTCCCGTTCTGAGGAAAGCAGTGGAAATGCGCCCCGACGTATTGATGCCGCAGTACGAACTGGGCTTAGCACTGTCTGCCACCGGGGACTGGGTTGGTTCGATACCCCATTTTGAGGCTGCAGTCCAAAAATCACCCAAGTGGGGCGCCTTGCACTTTTCGTTGGCTGCCGCCTACGGACAAGTCGGACGGATGGACGACTCGCGTCGAGAACTTGAAGCAGTGCTGAAAATTACTCCCGACGACTTTCGCGCGAACCTTGTCTTCGGACGCATGCTGGTCTTGCAGGATAAACCTTCCCAGGGACTTGTACCCCTCAAGAAGGCTGCGAGACTACAGCCCAACGACCCGAATCCTCACATGTTTCTATCGGACGCGTACGCGCGGCTAGGTCAGAGGGCCAACGCCGAACGCGAACATCAAGAAGCGGAGCGCCTGAAATCGGCGGCAAAGCCATCGTCCAAATAGCAGTGACACCCCAAAGATTTCTTGGCAACTAGTGAGCGGGTCCCGAGCGGAGCTTTTCTCGCTTTGCGTCCTCTGCTCGCCCCAACTTCTCATAGGCTTCCGCTAACGCGACGTGCGCAGGACTGAATCCTGGCAAGCGTTCTGCTGCGATCTCCAGATGGACGGCTGCGGTCTTGAAATCGCCGGTCTTTACGAGGCTGGCGCCCATCCGGTAGTGTGCCCAGGCTGAATCAGGCTGGAGTTCGATCGCCTTGTGGAGATGCTTTACGGCTTCGGCATGCTGTCCTTTTTGGGCGAGGGCTGCGCCCAGCGTGTACTCCGCCAGATACAGTCCAGGGTCGGAGGAAATGAGAGGGGTGAGAGCCGCGATAGCGCGGTCGCCTTTACCTTGATCGAATGCAATCGCCGCGTCCGCGATCTTGTTCGCGGTGGCGATCTTGTCCTTGGGGTCGGTGCCAATTACGGCCGCTGACGAGCCGGATGACTTCTGCAATCCGACATAACCGAGCGACGCGAGCTTTTGCATTTCGGCGGAGTTGAGTTGTGCATTCGACGATTTGCCTGCATCGCCGCTGAAACGCCGGTCGAAGTTGTCGAGCTGTCCAGCCAGCGTGTCGAGAGTGGCTTTGGAACTCTGCGCCAGATTGCGGGTCGCGTCGGGATCGGCAGTCAGATCATAGAGTTCAGGCTTGGGCGCCCGGACGTAAAGAAATTTTCCTGCTCGCCACGACTCAAGCGGACTCCAGCCGAATCCGCGCGACGGCAAGTCGCTGCGCGAATAGACAGGCTGGTCGGCGCTCGTGCTGGCTTTGGCGATTCGTAAAAGTGATTGTCCCTGCATCTGCGATGGGACCGGAATGCCTGCTACTTCCAGCAAAGTCGGCGCAATATCCACCAGCCGAACTTTGGCCGCGATGCGTTTGGTTGTCGGCTGCGCTTCGGCGAGCTTCAACAGCAGTGGGACGTGGATCGTCTCGTCGTACAGGAAAACGCCATGGCCATCTTCGCCATGAGCTCCCAGGCTCTCGCCGTGATCCGCTACCACCAGCACGGCAGTGTTGGCATCAAGCTTCTGCTGCTTCAGTCCTGTCAATAGCTTGCCAATTGCCGTATCGGTGGCAGTGATGGCTGCGCCATACGAAGGGGACGCGGTCTGGGGATCGCTTAGATGGATCCAGACCAACATCGGTCCCTGGGCATTGCGTGTGATCCAAGCAAGGGCGCTGCTGACAACTAGCCCAGCCGAACGTGTCGTGACCGCCGGCTTGGCGTCTCCCCCGATTGGGGGACGAAATCCAGCCTCGTAAGTCTGGAATCCGCGATCGAATCCTTGCGCCAAACCATTGCGCGGATCGAGTTGAATGGATCCCACGAAGGCTGCGGTGTGGTATCCCTGCGCCTTCAGCAGGTCTGGAAGATAGGGCAATGCCGCGGGTAGAGAACCCCCAATCTCACTCATGCTGGTGGCCTGCGGATAAGCCCCAGAAAGGATCGTGGCGTGCGACACAACCGTCCCCGGGGCCTGTGCGTAGGCGTGCTCAAAGACCAGGCTGGTACTCGCCAGGCGGTCAAGGTTAGGAGTGATTCCCGGCTTCGCCCCCAGAAAACCCATGCGGTCCGCGCGGGTTGAGTCGAGAGTGACCAGGATCAGGTTAGGCTTGGCGGCAGCAGCTAAAAATGTGCTGCTAAGAAGAAGGCCCAGGGATAGCAGGGTTTTCCGTAGGATGATTCCTCGAACCATGAAATTGAGTGTAATTCCTAGGTTGCGTGGCGCAAAGGGGGACGACCGGAATCCGCCAAAACTGCCCTGATAGCGCCTCTTTCGAAGCGTGCTTCTGGCTTGACGTCTGGTCCCGTGCAGGTGACAATTTGGTAACCTGTTGATCTGGCTGTCCCATCCCTCATCACCCCGGGGATATCGTATTCTTGGCTGCCAACTGTCGAGTCGGTACGATCCGGTGAAAGTGGACCACTGAGCGTGAGAGTGCTGCAGAACAAGACAATGCGGGGAAGCGTGTGCGCGCTGTTGGTTTGTGCAATGCTGCCCGTTCTATTTCTTTCCTGCCAGCGCGCCCAGGGTGGAGCGGCGAGCGGCAAGAAACTCGTCATCCTTGGGATCGATGGGATGGATCCTGATCTTCTGACCAAGTTCATGGCAGAAGGCAAGATGCCGAACTTCTCCCGCCTGGCGCAACAAGGATCGTTCCGTAAGTTGACGACCAGCATTCCACCGCAGAGCCCGGTGGCGTGGTCGAACCTGATCACCGGGATGAATGCCGGAGGTCACGGAATTTTCGATTTCATCCACCGCGACCCGAAGAACTTCCAGCTCTTCTTTTCGACTTCGAAGGTGGAGGGCCCGAAGCACAGCTGGCACATCGGCAATTGGGTCGTTCCGCTAGGGTCGGGAAGCGCGGAGCAACTTCGACAAGGCAAAGCGTTCTGGGAAATTCTAGACGACCACGGAATTACGAACTCCGTCTATCGCATCCCGGCAAATTTTCCTCCCATCAGCGCGAAGGGGAAGACTCTTTCTGGCATGGGAACGCCTGATCTGCGGGGCACGTACGGCACTTTCACGTTTTACACCGACGATGCAACTGCGGTTGCAGGTGCGGTTGAAGGCGGAGAAGTCATCCAAGTCGAAGTGCAGAACAATCACGTTGCGAGCAGTCTGATGGGTCCGGCGAATAGTTTCCGCAAGGATTCGCCGGCCGCAACCGAGTCGTTCACGGTGGACGTCGATCCGCTGGAACCGGTGGCGCGCATTTCTTTTCAGAACCAGCGTTTTGTTTTGAAGGAAGGCGAGTGGAGCGGTTGGACGCCCGTTGAATTTCAACTGATGCCAATCATCGGCAAAGTGAGGGGTATCTGCCGGTTTTTCCTTAAGCAAGCACATCCAAGATTCCAGCTCTACGTTTCGCCGATCAATATTGATCCCGCCAATCCGGCGCTGCCGATTTCGACGCCGTCCAGTTATTCAAAAGACCTGGCCAAGGAAATTGGCGAGTATCACACGCAGGGAATTGCGGAAGATACCAAGGCGCTGTCCGACGGAGTGCTCGACGATAAAGAATTTCTCGAGCAATCACGAACGGTTTTGGCCGAACATCGGCGCGCGTTTGACGCGGAGTTCCCGAAGTTTCACCAGGGTTTGTTCTTCTTCTATTTTTCGAGTCTCGATCTAAATGCGCATATGATGTGGCGGCACACGGACCCGTCGCATCCCGCCTACGACGCAGCTTTGGCGACGCAGTACGGAACGGCGCTGGAAGACTTTTACAAACAGATCGACCAGGTGCTTGGAGAAGTACTGGCCAAGATTGACAGTGATACGACTCTCCTCGTCCTCTCCGATCATGGCTTCGCGCCCTACCGGCGGTCATTCAATCTAAATACATGGTTGCTGCAGAACGGCTACATCGCGTTGAAAGACGGTGCGTCGGCAGATCCGAACGAGCCTTTTGCTGAGGTCGACTGGAGCCATACGCGAGCCTATGGCCTCGGACTCAACGGCCTGTATGCGAATATCCGTGGACGCGAGCGCGAGGGTATTGTCGAGAACGCGAAGGCGGATGCTTTGTTGCGGGAAATCCGGCAGAAATTGACTGATGTTCGAGATCCAAAAGACAGTTCGCAGGCGATCACACGCGTGGATCTGGCGAGCGAAGTTTATCAGGGGCAGTACGCTAGCTCCGGTCCCGATGCGCTTGTCGGATACAACCGCGGCTATCGCGCAGGATGGAAGACAATCCTGGGCGCGTTTCCGCCAGACATCTTCGAGGACAATTCGAATCCGTGGAGCGGTGACCACTGCATGGACTATACGAAAGTGCCGGGCGTGCTTTTGAGCAATCGTAAGATTGATGCACTGGACCCAGCACTGACCGACATCACGCCGACGATTCTTGCCGAATTCGGAATCGCGAAAAGGCCGGAGATGAAGGGGCAATCGGTCTTTGGCGCACGCTGAATCGTAGATCTTGCTTTATTCGCGGGGCGCGTTTAGCGGTGCCAATCGACACGGGTTTTGTACGGAGGATCAATGTTCGGTTCACACAAGGTAAAGATCGAAGGCGAGTTGCTGGAAAAAGTGAAACAGTGCTCCGACATCGCCGGCTACGAATCAGTCGACGAATTCGTGATTCACATGCTGGAAAAAGAAATCAAAAAAATCATGCCGCCCGAGGAAAGCAACACCTCCAAGGAAGATGTGCAGAAACGCCTGCGCGGCCTGGGGTACATCGAGTAGCTTGATCACTCTTCTCCAATCCATGGCCGCGGTCCTCGCGCTTAACTGGCTGACCAGCCCACTCGCGATCGTCGTCGAGTTCTCGATCGTTATCGGATTGGTGATGATCGTGCTGTTCGGCTACACCTCGGATCAAAAAGCGATTGGGATCGCGAAAGACCAGTTGAAGGCGCACCTGCTCGCGGTGCGGCTGTTTCAGGATCAGATCCACGTAGTGATGGGATCCTACGGCCGCATCCTGCGCGGCACGGGGCGCTATCTGAAACTGGCGTTCATGCCGCTGCTCTACGTCATCATCCCAATTACATTTTTGATCGTTCAACTGGACCGCTATCTGGGAACGACCGGCATTCCAGCGAACGCGCCGTTTCTGTTGACTGTCCACGTAAGCAACGCCGACATTCTGAGCGATGTCTCTCTCGAACTGCCGCCGGAAGTTACGATGACCGCGCCCCCCGTCCACGCTTCGGCAGCGAACGAAATCATTTGGCGCCTGGCGGCCAGCAAAGATGGCACCTATGATGTGAAGCTCACAGCCTCCGGTCAGACGGTGAGCAAGTCGCTCCACGTATCGCCGGAGCTGGTGCGTGTGTCGCCCGTGCGTCTTCGCGGACAATTCTGGGAACGAGTTTTCAGTTCGACCGAATCCGCGTTGCCGGACAACAGTCCTGTCGACTCGATCGCCATCGACTATCCCGAGCGCAACATTGACCTCGCGGGATACGAGATCAACTGGATCTGGCTTTTCTTCATCCTTTCGATGATCGCCGGATTCATCTTCAAAGAACTTCTGGGGATCAAAGTATGAGCAGACTGTGTGGCGCGGACGTCCTCGTCCGCGTGCGACGACCTCAAATGCGGCATCGCTTATTTCTGGTTCTGGCCGTGGTGCTCCTCCCGTGCATGGCGAATGCGTACGCCGGTCCGGGCGCGGGTTTTGCCGTGTTGTCGTCGTTCTGGGCGATCTTTGTTGCGTTTCTGTATTCTCTTTACGCCTTGATGACCTGGCCCGTGCGCCAGTTGTTCCGGAAGATTCGCAATCGCAATGCGTTCGGCAAAGCCAAGTTCAAGCGCGCCGTGATCCTGGGATTTGACGGCATGGATCCGGAACTGGCTGATCGCTTCATGAACGAAGGCAAGCTACCCAATCTTGCAAAGTTGAAAGGGAAGGGTACATTCACAAAACTGCGCACCACCTTCCCGGCGATTTCGCCCGTGGCATGGTCAACGTTCATGACGGGAGTGAATCCGGGGAAACACAACATCTACGATTTTCTGGCGCGCGACACCAGTAACTACCTGCCGTTCTTGTCATCGGCTGAAATCAAAGGACCGACGCGTCAAATCAAAATCGGAAAATATTCCATTCCGTTCGGCAAGACCGAGATCAAGAACATGAGGAAGGGAACTCCTTTCTGGCACTGGCTGGGGAAAGCGGGGATATTTAGTTCCGTGATTCGCGTACCGGTGACGTTTCCGCCGGAGAAATTTTCTGGAGTTCTGCTTTCAGGGATGTGCGTTCCGGATCTGAAAGGCAGTCAAGGGACTTTTTGTCTGTGCACGACACGCATGTCTGACGACAAATTTCGCGAAGGCGGCGTGCGCGTGCCGATGGAGCGCCGCAACGGAGTCTGTCATTCCTACGTTCCGGGTCCGGATAATCCGATCGCCGAAACCGCCGGCCATGAAATGCGCTTCAAGTTCGAAGTGCGGCCGGACGCCTCTGCCCAGCAGGCTCGATTTGTGGTCGGCTCAGAAAAATTCACGCTGAAGGTCGGCGAATACTCTGACTGGACGACGGTCGAATTCAAAGCTGGCCTGGGTTTCAACGCACACGGCATCTGCCGCTTCTATCTGAAAGAAGTGTCGCCCGAAGTCGAAGTCTACGTTTCACCGGTGAACATCGATCCCGGACACCCTGACCTTCCCATCTCGCACCCGGTGACGTACTCCATCTATCTCGCGAAACTATTCGGACCGTACGCAACGCTGGGACTTGCGGAAGATACGTGGGCTCTGAACGAACACGTGCTCGACGACGATGCGTTCCTCGCGCAGTGCTATTCCAATCACGAGGACCGCGAGCGCATGTTGTTTGATGCACTCGAAAAGACGCAGCAGGGACTCTGTACATGCGTGTTCGACACCACCGACCGCATTCAGCATATGTTCTGGCGCTATCTTGACCTGGATCATCCGGCGGCACGCGACGTCCCCCAGGGGGATCGTCCACAAGTCATTCCCGAGCTTTACCAGAAGATGGATAAGTTGATTGGCCGCGTGATGGAGAAAATCGATGATGACACGCTGCTACTCGTCATCTCCGATCATGGTTTCAAGTCGTTTGCGCGTTGTATGAACCTGAACGCATGGCTCCATCAGAACGGATACCTTGCCCTCAAGGGTGTGAAGACGGAGAGCGGCGATTGGTTCGAAGACGTCGATTGGTCGAAGACTCGTGCGTACACCATGGGGCTGAACGGCTTGTATCTCAACCTGAAGGGCCGTGAGAAGCAGGGTATCGTCGATCCGGCCGAAGCGGACGCATTGAAGAAAGAACTCCAGCAAAAACTGAACGGATTGAAAGATCCCGACTCGGGCGCTGTTGGAATTACGGGCGTGTTCATTACCGACAACGTGTACACCGGCCCGTACAGCGAGAACGCCCCCGATCTACTGGTCGGTTACGGCGCAGGATATCGTGCGTCATGGGATTCGGTGCTGGGAAAAGTGACGGGTCAGGTTTTTGAAGACAATCTCAAGGCCTGGAGCGGCGATCACTGTATCGATCCGCGGCTCGTGCCCGGTGTTCTATTTTCCAGCCACAAGTTCGTGGAAGACAAGCCGCATATCGCGGACGTGGCTCCCACGATTCTCACGCTGTTTGGATTGCCGCTGCCCTCGCACTTTGACGGCAAAGCCTGGAACCTCGCGGGCTAACGAGAACCCGCCGCAGAGACGCGGCTTGCCGCGTCTCTGATGGCAGCATCCGTGCCGTGGGCGGCCGAGACGGGGCAAGCCCCGTCTCTACAACTACTTTTTTTCCGCTGCGGCTTGTTCTTTCAAATATGCGGCGCTGAACGTCCCCTTCTGCTTCGCGATATCCAGCAACGTTGGATAGAACTGCACGAACGTCGTATCGACCGCCCCGTGATCAGCATGACAGGAGTAGCAGACTGCGGTCTGAGGAATGTGGTCGCCATTCGGGCCATCGCCGAAACCGTAGAATGCCCATCCGCCGCGCGATTCGTCTTTCATGTGGATCGAACGCGACATGATTTCGGTGGTCTGATAGTGACCGCCCTTGTTGATGGAGCCTTTGCTGCCCGCAACTCGACCTTCGAGGACGAAGATCGTCTTGTCCGGCCATTTTCCGGTTGCGACGAACACCTTGTATGCCTCGGGGTTAACGAAGACGTTATCGAACATGGAGTGTTCGGCCAGGTTGACGGTGGGACTGTAGTCCATGTCGAGCCCCGTGGTCAGATAAATCCATTCCCTATAATTCGGAGGGAACACCAGCTTGCCGTCTGCCGTATAGACAGGAGCGGTGGAATTTTTCGGGGACGATTGCGCACTCGCCGGAGCCTTGGATCCGGTCAGAGCGAATAGCAGAGTGGCGACGCCAATCAGCAGCCAGAAACGTAACATTTGAAACTCCTCCAAATAGAGAATCACGAGTGTTGCGTTCCAAGCTAACGAAGTCGGTAGGGCGGCGTCTAGAACAAAGACAACCTTTCAACGTGAGGAGCATGCATGGCACAGGCGGGCGGACAGGCTCTGGGCGCAGGTAACTTCTATGGCGCAGTGCAGAGCCGGCATGAGCAATGCGATGCCATTTTCACAGACCTGCGGCACACCTCGCCCAGAAAATTGCCCTCGCACGCTCATGAGCTTTCTTTTTTCGCCGTGCTGATGGAAGGCTCGTACGGAGAGCGTTACGGTCGGGAAGACCGTCAATTCCGGCCGTTTACAGTACATTTTCGTCCGGGAGGGGTTCCGCACCAGGATGAGGTCGGCCCTTCGGGAGCGCGCTTTTTTGAGATTGAAATCTGGCCCAGCTGGCGAACCCGGCTGGCGGATTGTTCCGCTTCCCTAGATATTGCGCGTGATGATACGAAGGGGGGAGAACTGCTCTGGCTCGGAATGAAGCTCTTCCGGGAAGTGAACGGTAGCAAGAGCCCCGACGAGCTTTCCGTCGAGAGCCTGCTGGCCGAACTCATGGCTGCCACGGCCCGTATTCCGGCCGATGGCAAGTCGCACCGCCCCGCATGGCTCAACCGGATCATCGACAAGCTGGCCGTGCAGTATGCCGAGCGTCTTACGCTGGACGATCTAAGCCGCGAAGCGGGCGTTCATCCTGTACATCTTTCCCGTGTCTTCCGGAAATACGTTGGCGAGGGAATCGGGGAGCACGTGCATCGCTTGCGAGTGCGGGCGGCATGCGAGCGGATGCGAGTGCCTGAAGTCTCGATTGCCGAAATCAGCATGGCACTCGGATTTGCGGATCAAAGCCACTTTACGCGTACGTTCCGTCGAGTGACCGCGGTCAGCCCGGCAAAATTTCGCGAAATGTTTTGGGGCCAGAAGCAGCTCCGCCCGGCCGAACAATCCTCGAGCTATTTCAAGAACATCGGATAGTGACTGGCCGCCCCCATCAGAAAGAGCATCGGGAACGAGAGCACGAAATTCGCGCGTGCCACGAGAAATGCCTGCCTCGAAAGATAGGCAGCTTTGTCCGGCATGGGCGTGCCGTTGCTAGCCTGGTCTTGTGTCCATCGAATGATCTTCTTTTGGACCCGCCAGACGACGCCCCAGACATTGAGCATCATCACCCATCCGATGCCGCCGCCGATTCCGATTGCCAGCAGACGATTGCCTTCCCATCCGTGATTGTTGAAACGGAGGAAGAGCCAGCTCGCGAGCAGCACGATGATCGTGTACACCACCGCCAGCACCGGACCCTTGTTGAGCGGACCCTTGCCTGGAATGACGCAGGCATACATGAGAGCCCACACCGCCGTCCAGATCCCGAAGAAGGTCCTCATGGCGCCTCCCGAGGTCGCACCACCATAGCGGGCGTCGGAAGCGACGATACTGCCCCAAATTGCCAAGCCGGTGAGCACGGTGACGAACGATCCCCAGCGAAACCACCACAAGGTGCGAGTCATGAGGGGAGGGAAGACTTTGCCCTTGGTTGCCGGGTCCAACTCTTTCATGAATGAAACGTTGACCAGGTTGAAGAAATACAGGAATCCGATCCAGGCTATGCCCGCGATGAAATGGAGCCAGCGAAACAGCATCAGGAAGTTAGTCTTGGAATCGGGGGGAAGGGTGACGTCGATCACGCAGGTCTCCTATCTGGAACTGACGATTGTAGACCGCAGCCTGTAAAACGCAAATGGCCGATGAACAGAGGGTTGGGACAGGCGGTTGAAAAGCGGCGTCTCAAGCCGTATTGTAGGACTCAGCACGAAAGAGGCTGCTGCCGATTGCCCTCCCCGAGTAAAAGCGGCGCAGCATCTAACTCGAACGAAGGAGATCGGCAGATGGAAACCAAGCCGGCGCAGCAGAACATTCAGGATTCTTTCCTCAACACCGCCCGCAAGGAGCGGCATAACATCACCATTTATCTAGTCAGTGGAGTCAAGCTGACAGGGCGAATCCGGTCGTTCGATAAATATTCCGTCGTACTGGAAACCGGGAATCAGGAACAGCTGATCTTCAAGCACGCCATCTCCACGGTCGTGATGGCGCGGCCTGTTCATAGTCACGCTGAACCAAAACCGGCCGTCGCGGCGACACCGGACACGTCCGCCTCCAACGCGGCGTCCGGCACTGAAGGATGAAGTGAGTCTGCGACGAGATGAATCCAGGCTGGCTGACCGCCCCACCCGGGGCGCAGCGAAGCCGGTTGTGAACCCTTCCGAGAAGCAGGAGCGCGCCTTCCTGGTGGGGGTTGAATTCCGCACGCGGGGTCGCGGCGCTGGAAAGGTAAGCGCTGCGGCGATCACGCCGGGAGCGCAGGCGGCCCGCGATCAAGCTGCGAACTCAGATCCCTCGAGCTTGCCCGCGGATTCTCCCGAGTTCAATTGGGAAGACTCTCTGGACGAACTCCGCAGCCTGGCGGTCAGCGCGGGCGCGCAAATCACAGGAGAATTCACACAGCATCGCGACCGCCCGGAGCCCGCTACGCTCGTCGGCAAGGGAAAGCTGGAAGAAATTGCGGGAGCGGCTGCGTCGGTTTCTGCCGACGTGATCCTTTTCGATCACGATCTCTCTCCATCGCAGCAACGAAACATCGAACGGATCGTGAACACACGCGTTATCGATCGAACGCAACTGATCCTCGACATTTTTGCGAAGCATGCGCGCACGCGTGAAGGTCAGTTGCAGGTTGAGTTGGCCCAGTTGGAATACATGCTTCCACGACTGGCCGGACGTGGCATCGAAATGTCGCAACTTGGCGGCGGCATCGGTACCCGCGGCCCTGGCGAAACACAACTGGAGACCGATAAGCGGAAGATTTACCGGCGCGTGCGGCACGTCAAGCAACAACTCGAGGACGTGCGCCGCATCCGCGCCCAGCAGCGCCAGCGGCGGGAATCGGTTCCGGTCGCTACCATCGCACTGGTTGGATATACGAATGCCGGTAAGTCCACTTTGTTTAATGTGCTTACTAAGTCGGACGTGGTTGCCTCATCGCGCATGTTTGCTACGCTCGATCCAACGATTCGTGGCGTGACGCTTCCCACGAAGCGCAAAGTACTGTTCTCCGACACCGTAGGCTTCATTCGCCAATTGCCGCACACGCTGGTGTCGGCTTTTCGCGCCACCCTCGAAGAGGTACAGCGCGCTACTCTGATTCTGCATGTGTCGGATGCGAACAGCCCCATCTCTGCCGAACAGGACGCCCAGGTTGAGAGTGTCCTCAAGGAACTCGAAGCCGATAAGAAACCGCGGCTCCACGTGATGAACAAAGTTGACTTACTTCTGCCGAAGCAGCGCGAATCCCTGCGAGATGACGAACACACAGTCCATGTGTCTGCTGTTAAGGGAATCGGATTGGGAACTTTGCTCGATCGTATCGATGACATGCTCGAGGAAGATCGCCCGGCTCGCGTACGTTTGCGGATCCCGCAGGAGGAAGGCAAGGCGTTGTCGCAGCTCGAGGCCCGCGCGCGCATCTATTCGCGAACCTACCATGACGGCCTGGTGGAACTGGACGCGGAAGCCCCTGATTCGCTCCTTCGGGGTATGAAGCAATGGATGGTATAGAAACGACACCTCGAACGGTACGACAGGTAACAGCCACGCGGTTCCAGTTGGTGATCTAAGTCACTTTGGACAGTTATTCCGTCACTGTATCCCCTGATATTTACTAGTAAACTAAGGTGTTGGGAGGATACCGATGTCCACTGCATGGACTTCCCGCTACGCGCAGCGCACCCGCAACATCAAGAGTTCGGCGATCCGTGAGCTTTTGAAAGTCACGCAAAACCCGAAAATCATTTCCTTTGCCGGAGGCCTTCCCGCTCCCGAAGTGTTCCCCACCAAGAGGTTTCAAGAGGCCTGCACCAAGGTGCTCGAGACCCGGGGAAGTGAAGCGCTGCAATATGGTGCGACCGAAGGCTACGAACCGTTGCGCGAAATGATCGCGCGGCATACGACTCGCTATGGGGTCAAAGCCAAACCCGAAAACGTGCTGATCACGTCCGGTTCGCAACAAGCCCTTGATCTGATTGGCAAGCTGCTGATTAACTCCGGCGACCGCGTGCTGGTCGAAGCCCCGACCTATCTGGGCGCGCTCCAGGCCTTCAACGTCTATGGCGCGGAATACATTTCGGTGCCCAGCGATCATGATGGCCTGCGAACGAATCAACTGGAAGCTTCGCTACGTCTCGGCCCAAAATTCATGTACGTGCTGCCCAACTTTCAGAATCCGGGAGGCACCACGCTCGCCGAGGGCCGGCGCCACGAGTTGGTACTGTTGTCGGAACGCTATGGTATCCCGATTGTCGAAGACGATCCTTATGGTCAGCTGCGCTATGAGGGCGAGCATCTGACTCCGCTGATCGTGCTCGATCGACAGAATGTAAGCGGAGACGACGGCTATACCACCGGCAACGTCATCTACTTAAGCACTTTTTCGAAGACGCTCGCGCCTGGACTCCGTCTCGGTTGGATGGTGGCGCCGGCGGATGTGATCGCGAAGCTGGTCCAGATCAAGCAAGGTGCCGACCTGCACACTTCGACGTTCACTCAGATGGTCGCCCATGAAGTGGCGCACGACAATTTCCTCGACGAGCACATCAAGTTGATCCGCAAAGTCTACGGCGAACGCCGTAACGTGATGCTCGAAGCATTACAGGAATACTTCCCTCCTGAGGTGAGCTGGACTCATCCGCAAGGCGGCCTGTTTCTGTGGGTAACCTTGCCGGAAGGCATGGATAGCCATCTGCTATTCGAAGCAGCCCTCAAGGAAAATGTCGCGTTCGTTCCGGGTGATTCTTTCTACAGCGGAAACGGTTTTGCCGCCGAAGGACGCCGCCACTTCCGTCTGAACTTCTCGAATGCGGAACCGGACAAGATTCGCGAGGGTATCCGGCGGCTGTCGGTGGCGATTCGGAGCCAGTTGGCGGGACGACGTCCGGAACCGGTGACGCGGTAGAACGCAGCCGGGGCATCTTGGCGGCGGCTCCAACGTCCACCGAGTTCCAGACAAGGAACTTGTCGAGGCGTTAGGAATTGTGTGACATAGATCCATGCGCATTCGCGTGGGTTGTACCCTGATGCTGTCTCTGTTGGCGTGCTTTCTTACCAGTGTGGCTGCGCAAGAGAAAGCCGACAGCGCTGCCACGATCCGCAAACTCGAAGAAAAGTGGACCGAGTCCTACAAGAACCACCAGATTGACATGCTGTCTTCCATGCTCGCGGACGACTTTGTCATCACGGTGGAAGACGGCAACACCTACAGTAAGTCTGGATACATCAGCCACACCGCGGACGCTTCGGTTCACGTCGATGTGGCCGAAATATCAGACCTGAAAGTTCGAATGCACGGCAACATCGCCGTCGTGACCGGGGCTTACCATGAGCGAGGAAAATCCAACGGCAAGCCCTATGAATACCACGATCGTTTGACCGATGTGTGGATGAAAGTCGGCGGCAATTGGCAGGTCATCGCTTCCCACTACAGCGTGCCGCTCAAGTAGAGAATCCACTCTAAAGAACTGTCATCCCGAGCGAAGCGAGGGATCTGCAGTTCGCCGGGAAGATGCAGATCCCTCGCTTCGCTCGGGATGACAGTTATTTAGAAAGAACTTGAAGTAGCGTGTCTCCTCACGCCCTCTAGCCCTTCCCGAACGGATTCTCCAGCGACAGGCTCTGCGGCGTAAACAGATCGGCTCCATTCTCCGTGATGTACATGTCGTCCTCCAGCCGGACGCCGAATTCTCCACGAATGTAGACTCCGGGTTCGTCGCTGAATGTCATATTGGGTTGGAGTTTGGTGGCATTGCCGCGCACCAGGTAAGGCCATTCGTGGCCGTCCATGCCCATGCCATGGCCGACGCGGTGCTTGAAATATTTGTAATCGGGACCGTAGCCGGCGTCGACAATGACTTTGCGCGCGGCAGCATCCACGGACCCGCATTCCGCTCCTGGCTTGGCGGCCGCGAGAGCGGCACTCTGCGCGCGATGCACGATATCGAACACCTGCTTCATCTTGTCGCTGGCTTTGCCGAGCACAAACGTACGCGTGATGTCCGAAGAGTATCCCTCTACCTTGCAGCCTCCATCCATAAGAACGATTGTCCCTTCGCGGATTACCTGAGGAGTAACGGATCCATGCGGGAATGCGGAGAACTCTCCAACCTGCGCGTCCGCTGAACCCTCAAAGCCTAACTGGCTATGCGCCGCTTCCACCAGGTCCTCGACATCATGCTGCGTCATTCCCGGCTTCATGGACCGGTAGGTAGCCTCGTAGGCCATCAACGTGACCTTCGACGCCAGTCGCATCAACGCCAGTTCATGCGGGCTTTTGACCATCCTGCACCCGGAGGTGACTGGAATTGCACTGGCAAATGAGGCGGCGGACGCTGCTTTTCGAAGGTTATCAGCGAACACGAACTTGACGGTCTCTTCCAGGCCCACGGTGCCGCCGGCGATCCCGCGATCGGCCAAGCCCTGCGCAACCCGTTCGTAGGGACTCTCATCTTCCTGCCAGATGCGGACATCTGCGTTATCGCCATCCGGCGATTTGGAGATCTGTTCGCGTGCTCGGCCTTCCTCGAATGCAGGGCAAACATAAAAGGACTCACCCTTGGCAGGCATGACCATGGCGAACAGGCGCTCGCCCCCCCACCAGCGTATGACCGCAAAATAATTGAGAGACGTACCTTCGGTCAGCAGAATCGCGGAGAGATTATTCTCCTGCATTAAGCGGCGAGCCTTCTCCTGTCGTTCCTGTCGCTCGGCAACGGAGATGGGAGTGGCTTCTCCCCGTAACGACTTGAGTTGACCGATTACAGGAGGAAGAGATTTTTGCGACTCTCCTGCGCGGGCGAGGGTGGGAAGTGCAACAGAGGTAGCGGCCACAGCAGCCACGGAACCGGTTTGCAGGAATCGGCGTCGCGAGAACAATAGAAGCCTCCGGGTAAAGAGCGCACCCATTATAGAGAAGTCCCGTGCGGCAGCGGACCCGGAGAACACTTTAGAATCGGAGCATGTTGTCCGGCTATCAATGCGCGAGCTGTGGCGAGTGGAACGAGACGACAATTGATACTTCTGCCGGTTCCCGCCAGCGCTACGTGGAAGACTGTCAGGTTTGCTGCAAGCCGAACGTGCTCCTGGTTACTTGGAATCGGGAGGACGGCGAGTTTATGATGAGTGCGGAACTGGAATAAAGAGTTTGCCTTAGCAATCCATCTCTATAAATTCCGCAGGAGGCCGAATGGTCGCGCACAACATGGTGACAACGCAGTTCGAACTGGATGGATATCGCGTCACACGCACGCTCGGGGTGGTCCGCGGCATCGTGGTTCGGTCGCGCTCTATTTTCGGTACCATCGGCGCCGGGCTCCAGACCCTGGTCGGCGGAAATATCACTCTTCTGACGAACCTGTGCGAGAAGACGCGCTCGGAAGCCTTCGACCTGATGCTGCAACACGCAGCGGAAATGGGCGGTAACGCCGTGGTAGGCGCGCGCTATGATGCAACCGAAGTGATGCAGGGCGTCACGGAAGTATTGGCATACGGAACGGCTGTATTTGTCGAACCGTCCCGTTAGAAAAATGATTGGCGATGGGCTGGAGATGATTAAGGATTTTGTCTTTGGCAATCAACAGCCCATCGCAGAGATTCCAGCGTTACGCTTTCTCTTTGTAGAGCCAACCTGCGACCAGCGTCGCCAGGATCGCGCCGCCCCATAAATCAAGCATCCATCCCAAGGGAAGGAATCGACTGACCGGGGACCATGCCGCCTGCGCGAAGTTACTCGGCACTCCGGCAAAGAATCCGACGATCATTCCGATCCGGAGCGCGGTTCTCGGTCCGGCGCCCGCACTTGCCCGGCTCCAGGCATACAGATGTGCCGCGAGGATCGATATCACAAGGGTGAGCAACAGCCATTGGGCGATAAACAAAGGATACCGAGGTTGCGGCAGGAGAAAGCCCTTGGCTTGCTCTGCCACATAAAACGGTGCGAGTTTCATCCCGATCAGGTAACTCCAGATCGACCACACGACGCCCCCGGCAATGCCGCCAAGCCATATCCGACTTGTATTCATCTTCATTTGGTGTCCTTTCGTAAACGTGCGTCAAGTCGGCACAAGTGTACTCTGATGCGCGGATTTTGTGACTTACCTTGTACGCACCTGCCTCAGGCGAGAAGGCGCTCGACCGCTTGCTGCCGGTACTCGAACGTGCGTCGCATCTGTGGTGCGACGAAGAGCAGATTCACAACCGGCGAGAGCAGCCCGAATCTGAGTTCGTACGTAATGACATCGCGAGCAATCGTCCCTCCCACATGGTTCCGGTCCTGAGCTACGAACTCGTGGCGATGGTTCCAGCTCTTAAAGAGCGGATCAGAGTGCGCATCCTCAAAAAAATGATTCATCGCAAAACTGACGATCTTTGCTTCCGACCGCACGCGAAACGGGAGAAGTGGAAATGGACGAAAAGATACAGTGACCACTGATCCAGTTCCTGCAAATCTCTTATCCATGGGCGCATCGGGGGGCTGCACCAATACGCTCTGGTCGACTCGCACTTGCATCCACGGTGGCATGATGCGAGGCAGGTTCTCCGGATTGCCAAAGAAATCGAATATGCGTTCCAACGGAAGCGGAATCCATTGCTCGAAAGCTGCGGTGTATGCCATGGTCCTCTCAGGCTCGGAAGCTTGAACACGGATAAAACATTGCTCGAATTCATGCCTGCGTTTACATTCGCAAAATGCTGTTTAGACCCGACCTTCCCACAATACGCCATGCTGCAGAATTGCTCGCGCCATTTCTGCCGGTGACGAGAACCGTCTCTGCACCTTCGCTTGCGCGCGATGGCTCACCGGTTTACCTGAAACTGGAAATCGAACTACCAACGGGATCGTTCAAGCCGCGCGGTGCAATCTATGCGCTGGCGACCAATCTCAAGCGGAGAAAGATCACAGAAGTAACGGCGTCGAGCACCGGAAACCACGGCGCGGCGGTCGCTTATGCTGCCAAGGTCCTGGGCGTGCCGGCAACGATCTTTCTGCCTGCGAATCCGAATCCGGTTAAACGCGGCAAAATCCGTGACATCAGCGCGAAGATTGTCGAAACTGGTGCCGGGGACCTTGCTCAAGCTTTCCAGGACGCCGCCGAATACTCGCGCCGTCCTGGCGTCTATTTCCTGAACGATGCGACCGATCCAGACCTGCCGGCCGGACCTGCGACGATCGGTTTTGAGATCGCGCAACAAGTTCCGCAGGCTGCCACGATTTACGTTCCGATGGGAGACACGGCCTTGATCCGCGGTCTGGCTGCGGCTGCGAAACAACTTATTTCGGAAGTGAGAATCGTGGGCGTGCAGGCCGAGCGTGCGCCTTCCTACTATCTTTCATGGAAGCAGGGAATCGTTGTTCCGACAGATACTTGCGATACGTGCGCTGACGGCCTTGCGACGCGGACTCCGGAGGCGGAAAACGTGGCGATGATCCGCGAACTCGTGGATGACGTCGTACTGGTCAGCGAAGAGCAGATGTTGGGAGCAATCCGCTACTTGTATGAAGAAGAAAAAATCATCGCCGAGCCCGCCGGAGCTGCTGCCACCGCGGCATTCCTCGCCAGCCCTGTGCGCAGCGGGTCTACCGTGCTGCTCGTCAGCGGCGCAAATATTTCGCAGGACGTGCGGCAGCGGGCCGGCATTGCATGAGACTTTGCTACTCCTGAATTACTGGTAGCGCCCCCAGCAGCGGAACACGTTGATGCAATCCGCATTCGGTCTTGGCGAATCCCGCCCAACGGCCGGCGCGCGGGTCTTCCCCGATTGCAACCGGGCGCGTGCAAGGAGCGCAGCCAATGCTCGGATATCCCTCGTCGTGCAGCGGGTTATATGGGATATCGTTATCGCGGATGTAATCCCACACCATATCGTTGGTCCAATCGCAGAGTGGATTGATCTTTACCAGTCCGAACTTGGTGTCCCACTCGATTTTCTGTGCGTGCGCACGGTCGGGCGTCTGGTCGCGACGAATGGCAGCGATCCATGCGCCAAGCGTAGAAAGCTTCGCCCGCAACGGCTCGACCTTGCGCATGTAGCAGCAACGATCGGGTGTGCGGAGCCAGAGTGCCGCGCCGTGCTCGCGTTCCTGCCCTTCGATGCTGAGCTTCGGCTGCACTCGTTCTACTTGAATGCCGTACCGTTGCTCGATCTTTTTCATGAGATCGTAGGTTTCCGGAAACAGTACGCCGGTGTCGATTGTGAAGACACGGATATCCGGACGCAGGCGGGCGGCCATGTCAATGAGGGTGAGTCCTTCCGGGCCAAAGCCGGATGCCATCGCGATCTGGCCGTCGAAGCGATGCAACGCCCAATCGAGGATTTCTTCGGCCCCCCACGATTCGGCAAATGCCTGCGTCACGGTCAACCAGCTCAAATCAGGCACGGTTGGCCTCCGCGCGTTCCGGAGCAGAGAGTGCTGGCATCAATTCCGAGCCAAGAGTCTCGAACACATTCGGCTGACGTTTCGCGAGCCGAACCACGTCACCCAGAATCAGCAGAGCAGGCTTGGCATGCCCGCCGATGGAGGGCAGTTTTTCGAGCGTCGTCACTGTGGTTCGTTGTGCCTTCGTACTGGCTCGTGAAATCAGGGCGCAAGGCGTATGCACCGGAATTCCCGCAGCGCCTAGTTGTTCGACCGTTGCTCGCGGATTCGATCCCGGCATATACAAAGCGATCGTCGTGCCGGACGCGATGAGCGGGCGCAAATCGGGAACGTCGCGGTCGTCGGCGAATTGTCCGGTCATGATCAGCAACGAGGAAGCTGTCTTGCGAAGCGTTAGCGGAATCTCCACCGAAGCCGCGGCTGCCAATGCCGACGTTACGCCGGGCACGACTTCAAATTCGATCCCGGCGCGTCGAAGCGCCTGCATTTCTTCTCCGGCGCGCCCGAACACCAGCGGATCGCCACCCTTCAAGCGCACGACCTGAAGTCCCTGC
The DNA here is from genome assembly GCA_016196065.1 of Acidobacteriota bacterium. Classification (NCBI taxonomy): domain Bacteria; kingdom Pseudomonadati; phylum Acidobacteriota; species Acidobacteriota bacterium. The sequence continues at coordinate 224,276 of JACPYL010000025.1, read as the reverse complement.
CGGGCGAGTTCAATCATCAGAAAATGGATTTCTTCCTGATGCGTGCTCTTCCTTCCGGCGCGCTTCCCCACGTCGTGAAGTTGGGCATTTCTGGATACGAGTGTCAGGATCTCAGGCGATACTAGATCGTCGTGCAGGACTGCGTCCGCTTGACGCAGCAACCGCAATGCTTTGAGCGTGAGCAACTCCGGATCGCCGGGGCCCGCTCCAACCAGATAGACTTTTCCCTTCACAAAACTTCCTTTCCTGATTCAGAGATCGATGTAAGTTGACTGCTCTCAAATTCCAAGAACGCTTCGTGCGTTGCCAGCCGGTGTAGGGTTTGCTTCCGCTCCTCCGGATCTCCTCCCGCGCGGAACAACGCTTCCCGCTTGCAGCCCAGTTCTTCCAGCCACTGCCCATAGACCGGTGGAAAGTCTTCCTCGAATTGTTTGCGGATCCGTTGCGCGAGCGCGGGACTCAGGCCATTGGTGGAGATTGAGATCTGCAGGTGTCCGCGACGGACCAGCGCGCCATAGTAGAAGTCGCAATACGGCGGATCGTCGACTACGTTGCACAGGATTCCACGCGCCTGTGCTTCACGGTAGATGGCATGGTTCACGGCAACGTCCGAGGTAGCTGCAATCACCAGGTATGCATCGTCAAGATCGCCAGGTTCGTATTCACGCTCGATCAATGTCAGCTTCTGTTGCTGTGCCCACTGTTTCACCGCGCCTGTGGCCCAGGTTGCGACGACGCAGATATGCGCTCCGCACTCAAACAGGCTGCGAATCTTCTGCTCCCCAACGCTGCCTGCTCCCAGGACCAGGCAGGTGCGTCCCTCAAGCTTGAGGAACATCGGAAATAGAGATGCGTTGCTCATTCCTTAACCTTCCACCGTGTGCGGCGCCGCAGCGGCCGGCAAATCCCGCTCTACGGGGTCGACTTGCTGTCCGGCCAGAAATTGTCGAAGTTCTTCGTTGCTGTGCCGCGCAAAATAGCGGCGCAGATTTTCTCCCGGCTCGCGTGTAACGCGATATTGCCGCAGCAACCGCTCAATAGCCTCCGGAACTTCCTGCGCCGAGCAGCGATATCCAACGGGACGTGCAATGGATTGCAACGCGCCTACCGATCCGCCCAGGCAGAAGTAGTAGGCGTCAACGAGCGCACCGTTTGATTTGATCTTCTTTCCTTCGAGGCCGATGTCGGCAATCCAATGTTGCCCGCAACTGTTGGGGCAGCCGGTGACGTGGAGCTTCAGTTCCTGATCGAATCCCGGCAGTCGGTCGTCGAGTTCTTCGGTCAGCCAGCGTGAGAATCCTTTCGTCTCGGTAATTGCCAGTTTGCAGAATTCGGTTCCACTGCACGCGATCGCTCCCCGGACGAAGGGCGAAGCCTGTACTGGAAATCCGAGATCGGTCAATTCCTTCGCCAGCGATGAAGTATTGTGGTGGGGAACGTTCACGACCAGCAGGTTCTGCATCACGGTGGTGCGCAGGTCGCCTGAGCCAAACCGTTCAGAAAGTTCGGCGACGGCCTGCAACTGATCCGCACTGACCCGTCCGCGGACTACTGCTGCACCCACGAACGACAGGCCTTCCTGTTTCTGCGGATGAATCCCGATGTGGTCGCGATAGATATCGTGCGGCGCAAGTTCCTGCTCCGCAGGATCGAACTTAAAGCCAACGACGCGTTCCAGTTCTGTTTGAAAAGTCTCGGCCGTCCAACCTTCGCGCAGAAATAGGAATTTCAGTCGCGCCCGTTCGCGGTGTTCGCGTAAGCCGTCGGCAGTGCGGAAGAGTTCTGCAACGCCGCGAATCGTATCGATGACCTGGTTCCATCGTACAAACGCATTGAGGCGAACCGCCAGGTGCGGATCGGTAGACAGGCCGCCCGCAACTCGCAAGGAAAAGCCTGTCTCAGTCTGCCCGCGAAACTGCCGCGTGACTGCCGTCAGCCCTACGTCGTTGATTTCGGGATACGAGCACCAGTCGCGGCACCCGGTCAGCGAAACTTTGAATTTGCGCGGAAGGTTGTAGAACTCAGCGTTGCCGGCCAGCAGTCGCGATGCTTCGAGCGCCAATGGCGATGGATCGCAGATTTCATCGGCATCCAGCCCGGCAACTGGGCAGCCGGTAATGTTGCGGATTACGTCACCGCACGCGCCAAGCGTGGTCAGGCCCTGCTGCTGCAGAGTTTCCAGCACTTCTGGCAACGCTTCCGGAGTTACCCAGTGCAACTGGAAATTCTGCCGGACAGTGATGTCGGCAACGCCTCGTCCAAAGCGTCGTGACAGATCGGCGATGGCACGCAACTGGCTCGAACGCAAAATGCCGTTCGGGATGCGAATCCGCACCATGAAGTAGGGAAGCGCCTTGCCCTCGCCATTCGCACCGCCGAGGACGCCGGCCCCATCGCCCTGGGTATAGACGCCCCACCAGCGCATGTAGGTTCCGAGCCATTCGGGTGGAATGGCCGGGAAGCCCACCCGGGCGAATCCGCGAATCTCTTCGAGGGCTTCCCACGGATTCTTTTCCCTCTTCAATCGTTCTACGCGTTGCGCTTTGGTTTCTTTGGTCGCCATGTTCTCCGCCGGATATTTCCGCGATTTCGGCAAAAAGAAAAACCCACCGCCAGCTAAGCCTCGCTGGCGGTGGGTTTATGTATGCCGATTTTGAATCTAGATTAAGTCAGCAATCCCCCTGCGCCAGAAGACACCATGACGCAACAACAACACATGCTTGAGATAGAGGAATGCCGTGACATCGTGAACCGGATTCTATGGAGATCGGGAAGCATGTGTCAAATCAGATGTTTCGATTCGTCAAAACGACGCCATTAATTTCGTAATTGGCTACGAGCTTCTGGCTTCGAGCCACTAGCTAGTCGCCGGAACCGAGTGACAGCGCCCGACATTAAGGAATTTCCACAGGAGAAGCGGCCCAAACCACTCGCATCAAGGCACATAGCTTTTCCAGAACCACAGTCGTAAACCCCACCCCTAGTGGTCACCGACTTAATCAACTACAAACTCTAGCGGTTTGGCCTCGCAGGCACTTACGTGCGTCTCAAGCTGAAACTTTCTTGTTGACAATAAGGCAGTTAGGCGTAGGATGTGGACAAAAGTGGTAGAAAGTGGATTGAACGAGAGAGTGCGTGGGCAAATCAGTATCCCAGTGAGGCGCCAGTGGTTTTAGTGACTGACACCCCCGAAAACAGGCCCAACGCATCGGAATCCACTGCTTTTGTAGCGTGTTTGACCTCCCTCGTTGTTGCGGTAGCGGTAACCAGACACCGAAGCCCAAGAACAAGCAGGACCCATGTTTCGCGGAAATCACCCAACTCGAGTCGACGAAAAGGGACGTTTGAAGGTCCCGTCGGAATTCAAGCGGGTGATCGACGAGAAATATGCGCAGAAATTTTACATCACCAGTCTCGATGGGACTGTTGCTCAGGTGTATCCCTTCGAGGAATGGGAGCGGATCGAGCAGAAGCTGGCGTCGCTATCCACTTTCAATCCGACGAAGAAGAAATTTCTCAATCGCACGAATTATTACGGGCAGGTCGTAGAGATGGACGGGCAGGGGCGCCTGCTGATCCCGCAGATCCTGCGTGAGTCGGCGCAGGTACGCGGTGAAGTAGCAGTGCTCGGCAATCTGACCTACCTGGAGGTCCGGAACATGGAAGCGTTCCGCAAGGAAATTGAGGAGCAGGCCTTCACGGATGATGACACCAAGACGCTCGACGAATTGGGCATCTAGTGGAAACGGATTTTGGACAAGACATCCCCGAGCGGGATGGACGTGGAGCGGTTGGACACGTTCCGGTTCTTTTAAAAGAAGCGATCGATTTTTTAGCCATACAGCGGGGCCGAACCTTTTTGGATGCCACGGTGGGCCTGGGCGGGCACAGTTTGGAAATCGCAAAACGCCTCGGCGCAGCGGGACATTTGATTGGCTTCGATAAGGATCCGGCAGCGCTGAGTGCGGCGCGGATAAGGCTCGCGCCAGTCGTTGGTCGTCAGTCGTTGGTCGTTGGGGAATCGGTTCCCGAGCGACCAACGACTAACGACCAACAGCAAGATTCCGACTGGCCGACAGTGACGCTGATTCATGGATCGTTTGCGGAGGTCGGTGAGCGAATCGCTCCCAACTCCTTAAACGGCCTGATGGCGGACTTAGGCGTGAGCAGTCTGCAACTGGGAGACGCAACGCGCGGATTTAGCTTTCAGGCGGATGGACCCCTTGACATGAGGATGAACACCATGTCGGGCGACACCGCCGAACAAGTGGTAAACCACCTCGACGAGCGCGAGCTTGCCGATGTGATTTACGAATTCGGTGAGGAAAGGAGGTCGCGGAGAATCGCCAGAGCCATTGTCCGGTCGCGGCCGATATCGACGACGAAGCAACTAGTCGACGTGGTATCAGCCGCGGCCCGGTCAATGAAACATGAGCGGATTCATCCGGCGACCAGAACTTTTCAAGCTCTCCGAATATTCGTAAACCGTGAACTGGACGATCTGAAGGCACTACTGGAGGCTGTTCCCAGGGTGCTGAAGCCGGGCGGAAGGCTGGTCGTGATCAGCTTTCACTCGCTCGAAGATCGGATCGTAAAAGATGCATTGCGCGGCGGCAAAGACGAGTACTTTCGTTTGCTAACCAAGAAGCCGCTGACAGCATCTGAAGAAGAAATTGAGCGCAATCCGCGCTCCCGCAGCGCAAAAATGCGCGTGGCAGAGAGGATATAGCGCCAACAAGTTTGAGTTCGTCCGGAGAAACTGCCGGACTCCCCGGTGCGGTGACTGCAAGGCGTGCCGGGTCAAAGATTCTGTGGTGGAGTATTTCCGAATCGGCCACAAAGAAAATAAAACAAGGCCGAGTCCGGAAACAAAACTGGAAAAAGAAATGCTGACTGGAACCTTAATCGAAGATCTGATCGCAACCGTCGAACGCGCTGAATTGAGAACACAAATGCAGGCGCAAGCGGATGCGGAGTTGATGGCGGAAATGGAACCCTGGTTTGTATCCGTTCAGGACGGCGTAGGCTTCGACAACGAGCTTCGCGGAGTGGCATAAAAACATGAGTGCAGCGATGGCAATGAGCAATGTAAATGCGCGCCAGCGGAAATCCTGCTGGCTGGGAACGCCGGAAATTTATTTCCGCAAGACCATCGACAACTCACGTCTCGTGAAGGTGGAAGATCCGCGGCGCGGGCGCGAGATGAAGCAGTTCGGCATCGCCCTGTGCATTCTGTTCGCGTTGGTCATGGGTTATGCCCTGCAGCACTTCCGCGCCATCGAATACGGCTACCAGATCGAAGCGCTGCGCACGCAACGCGACGGTTTAGTGGAAATGAACCGGGCACTGCGACTGGAAGATGCATCGCTACGCGACCCCGGGCGTATCGACGTTATGGCTCGTAAATTGGGACTACAGTCTCCGCAGCCAGGACAAGTCATGCAGCTGGATGGCAACGCGGACACGAGTGCGCCGGTCATGGCGAGCATGACGCCGGTCTCGGTCGTTTCGGCAAGGTAAGTGTAAGACGGACGCTCTTGTCCGTCCGGTTGATCAGGGCATCGCGTGAGCGATGACGCAGACGTTCTAATGACCCAGCCCCTTCAGGGGTTGCTAAACGGCGGCTCCCAGACAGGGCCGCCGAAGCTATCTAGGAAACAGCAGTGGCCGCGGAAAAAACTTCTACCACCGCCAAGTTCAGGCTCTACGCCCTAACCGGACTCCTCTGTTTGTGGCTGGTGGCGATCTGCGTTCGCCTGGTCTATCTTCAGGTCTTCCGCTACGGAGATTTCGAGCAGCGGGCGCAACATCAGCAGCAGCGCAGTTTTGATCTCTCACCGAAACGCGGCATTATCTTTGACCGCGCTGGGCGCGAGCTGGCGATGTCGATCCAGGTGGACTCTGCATTTGCAGTCCCCAGCGAGATTCCCGATCTCGCCAACACCATCAGCCTGATTGCCCGAATCACCCGAGTTGATCCCCGCGTCTTGCTGGCCGACTGCCGGGCTCCCAAAACATTTTGCTGGGTCGCCCGCAAGGCTGACGCCGACGTTATCGAGCGCATCAAGGGAATGAACCTGCAAGGCATCCATTTTCAGAAGGAGCCCAAGCGTTTCTATCCCAAGCGTGAACTGGGCGCACAGATGCTGGGATACGTGGGAACCGACGATCAGGGCCTCAGCGGGCTGGAGCGGCAATTTAACACCGAACTGCAAGGCAAGCCTGGCCGGCTCATGATCTCCGTTGACGCCCACAACAAATGGTTCTCCAGCGTCGAGAAGCAGCCCGAAGCGGGAAATAACGTCGTCCTGACGGTCGATCAGAACATCCAGTACATCGCGGAACGCGAACTGGAAAAGGCGATGGAGGATACTCACGCAGCGGCTGGCACCGTGATTGTGCAGAATCCGCATACCGGCGAGATCCTCGCGCTGGCAAACCGCCCCACATTCAATCCCAACCTGCGCAAGGAAATCACGATCGAGGCTCTGAAAGACCGCGCCGTGAGCGACATTTACGAGCCCGGGTCCGCGTTCAAGATCGTCACCATTTCTGCCGGGCTGGAAGAAAAGGTCACTCATCCTGACGAGCTTTTCGATTGCCGGGCAGGTGCCATCGTCATCAACGGCCTGCGCATCCGCGATAGCAAACAACACGGCGTGTTGTCGGTATCCGACATCATCGCCGAGTCGAGTAACGTTGGCGCGATCAAGGTCGCACTTCGCCTCGGAGATGACCGCTTATACAAATACATTCGCGCCTTCGGCTTCGGACAGCAGACCGGCATCGAGCTTCCCGGCGAAACTAGGGGGATGACGAAACCAGTGGACCGCTGGTCGAAGGTTTCCATCGGGGCAATCTCGATGGGACAGGAGATCGGCATCTCTCCCCTGCAGTTGATTGCTTTGATCTCGACCATCGCCAATGACGGAGTCTGGACCGCGCCCAGAATCGTAGCGGGTACAGTCGGGCCGCAAGCCACGCCCCAGACCATCTCGTTCCAATCCACTGGAAACCGGCGCGTGATATCGTCCCTCACCGCCGCCCAAATGCGGCAGATGCTGCAAGGCGTTGTGCTGCATGGGACCGGACGCAAGGCCATCCTCGAAGGTTACAGTTCCGCTGGCAAGACCGGCACCGGGCAAAAAGTCGACCCCGGGACGCACTCCTACTCCAAGACTAAATACGTTGCATCCTTTGCTGGATTTGCCCCGGTTAACGATCCCAAGATCTCTGTAGCCGTGATTCTCGATTCTGCCGTAGGGCTGCACCAGGGCGGCCAAATCTCCGCTCCCGTCTTCCAGCGCGTGACGCAGCAGGTCCTGGAATACCTGCACGTTCCCCATGACGTTGAAATACCGGCCAGCCGCCAGGTATTGCTCGCGCGTCGCAACGTTCCGGACAAAGATCTCGACGAAGCTTCGCCCGATCATCTCGGGTCTACTCTCGACTTGGCCGATGCTGCTGGCGAAACGGCGCCTGATCCTGCACAGTCGAAGTCAGCGATGATTGCGGCACAAGTAGTACCTGCCACGAGGAGGCAGAAAGTACCGGCCGCTCCCATAAGTCCATCGGCGGGAACTGCGAACACCGCGCCGGCGCCTGAACAGAAATTGCCGACGAACGGAACACTAGTACTGGATGTGGAAGAGGGTGGTATCGAGGTGCCTTCATTTCTCGGGAAGAATGTTCGTGCGGCGGTCGAAACCGCACAAGATGCTGGCCTCGATCTCGACGCGATAGGTAGCGGAACGGCACGCGAGCAGGCGCCTGTGCCCGGCGCCAAGGTAGCCGCGGGGTCGAGGGTGATGGTGCGATTTGGGAGATGACTCCTCCGAGATCAATTCATGTAATCTTCGGGCGATCGAGTTCAAACGCTTCGGTCTATCTGTTTGCACTAGTGTTTGTCTTGGCAGCAAATAGTTGCGGACCGTCGAAGCGGGACCTGGGCAACGCAGTCGTCTCGAAAGTTGAAGAGTTCAAACGAACAAATGGACGCCTTCCAAATTCTTTGTCAGAGGCTGGGGTAGAGAAGGACGAGAATTGTCCCTGTTACTGCAAGACCACGGGTAACACTTACATCGCGTGGTATGGAACAACGTTGGGCGAATCCGACACATACGATTCCGAAACAAAGAAATGGTCGGACAGGAGCGTTAAGGTCTGCCTTCCAACCGGCCAAGAGTTCCGCAAGCAGTTGTCACCAGCCGACAAACAGCACATCCTCGACGGCTTGTTCACGGTTGTCACGAAGACGGCCGACATGCCTGCCTCCGTGAAGGAGGCATTTGCCCAGATAACCGGTCAGCCCGCGTTTGCGCTGGCTAATCCCGGGCAGAAATTTCAGGTTGCGGACGTCATTATTGACGCAAGCCTGCCGCATAGGCGTCTCGTTTTTGCGGGAGTCCGAGGTGACGAATGGTTTGTCCACTACGAGGTGGGTGGAATAGGGCACGGTTACTGCTTGCTCCTGTTCAAGGTTGACACGAAGAACAACATGCAATTCCTTTGGGGCGGCGCTGGTTCTCGATCCGCAGAGAGCTTGGATCAGCTTCGCAACATGGTTGCAACTGGGCAATTCCAAGATGACTTGCAGTACACCTGGTAACCGATGCCGCCGAACAGCCACGAGCATTTCTCTGTGCCTCGGTGACTCCGTGGTGGATTGTTTCATCGCCCGTGTAGCGAGTATTTATAATCCCATCCAATGACCTTCCAACAACTGATCGAGGGAGCGGAAGTGCTCTCCCAGAGCGGTAATCCGTCGATCACCGGCGTGGAATACGATTCCCGGTGTGTTGGCCCCGGCAAGGTCTTTCTCGCCATGAAGGGTGAGACCAGCGATGGCAATCGATTCATCGACCAAGCCATCGCTGCTGGCGCGGTGGCGGTGGTCACGGATTCCACCACAGAAACTCCACGTCCCGGAGTTGCATGGGCTCAGGTGCCGCATGGCCGCAGGGCGCTGGGCCGCCTCAGTGCAAATTTCTATCACCGCCCCGCGGAACGGATCGCGAATACAGGAATCACCGGCACAAATGGAAAGAGCACAACTGCGTTTCTGCTGGAATCGATTCTTCGTGCCGCAGGACGTAAAACCGCGTTGGTTGGAACGATTGAATATCACGTCGCAGGGAAAGTGCTGCCCGCGCCCCACACCACGCCCGAATCACTCGAGTTGAATCGACTCCTGGCAGAGGGCCTCGCACAGGGCGTGACGGAATCGGTGATGGAGGTATCGTCGCACGCGCTTGAGCAACAACGTGTTTTTGCGATCCCCTTTGATGTGGCGGCCTTCACGAACCTGACGCGCGACCACCTCGACTATCACGGCACGATGGAAGAATATTTCCGTGCCAAGCAGATCCTGTTTGAAGGTTGCGGTACCGCGCCGCCGCGGGCAGCCGTCCTCAACATCGATGATGAGTATGGCCGACAGTTGCACGCGCTGAGCAAGAAGAGTAGTTCGGTGGCGCTCTCCTACGGCCTGGCCGCCGGAGACTTTCACGCCGAGTCGATCGAGATTACTGGACGCGGAACACGCTTTCAGATGGTATCTCCGCTGGGTAGTCTCGCGATGTGGTCGCCCATGATTGGGCAGGTGAACGTCTACAACATTCTGGCGGCATCGGCGGCTGCGTACGCGCGCGATTGTTCTGGCGAAGCGATCACCAAAGGAATTTTCGATCTGGCACGCGTTCCTGGGCGCTTTGAGCGGGTGGATTGCGGGCAGCCTTTTACGGTTGCGGTTGATTACGCGCACACCGATGATGCGCTCCGGAACCTGACTGCATTAGCCCGCGATTTCGTCGTCCGTGCGGGACTCAAAGGAAAAGTCATCACGTTATTTGGTTGCGGCGGCGACCGCGATCGGGCCAAGCGTCCCCTGATGGGCGAGGCCGCTGGCACGGGCAGTGACTTTGTAGTGCTGACCTCCGACAATCCTCGTTCCGAAGATCCGGTTGCGATCATCAACGATGCGCTCGTGGGCCTGCAGAAATCAGGCGCAAAATATACGCTGGAACCTGATCGGCGGAAAGCGATAGGCATTGCCCTGCAACAGGCGGGGCCGGGCGACATCGTGCTGCTCGCCGGCAAGGGACATGAAAAGGTGCAGGTGACCCGAGAAGGAAGTATCCCCTTCGATGACGTTGAAGTCGCGCGCGAGAGTCTGAAAACGGCTGGCTACGACTGCGAAGCGGCTCACGCCGGCGCCGGGAAGACCGCATGAAACTACCACTCTCCCGAATCGCTGAATTTACCGGCGCCGCCGGCGATTACGATGGGCGTGCGCTTGCCCAGGGATATTCCATCGATTCTCGAACCGTACAGAGCGGCGAACTCTTTTTTGCGGTCAAGGGAGATCGTTTCGATGGGCATGATTTCGTCGAGCAGTCCTTGATCAGAGGCGCGGTCGGCGCGGTCGTCAGCAAGGATCAACTCTCGCGTTATCCCAAGAAGGAGAGTCTGCTGGCGGTTGACGAGACTCTTGTTGCCCTGCAGACTCTCGCCACTGCGGTTCGCAAATTGTGGGGCAAGCCTGCCATCGGGATTACCGGTTCGATGGGCAAGACCACCACGAAAGAAGCGATCGCGCACTTATTGTCGACGCGATACCGCGTCCATAAGACGAAAGGAAACTTCAACAATCATTTTGGACTGCCGCTTGGCTTGCTCACGTTGGAGCCGGAATACGATCTGGCCGTGATCGAGATGGGGATGTCGCACGCCGGCGAAATCGCTACTCTTGCTCGGATCGCCCAGCCCAATGAAGGCGTCGTGACGGTTGTCGGTCCGGTGCATCTGGAATTTTTCGACTCAGTGGCAGGCATCGCGCGCGCCAAATATGAATTGATCGAAGCCCTGCCGCACGGTGGGGTTGCGGTGCTGAATGGCGACGACCAGTATGTCAGCCAGTTCGGCCGCGACTTCAAGGGCAAAGTCATCCTGTTCGGGATGAAGTCCACGGCGAACGTTCGTGCCGAAAATATCGAGAGTCTGGGATCGGAGGGCACGCGCTTCGACCTCATCGCCAAGGAACTCCGCCAGTCGGTCCGTAGCCCGCTTCTGGGAACCCACAATGTCTACAACGTGCTCGCGGCCGCCGCAGTAGCTCTGGAGCATGGCATCACACCCTCCGAGATTGCGACCGCCCTTCCTCAACTCGAGCCCGCTGACAAGCGAGGACAGGTCGTCCAACTGGGTAACATCACCGTGCTCAACGATTGCTACAATTCCAGTCCGAAGGCGTTGATGGCTGCGGTCGACACACTGGCTGCGCTGCCTGCTCGCAAGCGAATTGTTGTTGCAGGAGAAATGTTGGAACTCGGTGCGACCGGCGAGCAACTGCATCGTGAGTGTGGCCGCCACGTCGCGGAGAAGAAGATAGACTTTCTCGTCGGTGTTCGCGGATTGGCAAAGCCGATGGTGGACGCCGCTCTCGAAGCCGGAATGAAAGCTGAATTTGTTGCCACACCAGAAGAAGCGGGCGATTGGCTCGCGCGCGCGACTCGTGATGGGGATGTCGTTTTGCTGAAAGCATCGCGCGGAGTAAAACTGGAAAAGGCTCTTGATACCTGGCAAACGAAGACTGGCCATGCGGCGAATGGGAAACTAGCCACTGACCACTAGCCACTAACCACTGGTTCTGGAGGCGGATTGCTTTATTGGCTCTTATATTCGAAGCTGTTCCATTATTTTCCGCCGTTCCGCATTTTCCGTTACCTCACTTTCCGCACCGCCTTTGCCAGTTTGACCGCGCTCTTCACCGGATTGATCGTCGGCCCGATCATCATTCGTCGGCTGCGTGAATTTCAGATCGGACAATACATCCGTGAGGAAGGTCCGCAGGCGCACCAGAAGAAGGCCGGCACGCCGACCATGGGCGGATTGCTGATTACCATCAGTATTATTGTGCCGACCCTGCTGTGGGCTGATCTCAGCAATCCGTTTGTCTGGATGGCCGTGCTCTCCACGACAGCCTTCGCCGCAATCGGTTTCGCTGATGACTATCTGAAAGTCGTGCATCGCCGCAATCTCGGCCTTACCGCCCGCGCCAAGTTCAGTCTGCAGATCGGGGCCAGCACTCTCATCGCGGTCGCACTGATTGCTTTGCAACATCGCGGAATGTATTCCACCCGCCTGGTGGTGCCGTTTTTCAAGCAGTTTCACCCGGACCTTGTCATTGAGAAGTGGGCGGCTCATCCCCAGATGTGGCCGCTCGCGTTTTTGCCATTCGTATTCTTTGTCGTGATTGTTATCGTCGGCTCCAGCAACGCTGTGAACCTGACTGACGGGTTGGACGGCCTAGCCATCGGGTGCACAGTAATTGCCGCGGGCGCCCTGGCAGTTCTCACCTACGTCAGCGGTCACGCGACCTTCGCCACCTATCTCGAACTGCAACGCATGCCGCAAATCGGCGAGCTTACGATCTTCTGTGGCGCGATGGTCGGCGCTTCCATTGGGTTTCTCTGGTATAACGCGCATCCCGCTGAAGTTTTCATGGGAGACGTCGGCTCTCTCGCGTTGGGCGGTGCGATTGGAACCGTCGCCGTGATGATCAAGCAGGAATTGCTGCTACCCTTCATCGGCGGAATTTTCGTCATTGAAGCGCTGTCCGTCATCATTCAGGTCGGGTCGTATAAATTAAGAAAGAAGCGGGTTTTCAAGATGGCGCCGATTCATCACCATTTCGAATTACTGGGATGGTCGGAATCGAAAGTGATTGTGCGCTTCTGGATCGCGTCACTCGTGTTCGCGTTGTTCGCGTTGACGACACTAAAATTGAGATAGTTTCGACCGGAAAGCCGCAGATAGTAGAGAAGAGTTTGGTGTCTCTGCGTCTCGGCGGTGAAAAGGTTCGATGGACTTGAAAGACAAGCGCGTACTGGTGGTGGGCCTCGGCAAGTCGGGCGTGGCGTCGGCGCTTTTTCTGAAGTCGCACGGTGCTCGCGTCACTGTTTCCGACTCTAAGCCGGAAGCCGAGCTGCGTGAAGAGATCCTGCTCTTGCTGGATCAAGGCATCACCGTCGAGACGGGAGGCCATGGCGACCGCACTTTTCGCGGACAAGACCTGATTGTGGTCAGTCCCGGCGTGCCCGTTGATGCCCCTCAACTCGAGCAGGCGAGGGCACTGGGCGAGGCGGTGATCGGCGAAATCGAGCTCGCCTCGCAGTTTCTTCCTGGACCCATCGTCGCGATCACCGGCGCGAACGGGAAGACGACTACCACCACTCTGGCCGGAGAAATCATCGCGGCCGGGAAATTCAACGCTCTGGTCGGCGGCAACATCGGAACGCCCGCTATCACCTTTGCAGACCGCGCAAAGCCGGACACTTGGACCGTTCTCGAAGTATCGAGCTTTCAGCTGGAGACTATCGTCACTTTCCGGCCACGGATTGCCGTCATCCTCAACATCACGCCGGACCACCTCGATCGTCATAAGACGTTTACGAACTACGTCAACGCCAAAGCGCGCATCTTTGAGAATCAGCGGCCCGAGGATTTTGTAATTCTCAACGCAGACGACCCGACCACTGCCGGACTCGCGGGCCGTTCCCACGCGCAGGTGTTCTGGTTTAGCCGCAAGAAAGAAGTAACGAGAGGCGCATCCGTCCGTGGCGGCAATATTTATTTTCGCGACGACAAAGGCGAGCGCGAGATCATGCAACTCTCGGAAATCCCCCTCAAGGGTGCGCACAATCTGGAAAACGTCCTCGCCGGAGTCTCCATCGGCATGCTGGTCGGATGCCAGCCCACGCAGATTCGTGAAGCCGTCCGGAACTTCAAAGCCGTTGAACACCGCCTGGAGTTTGTCGCTCAAGTTGCCGGAGTCGACTACTACAACGATTCCAAGGCAACCAACGTCGATGCCACCATCAAGGCGCTCGAATCCTTCCCAGCGAATATCCACCTGATTCTTGGGGGCAAGGACAAGGGCAGCGATTACTCTGTTCTCAACGATCTACTGCGAGCGCGGGTGAAGCGTGTGTACACGATCGGCGCTGCCGCCGCCAAGATCGAGGAGCAGATCGCCGGGACTACTGAAATCGTGGCCTCACAAACGCTCGATGCCGCGGTTCGCCAGGCCAGTGAGTCGGCTACCGCCGGTGACGTTGTCCTGCTTGCTCCTGCCTGTGCCAGCTTCGACCAGTTCCGGAACTATGAACACCGTGGGCAGGTTTTCAAAGGAGCCGTGCAGGCTCTGGCGGCACGCGAACCAAGAAAGTAATCACCCGCCCGAAATACTCCCGTCAAGGATCTGGCCGCCCCTCACCCTCCGTGGTGAAATGAATTTCCATGGCAAAGCGTGTCAGTGTCGATCGCTGGATGTTTACCGTTACCGCGATCCTCGTTTTTATCGGCTTGGTGATGGTTTTTAGCGCTTCGGCCGTCATGGCCAAAGAGCGCTACGGATCAGCCTACGAATTTCTGTTCAAGCAGTTGATTTGGGCCGTTGCCGGACTGGCGGCGATGCTGGTCGCCATGAGGATCGACTACAAGCGACTCAAGCATCCTGCGTTTGTGTTCGTGATGCTGGGATTTACGACGCTGCTTCTGATCTCCGTCTTTTTTCTGGACCGCACGCACGGCACGCATCGCTGGTTCCGCCTCGGTCCGCTTTCCTTTCAGCCGTCGGAACTCGCCAAGCCCACGCTCATTTTCTTCCTTGCCTGGTTTCTCGAAAACAAAACCAAGGCGATGGACGACTGGCGTAACACGCTTCTTCCCGCTGTCGCGCCGACTACTATTTTTCTTGGACTGATCGTTTTTCAGCCCGATCTCGGGACGTCGATCGCTTGCGCCGGCATCACCGCGTGCATGCTGTTCGTAGCAGGCATTCGGTTGCGCTATTTTGGATACGCATTCGCCGCTGCAATCGTGCCTCTCTATTTCCTGATCTTTCATGTCGCCTACAGAAAAGATCGCATCATGGCTTTTCTGAATCCCTACTCCGACCCGCAGGGGCGTGGCTTCCACATGATCCAATCCCTGATCGCCGTCTCCACCGGCGGCGTTACTGGCCTGGGCCTGATGGAAGGCAAGCAGAAGCTTTTCTATCTCCCCGAGCCGCACACCGATTTCATCTTCGCCGTAACCGCGGAAGAACTCGGCCTGCTGGGCGCGCTCACCGTCGTAGTCCTGTTCGCCATCTTCCTCTGGAGAGGAACCCGCGCCGCCCTTCGCACGCAAGACAACTTCGGACGCTTCCTCGCCGTCGGCATCACCAGCATGATCGTCCTGCAAGCCTTCATCAACATCAGCGTAGTGCTGGGCTTGATGCCTACCAAAGGCATCCCGCTACCGTTTGTGTCCTATGGAGGATCTTCGTTGTTCGTGACTCTAGCCTGCGTAGGCGTGCTGCTGAATATCACCAAACAGGCCGAATAGCATCCAGCAACCTGCCAAAAACATTCACCACAGAGACACAGAGACACAGAGTCACAGAGAAAAACAAAAACAAATTAAGGTTTTCTCTGTGACTCTGTGACTCTGTGGTAGGTTTTGGTATTGGCTGTAGATTCCATGCGCATCGTCATCGCAGGTGGCGGCACCGGGGGACATGTGATCCCCGCCCTCGCCATCGCTCATCAACTCAAAAAGCAGTTCGCTGCCGAAGTGCTCTTTATCGGCACGGCGCGCGGCATTGAGACACGCCTCGTCCCGCAAGCCGGATTCCCGCTCGAACTGATCAAAGTCGGCGCGCTCAAGAACGTCAGCTTGATGACCCGTGCCCGGACCATGTTTGACCTGCCCCGCGCCCTCTGGGTTGCCGGACGCATGCTCAATGACTTCGATCCCGACGTCGTGATCGGCGTTGGCGGATACGCCTCCGGCCCCGCTATGTTCGCTGCGATCCGACGGCGCATTCCGACGCTGGCTTTCGAGCCAAACGTTGTCCCGGGATTTGCCAACCGCATGGTGGCGCGCTGGGTGACGGTGGCAGCGGTGCACTTTGAAGAAACCTGTGAATACTTTCCGCGCTGCAAAGTGACCGGTGTTCCGGTGCGCGAAGCATTCTTTAGCATCCCGACAAAAGTCGGCGGCGCGCCAACTCTGCTCGTTTTTGGAGGAAGCCAGGGTGCACGCGCCATTAATCAGGCGATGATCGAATCGTTGCCCGGACTGCGCGAGAGAATCCCGGGCCTCCACATCATTCATCAGACCGGCCAGCGCGACTACGAAATGGTCTTGGCGGCCTATGAGAAGGCGGGCGCGCTTGGGGAAGTCCACAAATTTATCGACGACATGCCGGGGACGTTTGCGCGCGCCGACCTGCTCGTCTGCCGCTCGGGAGCGAGCACCGTGGCCGAGATCGCGGCAGCGGGTAAAGCGGCCATCTTTGTGCCATTCCCCCGCGCTGCGGACGACCATCAGAATGTAAATGCCCGGGCTTTAGAAAAGGCCGGGGCTGCAATTGTCGTCGAAGAATCGAATTTGGAAGCAGCGTATCTGGTCGATACGATCGCGGCCGTGATCGGCGATCCGCGCCGGCTCCAGAACATGTCGGAGGCTGCGAAGTCGCTCGCGCATCCCAAGGCGGTCGAAGAAATCGCTGCGATGGTCGAGGGTCTTATCGCTCGCGAATAAGAGCTTGAACCACGGAGATCACAGAGGACACGGAGGAACCCAGATTTCCTCCGTGTCCTCTGTGACCTCTGTGGTTAAGCTTCGTGCCGCAATCCTGAGTGAAGCTTCGAGCTTAGGACAACCTTCTGGGGACGCAATAGGCTGGTGGCTCGCAGCCCGTAGCTCGAAGCTCGCAGCCTTGCCCCCTGAAATGCATTATCATCACCCTTCATGTTCGCCAAGATTCAGCGCATCCATTTCGTAGGCATCGGCGGCATCGGCATGAGCGGCATTGCCGAAGTCTTGCTGAACCTTGGCTACAAGATTTCAGGCTCTGACCTGAAGACGACCGCCGTAACCCAGCGTCTCGCAAGCCTGGGTGCGACCACCTATGACGGCCACGCCGCCACGAACGTCGCGAACGTGGACGTCGTCGTCACCAGTTCGGCCGTGACCGCTGACAATCCCGAAGTCACAGAGGCACGCCGTCTGCATGTCCCAGTTATTCCGCGCGCGGAGATGCTGGCCGAACTGATGCGCCTGAAGTACGGGATTGCCATCGCCGGCATGCATGGAAAGACAACTACCACCTCAATGGTTGCTGCCGTTCTTGCCGCCGGTGGCCTCGACCCCACGGTCGTCGTCGGAGGGCGCGTCGACGCTCTGGGCTCGAATGCCCGCCTTGGCAAATCGCAATACCTGGTGGCCGAAGCCGACGAAAGCGACCGGTCATTTCTCAAGCTTTCGCCGATCGTCTCGGTCGTGACCAACATCGATCGCGAACATATGGACTGCTACCGCGACATGCGCGACGTCCGGCGGACGTTCCTCGAATTCATGGAGAAAGTTCCGTTCTACGGATTGGTCGTGGGCTGCAATGACGATCCCATTCTCGAACGCCTTCTGCCCAGAGTTCACCGCCGGGTGATGACCTACGGCACCGCGCTCGGCTCCGACTTTCTGATTCGCGTCACCAGCACTGGCACTGCGCCGGGTGGACGAGTTCCGCGCACACAATTTCACGTTGCTTACAAGGAGAAAGACCTCGGTGAATTCACCCTGCACGTTCCCGGTCTCCACAACGTGCTGAATGCGACGGCCGCCATCGCGGTAGGAACCGCCCTCGATGTTCCGCCCGACCAGATTCGCTCCGGCCTCGACCAATTCCGCGGCGTCGACCGCCGCTTTCAACTGCGAGGGCAGGCCGCTGGCGTCACCGTGATCGACGACTACGGACACCATCCCACGGAGATTCGAGCCACGCTCGCGGCCGCCAGGCAATGCGGGTTTAACCGTGTCCACGTCATCTTCCAGCCTCACCGCTATACCCGAACCCGCGATTTGATGGAAGATTTCGGTACCGCATTCGCCGATGCCGACTCGATTTTCGTCCTCGACATCTATGCCGCTAGCGAAAAGCCCATCCCAGGAGTGACGGCGGAAGCCCTCGCCCGTCACATCACCGAAAAGGGCAACCGGGACGCCCTGCACGTGGCGTCTTTTGTCGATGCCTCGGCTGCCATTGCTGCCCTGGCCCAGCCCGGGGACATGATTCTGACCCTGGGAGCCGGAAACGTCTCCCAGCTTGGCCCGATTATTCTGGAGCGCCTCGAGAAGAAGTCGTTGGTCGACGGTCGTTAGTCGTTGGCAACCTTGGAGTTTGCGCCCTGTTCGGTCCCCGCGACGACCGCCTAACGACGAGCGACGAACGACCAACGACTGTCTGTTGACCTTTTTTCACCCCGTCCGTCCAACGCAAATAAGGTGGGAGCGCACGTTATGAACAGCAAAGCCCTCTATTGGATCGCCCTCGGAATCTTCGCCTTGGCCTTGAACAGTGAATATCGCCTTGGCAATCTGCCACTGGCCAATCGAGTTGTGGGCCGCGCCGAAGGGGTCCTGTGCCAGGTCGCGACCAAGGCTGAGCAGACGCTGGCCGTCGCTAAACTTTTGATCGGGCAGCAGGATCTCCCATCCTCCGACTCATTCTCGGCCCTCCAGCAGGCGGAAGTCGAGCGAGTGCTGGCGGAACATCAGGCCGAGGTCGAGCGCGCCATGGCGCTCCGTCAGGCGAATATGGACCGTATCCAGCAAAAACTGGACCGCGTTCAACTTGTGATGGATCGATCCCAAGTGAAAAAGCTCCGCGTCTTACAGCGGACCCGCTTCAAGTTCAGCAACGTCAACACTCAGCACTTCGTATTCTGTCCTCACACCGGTACCCGCGTGACGGTCAATAGCGGCCCCGAGGTAGTAGTGGGTGTGGATGTTGACGATCCTCAGGTCGATACTCAGTAGAGTTTGTTGGGCAGGAATCCCACCCCAGCGAATCCTGGACGGCCACTCGCGAACAGCGAAGGACGGACGACGGTTAGTCTTACAGACGACCAGGTCCGTTCCACTCAAAATTTCCACAGCCTGCTCCCAACTTTGCACTGTCTCAATTCGCGAAATAAAGTTAAGATGATCTCGCTCAGCGGTTTTCTGTCGACAATTAAACGAACGAGTGGCGCGGAAATCCAGTTCCACTATCGTCCAAGAAGAGTTGTATCCTCTTCCCAGCCAGGCTCCTGAGCGTGAGTCGTTCGACGACTCGCGTCTAATGGATCTCGAAGCGGAGCAGGAATCTCCATTCCTCCGCGGACAAAAACGAGTCTCGGCACGCCGAAGTACTCTTCCGAAACAAACTGCCAATCGACTGAAGTGGGTACTTCTCGCCGTTTTTGTTCTCGGGATTCTCACAGGAGTAGAAGAGTCGGTCAGAAGCTACCTCAAACACTCTTGGCGATTCCGCATCAATTCCAGCGACCAGATTGAAGTTTCCGGGACGCAGGATGTCACGAAAAGTAAGGTGATGGAAGTGATGGGTGGCGAAATTGGCCGCAACATCTTCTCGGTCCCACTGATGGAACGCAAAGCCGAGCTCGAACAGATCCCGTGGGTGGAATCAGCCAGCGTGATGCGTTTCGTGCCTAATCGCCTGGGTGTGGAAATCCACGAACGCACGCCAGTTGCCTTTGCGCGCATCGGGTCGCGCATCTCCCTGATCGATGCAGGGGGCACGCTCATGGAACTGGCGCCGAACGCCAAGAAGAAATATTCGTTCCCGGTAATTGCTGGCATGAATTCCGGTGAGCCTCTCTCGACGCGCTCCGCCCGCATGAAGAACTACAACGACCTGGTGCAGCAACTCGACTCCGGTGGCGCGAGCTATTCCCGCGAACTGAGTGAAGTCGACCTCACCGATCCGGAAGATGTGAAAGTGGTTGCTGCCGATCCCAGCGGAGAAGTGCTGGTGCATCTGGGTTCAGAGAATTACTTGCAGCGCTACAAGACCTATGTCACGAACGTGCAGCAGTGGCGGCAGAAGTTCGACAAACTGGAGTCGGTCGATCTGCGCTATGACGGCCAGATTATCGTGAACCCGGATCTCGAAGGGATACGGCGTCCGGCGGCACTGACGCTCGCTGCCGCGAAGGCGGCGATGTCTGCCGGAGTCAAGAATGGGGCGATCGTCAACTACGAGAAGTATGCAACGCATCCGGTCCCCTACGGACCGCCGAAGAAGCCGTCCAAAGTCGCAGCGAAAGTCCCTGCAAGAGCGGTGACGCATCGCGCTGCAGTCAAGGCAAAAGGGAAGCACTCGCCCGCTCCCAAGAACGCTCACGCGCAATCTGCAGCCAACAAGGTGATCGCGGCTTCCGCCAAAAAGCCGATCGTAGATTCGAACAAGGGCGCGAAATCTGTGTCCTCGGCTCCCTCGGCAAAAGCAAAGACGGCTCCGAGCGTTGGACCATCACCAGTCGCATCGCCGAAACCAGTGCAATCGGCCGCGTTGCCATCAGCCGCCAGCACCGGACAAAAGAAGCCAAGCGCCGGCATTCCCAAGGAGGCCTCGCCTAACCCGCGATAATCATGCCCAGTCAGCCTCCCAATTTTGTGACCGCCATTGATGTCGGCAGCGCCAAGACCTGCGTTCTGGTCGCCGAGGTCGGCGAACACGGCCTCCGCTATCGCGGACACGGGATCAGCGAATCCCGCGGCATGCGCAAAGGCGTGATCAGCGAGTTGGATAAGGCAGTAGGCAGCATCCAGAAAGCGGTGGAGAATGCCGAAGACGTAGCCGGAATCGCCGTCGAACACGCCCTGGTAGGAGTTGCGGGAGCGCATATCCGCGGCATGAACAGTCACGGCGGCATCACGTTCGGTGCTCGCTCGCGGGAAATTGCGCGTGACGACATCCGCCAGGCCGTCGACAAGGCTCGCACGATGCCGCTGCCCGCCGACCGCGAGATTCTTCACTTGCTGCCGCAGGAGTTCATCCTCGACGACCAGCCCGGCGTGCAGGATCCAACCGGCATGATGGCGACGCGCCTTGAAGTGCGCGTGCACATCGTGACCGGCGCCTCCAACGCCACCCAGAATGTGATTACGGCGGTTAACAAAGCAGGCGTACATGTCGACGACACGGTATTCGAACCGCTCGCCTGCGCTGACTCCGTGCTGCGCGCCGACGAACGGGAACTTGGTATCTGTCTCGCCGACATGGGAGCGGGCTCCTGCGATTTGATCGTCTTTCAGCAAGGCGCGGTCGCCCACACTGCGGTAATTCCAGTTGGTGGCGATCACTTCACGAGCGATCTTTCCGTCGGCATGTGTACCGGGCTCGCGGAAGCAGAAACGCTCAAGAGAAATTTTGGCAATGCGGTCGCGACGCTGATTCCAGAAGGTAACGAAGTCGAGGTGCCGTCGGTGGGTGATCGCCCCTCCCGCCTGATGTCCCAGCGCATGGTAGGAGAAATCCTGGAACCCCGCGCCTACGAACTCTTTGAAATGTTGCGCGAAAACCTCCGCCAAGCCGGCGTTCTCGATCACTGCATCGCCGGATTCGTGCTGAGCGGGGGCGCCTCGCGCCTTCCCGGAATTCTGGACGTGGCCGAGTCTGTTCTGCGAAAGTCCGCGCGACTGGCATGGCCGACACCGATGGCAAAAATGCCGGCGCTGTTGGCGGAACCAGAATTCTCCACGGCACTAGGCATGGTGTACTACGGCCACCGGGCGCGCATAGCGCGCGGTCTTCAGGACGGCGGCTGGAGTTCGCGCATGAAAGCGATGTTCGCCAAAAAAGGCGCGTAGGGCCGTGTAGGGACAGGTCTTTGACCCGTCCAGCCGAGCAAAGCTCGGCAAGCTTTTGATCTGGACTGAGAACCGAGAACCGAATTCAAGAGGTGAATCATGCAAGACGACAACGGACTCCGCATCAGCTTCAACGAAGAATTCCGCAACGACGCCCGCATCAAAGTGATCGGCGTCGGCGGCGGCGGCAACAATGCCGTCAACCGCATGATCGATTCCGGCATGGAGAACATCGAATTCATCGCCGCCAACACCGATCTGCAGGCGCTGCGGATGTCCCGCGCCGGAATCAAGATCCAACTCGGCGTGAAACTGACTAACGGCCTCGGCGCCGGAGCCAATCCTGAAATCGGACGCAAAGCCGCGCTCGAAGATTCCGACAAGATCATCGAAGCCCTCGAAGGTGCCGACATGATCTTCGTGACCGCCGGACTCGGCGGCGGCACGGGCACCGGCGCAGCCCCGATCATCGCGTCACTAGCCAGCGAGATGGGCGCGCTGACCGTCGCGGTCGTCACTAAGCCATTTGCCTTTGAAGGCAAACGCCGCATGCAGCAAGCCGAACGCGGCGTCTCCGAACTGATGGAGTCGATCGACACCACCATCGTCATCCCGAACGAAAAGTTGCTCGGCGTCGCCGAGAATGCTGGTTTCTTTGAATCGTTCAGAGTGGCCGACGACATCCTGCGTCAAGGCGTGCAGGGCATCGCGGACATCATCACGATCCCCGGCATCATCAATCGCGATTTCGCCGACGTAAAGGCCATCATGGCGGGCATGGGATACGCCGTCATGGGCACCGCGACCGCTGCTGGCGAGCGCCGCACCATGGAAGCCGCACAACGAGCCATTGCATCTCCGTTGCTCGAAGCCGGAGCCATCGACGGAGCACGCGGGATCCTTATCAACATCACAGGATCGAGTTCCCTGAAGCTGGCCGAGGTGCAGCAGGCCTGCACCATCATTCAAGGCGCAGCGCACGAAGACGCCAACATTATCTTTGGAGCTGTGCTCGACGAAAAGATGAAAGACGCCGTCAAGATCACCGTGATCGCAACCGGCTTCAAGGAATCGGGAATGCGGCGTCCGCGAATGCACGAGAATAGCGACCCAGTGATCGTTTCCCGTCACTACGAGCGCTCGTACACGCCCGAGCCGACCATGGATCCGGAGCCAGTGATGGAGCGGGAGCCTGCGTTCGAGCCGGACATGCCTGCGCCGTTCGAAGTGGCCGAACCCGTAGCGATGAGCCAGCAACATGCGGACGTGATTTCGCTCGACAGCATGCGTGTCCCGCCGCCGAGCTACACGCCGGACGACCTTGATGTGCCGGCATTCCTTCGCAAACGCAATGATGTAATGTAGCTCGTGTGTGCCGGCTTCACTGTTTCCTGAGAGGCTCTGATTTTGGGTGGCGCAGCGGTTTACCGCTGCGATACGGACCTATCTTTTGAATGGGGCTTCAGCCCCTGATTTACGCGCTGCGAACTTTTCCGCAGACGATTGAGTTCCGGCCTCCGATTCTAGTGACCTGCCAGCTTGCCGGCCTCGCGTTCAACTCTGCCATACCCCTTGGCCCGCGCGTCTTTCTGCAATGCTGCAGCCAGTCCACGCGCCTGCCCAGCTTTCCCCGATTTCACCAGCACCTGCACCAATGCCAGGCGAGCCTCCATCTGATACCCGACATATCCGTAACGCGTCGCTGCACTCGCTACCTCTTGCGCAGAATTCGTCGCATCAGCGAACTTTCCTTCGGCAGATTGCACCGCTGCCATAGCCAAGCCCGCGTCAAACTGTGGAGGCCGAATGGGCCGCTTCTTCGCCAGTTGCAGAGCCTCTGTCGCCAGCGTAGCCGCCTCGGAGGTCTTTCCCTCCGCCAGCAGACTCCTTGCCAGAAGCGCCTTTCCTGAAACCAGATTGTCCTGCATATCGGCTTTCTGAAATGCCTCCACCGCGTCTCGCAGATAGCTCTCTGCGTCTTTTGCTCGTCCTTCATTCAGGGCAATCGACGCCAGCTGAAACTTCGATTCCGCAATGTTCGTGTTCTCGCCGAGTTCTTTCCGCACAGCGAGCGCTTGCTCGGACACCTTGCGACCTTCTGCCAGCTCTCCGATCTCGTTGAGAAGGTCGGCCAGGTTTCTCAGTCCATATGCCTGCCCGCGCCGGTACCCGGTCTGCTTCTGGATGTTCAACCCTTCTTCGATCCTCTGCCGCGCCAGGCCGAGTTCTCCCATTTCCAACAGCACGTTTCCCAGATTGCCGAGCGTGCTGGCTGCGCCGCGCTGGTCGCCCACCTCGCGGAACATCGACAGGCCCTCTTCGTTCTTCTTCCGCGCGTTTGCGAGGTCGCTCATGTTTTCGAGGACATTGGCCATATTGCCTAGCGCCCCAGCCATTCCGCTCTTCGATCCGATGTCACGATCAATCGCCAGCGTCTGTTCGTAGTAGTTCATTGCCTCGGGGAAATTCCCGAGATCGTTGGCGACGTTCCCAAGATTGTTCAGGGATCGCGAAGCATTTTTCTGGTCGCCCAGCTCGCGAAAAGTAACTAGTGCGGATTCATAGTTCCGCTTCGCCTCCGCATATTTCCCCTGGTCGTAGAAAACGTCTCCCGTGAGATGCGTGGCAGTAGCCGCTCCACGTTTGTCGCCCGCCGCTGAAAACAGGTCGTGCGCTTCCGCAAACGAAGCTGCCGACTTTCCTAAATCGCCCAGTCTCTCCCACGCCCATCCCTCGGCAAGGCGGGACTGAGCAACCACCAGCCGCGCCCCTTGAGCCTGTCCGATCTTTCCTGCCGTCTGGGCAGCCGTGAGCGATTCTTTGAAGCTGCCCAGGCTGTCATACGCTCTGGCTTCTGCGACATCGATGCGGGGATCGCCGTTTGCAGCGTCCGTCCCCGTGCGCATCTGCCCTACGGTTGCCAGTGCATCTTTTCCCTGCCCGGCGGCAATCTGTGCCGCTGCCAACCGCAGCGCATATTCCACGTTGTCGGGGAAGAAGCCCCACAGCGTGCGATAGATTTCCACGGCCTTCGGCCACTCGCGGGTTGCCTCGCGCAGGTGTCCTTCGATCGTCAGGCGCTCGTCCCTGGAAAGATTGGCCGAAAGATCAAAGGCTTGTTGCGCTTCCTGCCGAGCCAGTGGGTCGTAGCCGAGACTCGCCAGCGCTTCCGACAGCGCCGCATGACTGAGCGCAAATTTGGGATCGAGCGCCACCGACTTTTCGAGCAGGCTCCGAGCCTCACGCGCCTCGAACAAGCGCAGTTTTGACAAGCCTTCTGCATATAACCGGGCCGCTTCGTTGGTCGCGGGCAGGGAAGCGCGTGTTCCGGAAGGCCCTCCCGCAGCGGACTGAACCCCCAGCGTGGTTCGCAGGCGGCTTCCCGTACGGGCCACCAGGTCGAGCAGTTCCGGTTCCGTGCCGGTTTCGGATACCGAGGCGAGGGTTTCGCCCGTCGCCGAATCCTGTAGATGGAAATCGATGCGAATGCGATTGCCCGCCTCGTTGCCCATCGCCATGTACGAGCCCAGCACGACCAGGTCTGTGCCCGAGTGTTTTCGGATTCTGCCGAGCGTGTCAGGAGCGTAGCTTTCCGCATCGGGCAGCAACAAATCCAGTTTCATGCGCGCGATGTTCTCACCCGGCAGTGCGCGCAGTTGCCCTCCGCTCGCCAACTCCGTGCTGAGCATTTCCGAAAGCGCGGTTGACAGCCATGCCTGCTCCGGCTTTCCCGACAGGTTGCGGAATCCTACGACCGCCACCGACTTGCGGCCATGAGTGAGAGACAATCCTCCGCGGATTCCCATCATCCGTCCCCGGATGTCCGCCGGATTCCAGATCAGCAATGCTGCGACCAACAGAACCGCACATGCCGCGATCCAAGGCCACATCACACGCTTCTGAATCGCGATGCGCGTCGACCCGCTACTTAGTCGTTCCAGATCGATCCGCATCTCTCGCGCGGACTGGTAGCGCCGGTCCGGATCACGATCCAATGCTTTAAGGATGATTGCTTCCAGGACCGGCGAGAGTTTGCGATTGCGCGACGTGGGCGGCGAAGGGGGTTGGTCGAGAATCTGCGCGATCAGTTGCGGTCCCGAAGTCCCCGCATACGGATGCTTGCCGGTCGCCATTTCATACAAAACGGCCCCGACGGCGTAGATATCGCTGCGCACATCCGCACTCTTGCCGCGCAACTGCTCGGGAGACATGTACGCGACCGTGCCACTTACTTTTGCGTTGGTCGCGGTTGGATCGGAATCGCCTTCCTCCCGGGTCCACTGGGCCAATCCGAAATCGAGGATCTTGAGGCGCCCTTCTTTGTTGATTCGGAGGTTGCTTGGTTTCAGATCGCGATGCAGTATGCCCTGCTGATGCGCTGCTTCAAGCCCGTCGGCCAGTTGCGAGCCATAGCGAAGAACTTCGTGATCGTCCATCGCCCCGGCAGCCAGCCGCGCATCCAGGGTCACGCCGGACACCAGTTCCATTACCAGAAAATCGACGTCATCCTCGTTGCCAAACTCGTAGATGCCACCGATGTGGGGGTGATTCAGCTTGGCCAGCGACAGAGCCTCGCGCCGGAAGCGCCGTCGCGCATTCTCGTCCGTCAGCGTCCCGGTGGGCAGAACTTTCAA
Source organism: Acidobacteriota bacterium (assembly GCA_016196065.1). Classification (NCBI taxonomy): domain Bacteria; kingdom Pseudomonadati; phylum Acidobacteriota; species Acidobacteriota bacterium. The sequence continues at coordinate 197,937 of JACPYL010000025.1, read as the reverse complement.
CGCCACGTCGCGATCCAGCGTTTCGTCGTGTGCCCGGTACACGACACCCATCCCCCCGCTGCCGATCTTCTCCAGCACGCGATAGTGGGATAAATTCCGGGGGATCATGGGGGCTCAGGGATTGTGGGAATGGTAGTGGTGAAAGGTGAAGAGCGTCAATGCGCCCCGCAAGAAAGCAGCACTCTCCCTAGTGACCGGCCTCCGGCTGATTGCGCTCTTCCATCTGCTTCAGCCGCCGATCCATCTGCTCGAGGATCACCTGCCAGGCATCGGTCTCCAGTTCGAACTGGTGCTTGAGCGGAGTCTGTGAAGTTTGGACGAACGCCAGATTCGTCCGCATCTGATTGAGAATCACTTTTAGGCGGTCGATATCGCCGCGTAATTCCTGTGCCTCGACCGAGGACGGATGGCCGGCAACCACTTTCTCGGGTGCATTTTGGGCGTGGAGCATAGATACGAACAGGAGGCCGAGAGCGATGGAGAGCCACGTGTTTTTCATAAATCTCCTCTTTTGCAAGTCACTGAAATCTAGGATGCGAAGTTTTCTCTATGAGCTGGATTCCGGTTTGTGTACAAGCAAGTTGGAATCTCCCGGACCAGTATGCTACCGTCAATTTTGTACTTCGTATTCGCCACGTTTTAGTTCGCCTCGTCTCGAACCATCGTCGTAAAAATCCGTTGAGGAGGAACTCGTATGGCAGACCTGAATCAGCTACGTCAAAAATATCAGCCGGTGTTGGATACCATTCAAAAGGAAAACGGACGCGTGGAAGCCCTCGACCTGCAGGGCGAAAAGCTGCATCTTCGCGTTGTGGCAGACTCCGAGGCCAGCAAGAATCGGATGTGGGATGCGATCAAGGCGGTTGATCCGAGTTTCGCGGATCTGAACCACGAAATCGTGGTGCAGCCAGGCGAAAAGACCTACACCGTTCAGCCCGGAGACAATCTCTCCAAGATCAGCAAGCACTTCTACGGAGACCCGAATAAATACATGCAGATCGTAAAAGCGAATGGCCTCGCCGATGCCGACAAAATCAAAGCGGGTATGGAACTGAAGATTCCTGCCGCATAAAAAAGTTCTCAGTTCCTGGTTCTCAGTTCTCAGTGCGGCTGGTTCTTACTGAGAACCGGGAACTGGGAACTGAGAACTGAGCCCTGCTACTTTTGTCCTGCAGTCCATCCATCAATCTTTGTTTCCAGGATGTCGAGCGGCAAGGGACCTTGATCGAGGACAGCATCATGAAACGCGCGCAGGTCAAATTTCGCTCCCAGATCCCGTTGTGCGCGTTCGCGCAGCTCTAGAATTTTTCTCTGCCCCATCTTGTAGGACAACGCTTGTCCTGGCCACGCAATATAGCGATCGACTTCGGTTTCGATATTCTGGTCGTCCATGGCGGTGTGTTCGTGGAAGAAGTCGACCATCTGCTGGCGCGTCCAGTGTCTTGAATGGACCCCGGTATCGACTACCCAACGCACAGCGCGCCACATTTCGTTTTGCAGCCGTCCGTAGTCGCTGTATGGCTCGCGATAGAAGCCAACTTCTTTGCCCAAACGTTCCGAGTAGAACGCCCATCCCTCGCTGAAGGCATTGACGTCGAGGTCATATTTGCGGAAGGGCGGCAGGCCCTCCAACTCTCGGGCAATCGAAAGCTGCAAGTGATGTCCCGGGACGCCCTCGTGATACGCAATCGCTTCCACATTGAGGAGCAAACGTTTCTCGGGCGCATATTCATTCACGTTGATGCGTCCCGGCCGCGAGCCGTCGCCGGCACCGGTCGAATAGTCGGCAGGAACGCTGTCGGCACTCCGGTACGATTCCATCGGCACAACCGCGAGTTTGTTTTTCGGAAGGCGTCCAAACAGTTGCGGAAGTTTCTCGTACATCTGATCCCGATATTGCGCGTAGAGGTCGAGCAGTTGCTTCCCTGATTTGGCGCGAACATTCGGATCTTGTTTGAGGTGAGCGTTGAAGGACTTCAAGTCCGAAAAGCCCTGAGTGCGGGCAATTTTCAGCATCTCGCCCTCAATCTCCGTCACGCTCTTCAATCCGAGGTCATGAATCTGTTCTGCCGTCATGGCGGTCGTCGTCTGATGGCGGACCGCGAAACGGTAGCGCGCTTCTCCGTCCGGCAAGGCCCAGACGCCCGGATCGAGCCGCCCGTGGGGTGCATATTCTTCGCGCACAAATTTTGCAAACTTCGCATATGCGGGCGCGACTTCGTTCTTGACGGAATTCTCCAGATCGGTCCGGAGCCGTTGCCGTTCTTGCGCTGTAATCGAGTCGGGAAATTTTCGCAACGGTTCTGTAAACGGGTTCTTCTCCAGCGGACTGTCCGCAATCTGCTGCGCCTGCACGGATACTTTTTCCAGCAGATATTTAGGCGGCATCAAACGATCGCGCAGGCCTTCGCGCATGTGAGCAGTCGCTTGTTCGAGCACGCGTGGAATCTGGTGAAGGCGGGACAAATAATCCCCGTAGTCCTTCACGTTGCGAAAGGGTGAATCAAAGGGCAGGGAAGCGTATCCCAGATGAACGCCGCCAAACTGCGTGGCCGGCATCTCCCACGATTTGAAGCGCGCTTCTTCGATGCTCTCGCGCAGGCTGCGCACCATCAATGCCTGATTGAGCTTTTCCTGTTCGGGAAAGCCAGTGGTGTCGATGGCTTCGAAACGCTTGATCGACTGACGCGAATGTTCCTGATCCTCGGCAATTGCCTTGTCGGAAAAATCGCTCAGCCGATCGTTGTAGCGGTTGTCGCCGACATGAGTGGCGAGTTCGGGTTGCGTACGCAGTGTGTATTCCCATTCGTCAGCGAGAAGGCGATTGAGTTCTACGCGGCGCGTCTCGACATTCTGATCCGCCGCTTGGGTGAGAGAAGAAAGGACAAGAAGCACTCCGATCAACGATAAGGACAGGGTTCGCATGAAGAACTTCTCCTGAATGGTGCCGACCGAAAATATCAGAAAATCGCGGATCGATGGTGCGATCTCAAATGAGGTGACAGTTTGTGTTGGGCGGGTGCCACGGAGGGGGGATTTCGGTTTGTGACAGGCTGTGCAAAAGCTTTCCTATCGAGGGGGTGTCTTGTAAGGTAACAGCGCAGAGCCATTACCAAAGTGTTTGACCTTGCGCAAAAAACGTTTAAACCTAAGATATAAAACAACTTATTCTAATATTGCTCTCACGAACGACGCGTCAGTTAGTCGTTGCGCTCTTCCCATAAGTCCCCTATTATCGGACAGTTGCAAACGCCCTCAGGGTAATCCTGTAGCTTTGGCCCGGTGCGTGCATCTTATAAATTATTGAAGGTAGTCACCTTAGGGGTCATGCCAGTGAAGTTGTGGGGTTGGACGAGCCGGCTTGCCATAGTTTTAGGATTGGTCGTGCTGCTGGAACTCAGCAGCGTAGCCGCCAGCGTGAATACGCGCGCACTGACGACGCGTAAGTCGCCTTCCGTGAGTGAAAGTCAACGCGCGAAGCGTCGCATGCGAACGCTTGCCAAAGGCCACGCTCCACGCCCCCGCACCCGCGCTGCCCGCAATCGCCGCCGCCGCAACTTTGAACGCTTCTACACCAGTTCATTCGCGAACGGTACTGCGGATGGAGACATCACGGCCGGTGAAGATCCCGTTGTGCGCCAGGCAGCCATTGAAGCGCTCGGTAATTTGAATGGGACCGTCGTGGCGATTGAACCGACCAGTGGACGCATCCTGGCCATGGTCAATCAGAAACTGGCACTTTCCAGTGGAGCGCAGCCCTGCTCCACGATCAAGCTCACGACTGCCTTGGCAGCGTTGAGTGAAGGTGTCATCGATAAAGAAACTGAAATCCGTCTTGGCCGACGCAGCCGTATGAATCTCACTTCGGCGTTGGCGCATTCCAATAATCCTTACTTTGAAGCAGTCGGACGCAAGCTTGGTTTTGACAAGATCAGCTATTACGCTCACCAGTTCGGTCTCGGTGAACTGGCTGGCTATCAGATTGACGGCGAGCAACTCGGTACTTATCCGGAAGAGGAAATCTCGTCCAAACTGGGCGGAGTTGGCAAGATGTGCTCGTTCGGCGAAGGCATTTCGATGACTCCGCTGCAATTGGGCGCACTCGTTTCGTCGATTGCCAATGGCGGCACCCTCTACTATTTACAGCATCCAAATACGCCCGAAGGCGTTGCCGATTTTCAGCCGCGCGTGAAGCGTCATCTCGATATCGCCAACGTCATTCCGGAAATTAGTGACGGTATGGCTGGAGCGGTCCAGTACGGCACGGCCCGCAGTCTACGTCTGAATTTCAGCGAAGAATCGATTCTCGGCAAGACCGGCACGTGCTCGCACGCCGGCACGCGCTTCGGATGGTTTGCTTCCTACGCCAATACCGACATTGGCCGCATCGTGACGGTGGTCTTCCTGCGTGGCGGCCGTCCTACCTACGGTCCCAAAGCAGCCGAGATTACGGGACGCATCTACCGCAACCTCTACGACCACAATTTCTTCGTGGCCAGGTCCGCCGCGCAATCGCGGATCACTCCGGAACTCGAAAAAGTCAGCGGAACCCCGCAACCGTAGTTGGAGCCAGTCGCGCTCTCATCCCCACATCCGGGCGAGAGAGTTGGTCTCCGCATTGTCCCCTTTTGTTGCGTCCCTTTCCCGAAGCCTGAATCTATAATTCCAGTCCATGAAGTTGTTCGGCAAAAAAAACACCGCTCCCGAGTTGGTCACTACTGGGCGCTTTGAACTGGAGCAAAACGGGCAGGTGGCCTATCTGGAATATGCGCTTGCCGGGCCTGTGCTGGAGCTTCGCCACACCGAGGTGCCCGAAGCACTGCGTGGTCAGGGCCTGTCATCGTCGCTCGCGCGGACTGCGTTCGAGTGGGCCCGGGAGAATCACAAGAAGGTTGATGTGATCTGCCCGACGGTTGCGGGATACGTTAAGACTCATCCGGAATATTCGGATTTGATTCTCAAGTAGGCAAACAAAAACGCCTGGCTCTCGCCAGGCGTCTTCTGAACTGCGAACCGTGTGCTAGCGTTTCACTTCGTCTTTCGCGACCACGCCGTCCTTGATGTAGACCACGCGATGCGCGTACTCAGCGATGTCATGTTCGTGCGTTACCAGCACGATCGTGTTGCCTTCCGAGTGCAGACGATCGAGGACGGCCATGATTTCCGTGCCCGTCTGCGAGTCGAGGTTGCCGGTAGGCTCGTCAGCCAGGATGATCGACGGCTTGTTGACCAGGGCACGCGCAATCGCGACGCGCTGGCGTTGTCCGCCGGAGAGTTCGTTGGGCTTGTGGCTCATGCGGGATTCCATGCCAACGGCAGTCAATGCCGCCTTGGCACGCTGGGCACGCTCTTCAGAGGGGATGCCGGCATAGATCAACGGCAACTCGACGTTGTGCAGAGCAGTGGCACGGGCCAGCAGGTTAAAAGTCTGGAAAACGAATCCGATTTCTTTGTTGCGGATGCGTGCCAGTTCGTCGTCGTCCAGTTCGCTGACCTGTTGTCCATTCAGCCAGTACTGGCCCTTGGAGGGCGAGTCGAGACAGCCGATCAGGTTCATCAGCGTCGATTTGCCGGAGCCGGATGGACCCATGATCGCCACGTATTCGTTGCTCTGGATGCGCAGGTTGATTCCGCGCAGAGCATGGACCTGCTGTTCCGAGCCCATGTCATAGGTCTTCCACAGATCGATGGTCGAGATCATGGCAGAGTTGGGCGCCGACCGGGTTTCCAGTCGATCGATCGGGAGGACTTCTGCTGTGGCCATTTTTTTCTCCAGTTCCGGCTCGGACACGCTTAGCTCCGTTCTTGCCGTTCTTGCGTTGGACGTTCCAAACCGGCAGAGGTTAGAACGACCCGGGACGTAAGCCCCGCCTGACATTCACTTCGGGCTCGCCACGGCCGAGGCCGCGCTCTCCCGCTTACGAACTGCTTTCTACTTCCTTCTTCGGAGCCGAGTTATCGACCTTGACCGTCGTCCCCGGCTTCAACGTGCGTAGCACCTTGTAACTGCCCGTGATGACTTCGTCGCTTTCTTGCAGCCCCTTGGTGACCTCGATATCGGTTGTTCCGCTGATCCCGGTATCCACCGGTACGAACTCCGCTTTCTTATTCCGGATGACGAAGACGCCCTGCACTTCGTCTTTTGCCTTGGATGCGTCGGTGGGCACACTTGCGGCCTTCACCGAACCTTTCTCGCCAGCTTTGTTTTCCAGGTCGGCGCGGTTGCGAACGGTCAGCGCCTGGATCGGCACGCTGAGCACGCTCGGCCGAGTCGCCGTCGTGATTTTTGCAGTCGAGGAGAGTCCGGGACGCAGGTCGGCCGGTGGATCGTTCAGGGTAACGACCACTTTGAAATCTTTTGCTTCCTGGCTGGTCGAACTCTGTTGCGACGTCGCCACGCCGGTTGAACGGACGATGGCATTGTTGCCGATCTCGGTGACTGTGCCATGGAAAGTCTTGCGGGGAATGGCGTCGATGGTGACTTCAGCAGGTTGGCCGAGGTGCACGTTGACGATATCAGTCTCGTCCACCTTGACCTCCGAAGTAATCACCGACATGTCCGCAAGCGTCATCAGCGTGCTGCCTGGCGAATTCTGAATTCCGATGACTACGGTCTCGCCTTCCCGTACCGGGAGATTGGTAATAATCCCGTCGTAGGGAGCCTCGTAAGTCGTCTTTCGTAGTACGTCGGAAACGCGCGTGAGGTTCGCACTATTTTGCGTGATCCGCTTTTCGGCCGAATCCTTTTGCGCCTTTGCCTGGGCAATCCGAGCCACCGCCTGAGCCATACCCGCGTCCGCCTGCTCCCAGGTGGCTTTACGGGCGTCGTAGTCCTGCTTGGCGATGAGCTTGTCCTGATAGAGGCCGGTGGCACGATCATAGTCGAGTTTGGCGCGCTCCGCGTCGGACTTGGCGCGGTTGAGATCGGCCATCGCAGTCTTCAGCGCAGCGTCGGACGCAACCGAATCGGTTTCAGCAGCCTGCACGGACGCACGCATCGCGTTCACGTCAGCAGACGACTGCACGTTTTCCAGTTGTGCCAGCAATTGGCCTTTCTTTACGTGGTCGCCTTCCCTGACATGGAGCTTGACGATCTTGCCAAAGGCATTGGCGCCAATGTTGACGTAGGTCTTCGGTTTGATCTCGCCCGAGGCGCTTACTACCGAAGCCAGGTTCTGCTTCTGCGCCTTGCCCGTTTGTACGGTGACGAGATTCTTGCGGCTCTGGTACACCGTCACACTGACGATGATCACAAGAACCAGCGCAACGCCGATTCCGATCAGTACTTTTTTCCAAGTCTTCATGAACCGTCCTGCGGTCAGGTTTTCAATGCCGGCGACGACTCTGCCTATCGTCTCGGATTGCCCCTGCTCGATATCCCGGTTAAGGGAATGTCGAAGGCCGCAATCGTTGCGCTGTAAACAGTTACGTTCCTACGAGGGAGAAAGTTCCCGGTGCAGGCCTTGGCTGTTGCTGCTCAATTGTCGCGCCAGAGGGAAACCTAACAACCGAACATTATAGCCTGACCATAACTGAACAGTCCGGGTCTTCATCCCGGACGTGCGAAAGCCCGCAAGTCACGGATTCTTAAGGCATCTAGGGTCAGGATTTCATTAAGGAATTCTTTTCTGTCAGGCCACTTTTGCTTGCCTTCATGTATCCAATGAACATAGAATCACTCAATAGCTGTTCTCGCGAGGTAGGCCCGTCTATGCTTTCCGCACGTTTTCGCAGGTGCTCTCTGGCTGTTTTGATGGTGGGTGCTGTACTGGGGTTGGGGAGCATTGCTTTTGCGCAGGAGAAGGACAAAGGTGAAGCGGATGCCCAGGCGTCACCCGACGGCCAGACCGATCCGCTCAAGCGCCCTCTGACTCAAAAAGAGAAAAAGAAAAATTCCAAGTCGCTGCGCGCAGAGTTGAGCCACCGCGACAAGATCTGGTTGGACCAGGACGTAGCCTGGATCATCACCGACGAAGAACGATCGGCTTTCAAACAGCTTTCGAACGATGAAGAGCGCGAGAACTTCATCGAGTCGTTCTGGCAGCGCCGCGATCCAACGCCGGACACTGCCGAAAACGAATTCAAAGAAGAGCACTACCGGCGTATCGCTTACGCCAACGAACATTTTCCCGCTGGTATCCCCGGCTGGAAGACCGATCGCGGCCGCATGTACATCGTGTTCGGACCGGCAGATGAGATTGAATCTCATCCTTCGGGTGGTACGTATGAGCGTCCCATGGAAGAAGGCGGCGGCTCTACCTCCACCTTCCCGTTTGAACAATGGCGCTATCGCTACCTGGAAGGCATTGGACAGGAAGTGATCATCGAGTTTGTGGATACCTGCATGTGCGGCGACTACCACATGACGATCGATCGCTCGGAAAAAGATGCCCTGCTCTATACGCCGAACGGTGGTCTTACCCTCTACGAACAGATGGGAATGTCCAGCAAGGCCAGTCGTTTTACGGGCGGGGGTATGGAGCGGCTTGGGACGTCGCCGTTCAATAAAGATATTCAGACCAAGCAGTTTGATCGGCTGGAACAGTTCGCCGCGTTGAGCAAGGCTCCTGCCATCAAGTTCAAGGATCTCGAGAACGAGTTAGTGACGCACAAAGTTGTGCTGAACCCGATGCCCTTTGATGTGCGCGCTGACTTCGTCAAAGTAACCAGTGACACAGTTCTTGTCCCAGTCACTGTGCAGATCAAGAATCGCGATGTCACGTTCCAGAACAAGGAAGGCATCGAACGCGGTACCGTGAATATTTTCGGTCGCGTGACGACGCTGACGGGCCGTATCGCCCAGACGTTCGAAGACACAGTGCAGGTCGATGTCCCCGCTGAATTGCTGCCTCGCACTGCGGAAAATTCTTCCGTGTACTGGAAGGCCTTGCCGCTCAAGCCTGGACGTTATCGCCTGGATATCGTGGTAAAGGACGTGAACGGCGATCGTACGGGAACATGGAGCCGAGCTCTTCCGGTTCCTGACTTCAGCGATGACCGCCTGAGCAACTCATCGCTGATCGTGGCCGATCAGATGGAGCCTGTCGCCGCCAAGAATGTGGGTACCGGCAACTTTGTCATTGGCGCTACGAAAGTGCGTCCCCGCGTGGCTCCCTCGGATGGCAAGCCGATTTCGTTCAAGCGTAACCAGAAGCTGAATTTCTGGATGCAGGTTTACAATCTTGGGGTTGACGAGAAGACGCACAAGCCCTCGGCGACGATCGAATACAACGTGACGGACTCTGCCAACAAGGCAGTCATCCACACCGTTGAATCGACCGAAACCATGGGCAATGTCGGCGAGCAAGTCACGCTGCAGAAGACCCTGGCAGCGGCGAACTTGCAGCCCGGTATTTATAAGATCGAGATCAAGGTGAACGACAACATTTCCAAGCAGACTGTCGACCCAACGGCAACTTTTGTCGTGGAGTAGACTGGCCGCCTGGTTTTTCCAAGTGTGGTAGGGAGAGATATGTTCCGTAAGCTCGGGTTTCTCATGGTGGTCATGGGCCTGGCGCTTCCAGCGTGGTCAGCAGCCACGCCCGGCACGATCTCGGGATACGTTCGCAATGCCGGTGGAGTACCGCAGATGGGCGCTGCTGTCGAACTGCTTGGAACGGCCATGCTTGGCTCACGGGTCTTCACGGACGACCGGGGCTTCTACTCCATTTCAGGTCTTCTGCCCGGCACCTACAACCTCAAAGTAAGCGCGCCTTCATTCCTTCCCGCGTTGCGCGAAAAGGTCGGCCTGCGCGCCGGCGGGAAGTTGATGGTCAACGTCACGCTCACCACGCTTTTCGAAGCCATCCAGTTGGGACCGCTGCGCGGGCCTGCGGATGACGACGATTGGAAGTGGACACTGCGTTCCGTATCCAATCGCTCGATTCTGCGCATTCTCCCCGATGGGACGACTGTAATTGCCGGGGATAGTGGCGATCGCGATCTCAAAGGTTCTTTGGTATTTATGGCCGGTTCGGAGTCGAATGGCTTCGGCGGCGGTGCCGATATGAGCACCGGGTTTTCCCTCGAGCGCTCGCTGACCTCGGCCGGAACTTTGAGTTTCAACGGTAATGTCGGCTATGGGAGCGGCATGCCAGCGGCTGTGCTCCGGACGACCTATTCGAATCGTTTCAACGGCGGCTTCGAGCCCACCGTGTCGCTGACGGTGCGGCGGCTGACTTCACCCGATGTCGATAACCTGCGCGGAGCATCGCTGCAAGCGCTGTCGCTCAAGACCTCCGACCGGATGACGCTGGGCGACGTTCTGGAGTTGAAGTTTGGCAGCGAACTGCAGACCATCCAGTTCATGGGGCGGGTGAATTCGTTCAAGCCGTTCGGATCTGTCGATCTGCACCTGACTCCGAACACGGTGGTGGAGTACCAGTACGCGACCTCCATCCCGAATACGCGGATGGAAAAGGGGTTCGATTCGTCACCTTCGGACTTCACCGAAACCGGGCCGCGCATGAGCATTTCGAGTTTCGCGCCCGCGATTGAAAGGGCTCATCATCAGGAAGTATCCGTCTCGGAACGCGTGGGGAAGACCAATCTGCAAGGTGCTTTCTATTCCGACCGCGTCGTGAATCCGGTGCTGACCGGTGTCGGCGAGTTGAGCGCGGAGTCAGGCGACGTACTGCCGGATGTGTATTCAGGCACATTCAACTACCAGGGCAGCGAACTTGAAACCAGCGGTATGCGTCTGGTCTTGCAGCGCAAACTGCTTGCCGACCTGACTGCGACACTGGACTACGCCTACGGTGGAGCCCTCGACCTGAGCCGTCCCGATGTTGAATTGCAGGACGCCCGCGAATGGATCCACACGCAGCGCCGTCACGCCATTGCCGCGAAATTCAGCGGCACCATTCCACGCACGAAGACGCGCTGGATTACCTCGTATCGCTGGACGAGCGGCCAGACGCTGACGCCGGTCGATTTGTTCAACGCGTCGGCCGGACAGGCTGATCCCTACTTGAATGTTTTCGTGCGGCAGCCACTTCCCGTCGGCTTTCTTGCCGGACACATGGAAATGCTGCTCGACCTGCGCAATCTTCTGGCGCAAGGGTATGTGCCGGTGATTGGCCATGACGGGCGGACCGTCTATCTTGTGCAATCAGCGCGCTCAGTGCGCGGCGGCGTGGCATTTAGTTTTTAGCGTCTCGATTCGTAATTCCAGGCGACGGCATGGGTATTATTCTGCTTCTGCCTCCTCATTTTTCCCTTTCAGGTTTTGACAGCCAATCCTTATTCGAGGCGCCAGTCCTGTGCTTGGTGGGAGCCGTTATTCCTCGGATCAATAAAATGATTAACATGACAATGATTTTAGGTGCATGTACGGTCTATAATTCCGCATTCTCAATTCAAGATTGTGACTGGTAGGTAAGTACCTTGCGGTGAAGGAGAAGCAGGCATATGAAACTGCGTCTGGTAGCGATCTTCGTACTCGTCATTCTGGCGGCGACGACCCTCATGGCCCAAACGTTTCGTGGAACGATTCTGGGCACAGTCACCGATGCTTCGGGAGCGGTTGTCTCCGGAGCCACCGTCAAAGTTCGCAACGTAGGCACAGGCCAGGAGCGCACTACGACGACCAGCGCCGACGGCAGCTATGCCATCCCTGAATTGCCGATCGGAACCTACTCCGTGAGTGTGACGCAGAGTGGCTTTCAAACCGCGGTGGCGAACAACGTGGAAGTCGGCGTCGGAGGCGAGCGCAGAGTGGACGCTCTGTTGAAGACCGGAGACGTTTCCGTGAAGGTCGAAGTCGCCGGCGACTTGTTGCCCCAAGTGGAAACCACGTCCGCGGAACTAGGCGGAACCTTGACCAGCGACACCATCAAAGACATTCCCGTCAACGGACGCGACTACACGAAATTGATTTACCTGAACCCCGGTATCGCAGGATCGCCCGACCAGATTTCCGATTCTCCGGGCTCCTTTGGAACGTTCTCGATGAACGGCTCGCGCGGCCGCGCCAACAACTTTCTGCTCGACGGTACCGACATGAACGACGGATATCGCAACGATCCCGCGATCAACGAACCAGGCGTGTTCGGTGATCCGGCTACCATCCTGCCCATTGATGCGATTGCGGAGTTGCGCGTTCTTTCCAATGGAGAGGCTGAGTACGGACGAAACTCCGGCGCAGTCGTGAACATCGTCACCAAGAGCGGAACGAATCAGTGGCACGGGTCCGTAATGGAGTACAACCGGACGAGTTCTGTCGGCGGGGCGCGGAACTACTTTAATAACGTGGATGCTCAGGATCCTTTTCACAACAATCAATTCGGCGGCTCATTCGGCGGCCCGATTGTGAAGGACAAGACGTTCTTCTACGCTAACTACGAGGGACAAAGGGAATCGGGGGCACAGTCGGGTACCAGTTGCGTTCCCGACCCGCGACAGATCGCGGCGGACATTAGTGATCTTGCAATCAACGGCGGGGAGCCCTTTCCAAACCCGATCATTACGGCTCTCCTGGCGAGGAACCCGTGGCCCACGCCGAACCGGCCTGATCCGCTTTGGGACGGCAGTTCCACATACGAAACCGGATGTCGAACCGATCCTGGGACCGGCGCCACAATCAATAACCTCGCCTCGTCGACGCCGTTCAAGAACCGCGTGGACAGCCTGATCGCGAAGGTTGACCACAATTTCAATCCGAACAATCTCCTGACTGGCCGCTACTACTTTGGAGATAGCGACCAGAGCTTTCCATTTGCTCAGCTGGCTGGGGGCCTGTTGCCCGGTTTCAACACAGTCACCCCGACCCGTGTGCAACTGGTCTCTCTTTCGTGGGTGAAAGTGATGAACGCCAATCAAGTGAACGAAGCACGTCTGGGATGGAACCGGTTTGCGGAGGGATTTTTCCCCGAGGACCAGTCTTTCGACCCAACGTCAATCGGTTTGAACACTGGAGTTGGCAAATATGAAGGTGGTTTGCCTGCGATCAACGTCGGCGATTTTTCACAGATCGGTGCAACCAACGGAGTGCCCCGTAATCGAGTCGATTCGAACTGGCATTTCATCGACAACTATTCCTGGAAGGCTGGCCGGCATGATGTGAAATTCGGCTACGAATTGCGCCGAACGACAATCATGCAGGTGCTGGAAAATACTTTTCGAGGCAAATTGAGCTTCGGCGACTTGACGAGTTTCCTGCAGGGGCAACCTTCAGATGGAGGACAACGCACCGGGAACACCAGAAGGCATACCTCCGAGAACAGCCATGCCTTTTATGTTCAGGACAGTTTCCGTTGGACGCCTCGACTGACTTTGAATGTGGGCTTGCGCTGGGACTACTTTGGTGTAGTCAACGAGAAGAGCAATCTGTTCTATCGCTTCGATCCCGCAACCCAGACCGAAGTTCAAACCGGACAGCTCTATAACAAGGATTACAACAATTTCGCGCCCCGCATTGCGCTTGCCTACGACGTGACGGGCAAAGGCAAGACGGTCATCCGCGGCGGTGCCGGCATGTATTACGACGCCTTCGCACAGGACATTTTCCTCGGGCACTTCCCGTGGAATTGCTTCTTCTGTCCCGGCCCGGCCTATCCGGGAGTGGGACCGGCCGCAATCTCCGGGCTGGGGCTGAGGCTCGACCCAAACCCGCCTAACAATCCATTACCTCTGGATTCCAACTTTCCTGTCTATGACACGGCTGGCGCATCCCCCAACGGAGAGTTCTTCGGCGCCGATCCGAAGATGCGCACTCCGTACGTCATGAATTTCAACCTCAATTTGCAGCAGTCTGTGGGGAATCGTGCGGTCGTGCAGGTTGGGTATGTTGGAACCAAGGGAACGAAACTATTCCGTTTCCGCGACATCAACCAGCCGACTGAGGCGCAGATCACGGCCGCCGATTTGGCCTGCGAGCCCGATCCGGACAACGGCAGCTTTTGCCCCTCCGGTTACGGCGTGCCAAGAGCGTTTCAAGACGCCTTGCCTTTCTACATCAACCAGGAAGAGACTGCCGCGGGCTCGATTTATCACGCATTGCAGGCCAGTTTGCGTCTCAATAGCTGGCATGGGTTGAACTCGCAAGTGAATTTTGTATGGTCACATGCGATCGATGATGCCAGCGACAGCGAGGACTTCACCCCTAACCAGGCCCAGCCCCAAAACAGTGCAGGTCCTTCGCGGCTCGACAGAGGCAATTCCAGTTTCGACATTCGCCGCCGCCTAACGTGGAATTTCGCGTACGACCTTCCGAAGTTCGGCGGAAGCATGTCCAGGCTCAAGAATGGTTGGGGAATTGATGGCGTTCTCAGTTTGCAGGATGGACAGCCCTTCCACTTGAACTACTTGTTCGAAGGTGACTACTCGGGAGCGGGGCAGGGGTTTGACCGTCCGGACGTGATCGGACCAATTCACTACGGTAGCCTGCCGAACAATTTCCTCGACTTGCGTTCATTTGCCGCGCCTTGCACGTGGGGAAACACACCGAATGATGGCAGCGCGGATGAAACCAACTGCGTCCCAGGTACTCGCCATTTCGGAAACGAGGGTCGCAACTCACTCCGTGGGCCCACATTCAAAGAATTCAACTTCTCCATCTCGAAGAACACATCGATCACGGAGAAGGTCAATCTGAACCTTCGCGCTGAGTTCTTCAATATGCTGAACCATCCCAATTTCTCAAACCCCTTGCTGCCAGTCTTCGCGGCGGATATCGGAAATCCTGGTGCGGACGGAACCCACGCTGGTAGCGTGTACTCGCTAACTGCCACCGGCGACGTCGGGATCGGAAACCCGTTCTTAGGTGGCGGAGGGCCGCGCGGCGTACAGTTTGCTGCGAAGATCACGTTCTAGAGTGCAGGTCTTAGCTTACGGGTCTCAGGTCTCAGGCTTTGACAGCCTGCAGGCTTGAGACCCTTTTTCATGGCCTGCAAATCCAGCGGTTTGGTCCCGGAAACCGACGGCGTCCCCACCCCCAGAACTGGCTACGTATCCCGCCCCACCCCCTCCCCGGACGCTGTCCGGTCATGGACTGTGGTGTCCTTGGGAGGCACTCCCTCAAGTGCTAGTCTCAAATTGATCTCCCCCAAAAATCTGATCCTGTGAGAGTGGTTATGCTGCGGAAATTCTTTGCCGTTTTGGTGGTCGTGATCGGGCTTTTAGCGGTTCAACAGGCTGTTGCCCATGAGAAGCATCAGGCCGCTGCCACGAACGCCAAGGCTGCGAAGGGTAAGGCCCTCCCGGTAAGGTCCATGCCGCTGACCACGTCCTCGGTCAAGGCGCGGGATCTCTACCAGCGGGCGGTGCAGAGCTACGAACTTTTGTATCTGGAGCGGGCCTCGATCGGATGGCGGGCAGCCACCAAGGAAGATCCTCAGTTTGCCGCGGCGTTTGCCATGCTCGCATTGAACAGCCGCGATCCGGAAGAGGTTCGCACGTCACGCGAACGGGCGAAAGAGTTGGCAGCCAAGGCGTCACCCGGAGAGAAGTTGCTGATCAAGTGGGTCGCCACCGTCCAGGAAGGGAACTTCCTGGAGGGCATCGCAGCCATGAACGACATGGTCGCGATGTTTCCTCGCGACAAGCATGGATACTACATCGCCGCGAACTGGCTGATGGGCGTGCAGGGGAACGATCAGGCTCACAATCTGTTGCACAAGAGTCTCGAGATTGATCCCGACTTTGCTCCCGCTCTGAACAACCTGGCCTATTTGCACGGGCGCAATCACGAATTTAAGGAAGCACTCGAAGAGAGCGATCGCTACGCAGCGCTCTTGCCAAAGGAGCCCAATCCTCAGGATTCCTACGGGGAGATCCTGCGCATGGCCGGGAAGTTCGACGCGGCCCTTGAACATTACCGCGCGGCGCTGGCCATTGACGCCAGTTTCAATACTTCGCAGCTCGGATTGGGAGATACCTATGCGCTGATGGGTGATCAGGAACGAGCGCGGGTCGAATACGACAAGGCCGTTTCCAACGAGCCCGATCCCGCCAACCGTTTCGACTATCGGATGCAGAAGGCGATCACATGGGTGCGTGAGAAGAATTTTGTGGAAGCGGATCGCGAATTGTGGCGAATTTCCGTAGAGGCGCACAACCTGTCCCATGAGTTGCAGGAAGCGCAGGCGCTGCGGCGCATGGCGCAGTACGCGACTGACGATCAGCAGGCGCTGGAACGGCTGGCCTCGGCAGAAGATGCTCTGACCCACCGGCACAATCTGGCCGCTTCCGAGAGGGACGAAGAGTTGGCGCAAATCCTTCGGGTGCGGGTCGAGCGGTACCTGCAGTCCGGAAAAACCGAAGCTGCACAACCGGCCATTAACCAGTTGGGGCAGTTGGCGTCGGCAAATCGCGATCTCGTCGTCCAGGAAAGCTGGCATGGTGCAGTTGGAGAGGTGCTCGCCGCCAAGGGGAACTTCAAAGAGGCAGTCCCGGAACTTGAAGAGGACAGGGACAATCCCGAGAGTGTCGCACTGCTCGCGAGGGCCTACAAGGAAACGGGCGACATCGAGAAATGGCATGCTACCGAAGATTGGCTTCGGGCGACGAACATGCCGAGTCTGGAACAGGTGTTGGCGGCGGCCGGACGTGAGAAGGCGGCCCCTGCTCCGGAACCAGTCGCCGCAAAGTAGTTAGTACCGTTTGCGCGTCGGACGCGATACACTTCCGGGGCAAACTTATGACGACAGAACGGTCTGAACGGCGGTCTGGCCAGCGTGTCCCGGTGCAGTCGCCAGTCACAGTGCGCCAACCGGATGGATCCGAGTCCCAAGGCCTCACACGGGACCTCAGCAACAACGGGATTTTCCTCTATTCCGAAGCGGGCATGGCGGAGGGTTCGAAGCTCGAGCTGGTCGTCATGCTTCCCCCAGGCCTGGGACTAGGTTTGGGCGGATGGGCGCTTTGCCAGGCCTCGGTCGTCCGCGTGGAGCAGGCCGGTGGCAAAGGGGTGGGCATCGCAGCTACCCTTGACCGGATTGAACTGCTGCCCCAACTCGGATAGCGGGCCGTCCGCACCCAACCGGGGTCCTGGTTTCCGTTTCCCCCTTGCCATACCCAACCTACTAAAATATTGCTTTCCAATGCCTCGCCATTGGTGCAATAATGGCGCGCCTTAGAACAGGCTTCGCAAAATTGACCGTTTTTCCGGGTAGGCAAGGTCATGTTGATTGATAAACTCACCGACGGCGTACTCCAGGTGGACACTCCGATCGGCCCTCGATTTGTCCGATTGAAATTCAAGCAGCGTGCATATCTGCTGTGGATGTTCCGGAATTTTCCTTCTCTTCCTCACCAGGTGTTGAGTCCGCGGGAACAGCGACTCGTCGAACGACTGTGCGATGAAAATGGATTCGCATCGCGCGCCGGAATGGGAACATCCGAAGCACCAGTGATTGGCCGGATCGAAAAACAGTTTCCAGTTCCAGCCGAAGTTATCCCCATGCGCAAACCGGTGGCTGGTTCCAAGGCTGGAGTGCGAGAGCGCGAAAGCGAAGCAGCGTCCGCCTAAAGGGCAAAGAAAATCCCGAGCCTTCGAAATGAAAGCTCGGGATCAGATCCGCATCAACTCTTCAAAAATCTGAATCGTGCGTATGGAAATTCCTGACTCCTACGCAACCGCTAGCGTCGATCTCTTTCTCCACCCTCCCAGCGTCCACTCCAGCGCTCGTTGCCCCACTCGCCATTTCCCCAGCTGCGGAATTGGGATCCATCCACGACGCTGCCTTCGCGGTACTCGAACATGCGTTCGCGACCATTTGGGCCGCGCGCATAAATGCGCAGCGTCTTGACGCGGCCGCGGTCAGGGTCGACACCGAACGTGCTGTTGCCCATGCGGAAGGACCGATCCTGGCGCGCGAGTTCTTTCAGCCGGCTGGTGACGTCGACGTGCCTTCGGTTGGTTCCGTATTGAGCGCTCAGAATGACGAACTGTCCCGAGTCTCCATCGCGGTCATAGCGGCCGCCGTTGCCTTCCCATCGCCCACTCCAGCGCCCATTGCCCCAGTCTCCACGACCCCAGCTGCGAAACTGCGAGCCGTCGACCACACTTCCTTCGCGATACTCAAACATGCGTTCCTGTCCATTCGGGCCGCGCGCATAAATGCGCAGCGCTTTGACTTGTCCCGGGTCAGGATCGGTCCCAAAGGAACTATTGCCCATGCGGAAATTTCTGTCTTGGCGGGCGAGTTCCTTCAGGCGGTTGGTGACGTCGACGTGACGGCGCGCAGTTCCATATTGCGCGCTCAAGATGGTGTACTGACCAGAATCGCCAGAACCATATTGTGCGAGCAGTGGCGTGGACAGCAGGGACACCGCGAGTGCGAGTAGAAGTGTGACGTTGAGTCGAGTTCGTAGCATAGAGAAAACTCCTGTTCCCACGGACTTGTGCAGGGAAGAATAGATGCGAGTTTGATGGAAAAGGTCGCCAAGCCGGAAAAGTTGCAATCCCGTTTCGCCCAGATTCTAGTTCTCTATCCGTGTGCAGAACTGTTCAGAATTGCTCAGAAGGCTCTGAGAGATGCTCAAGGACCGACTCGAGAGGTACGCAAAAGAGTGTGTGTCCATCTCCGTCCACGCAGATCGAATGCTATAATCACAGTTTGTCCCTGCCTTGCTGTTCGCAGTGGGCGCGTAGCTCAATTGGCAGAGCAACTGACTCTTAATCAGTAGGTTGAAGGTTCGATTCCTTCCGCGCTCACCACTTAACCCTCTCGGTTGGCGGTGCTTAGCAACAATCCCACAGAGCCTGCAGCAATTTCATTTTCGTCGTTGTGCCCAGAATTGTGCCCACTCAAACGAGAAAGCGCGTTTAGGACTGCGTCCTCGGACGGGTGAACGTATCGCTGCGAGATGCTGATACTGGAGTGTCCGGCAATTCTCGCAAGAGTCCATGCATCACAGCCACTCTCTCCAAGTCGCGTCAGGAACGTATGCCGAATTGAGTAAACCTCAAATGCGCGGAGCTTCGCGAGCTTCAGGGCCTTTTTGTGTTGAAGCTTCACGCTGTCATGATTGATGTGGCCATCCTTTGTTTCCGCGGGCCAGACCCAGCCCTCGCCCGGTTCGCCCGTGAGTTTCCAGCGGCTCTGGAGCACTGTGCGGACGCGCGGACTAAGCGGAAGGACGCGCCGCGCAGCTTTGGTCTTGCCTTGCGTAATTAGAAGCACGCCATTGCGGCCGCCGTCCCAGTTGATGTTCTCCCATCTCAGACAGTGGCATTCTTCCGGCCGCCGTCCCAGTTGATGTTCTCCCATCTCAGACAGTGGCATTCTTCCGGCCGCATTCCAGTATCGAAGAGGACAAGGGAGACATCATGCAAGAGAGGCAGTGCCACCGCGAGGTACAGCGCCTCTTCTTTGGCATTGATTACCCTTTCACGACGGTGCTCACCACTCAGAAACTTGACCTTGGGAGACGCTTCAAGTACCCCCCATTCCACCGCAAGGCGTAGGACACGGCGCAATGCCCGCAAGCAGCTATTGACCGAACTAATCCTCAGGCCGTCGCGTTGCCGCTCAGACGCATATTCCGCCACCAATTCAGGGCCGATTTCGTTCAGCTTGAGATTAGCCAGGGTTTTGGATTTCTTGAGTGAGTCACTTCCAAATCCGTACCAAAGCCAAGTCTTTGGGGACGCCATCTCGAACGTTGATTTCGCCCAAGGGTCAACGCGCTCACGGCAGAAGTTCTTGAGCGTGGGAATCACTTTCTTATCGCGGATCCCGACTTCGCCCTTTGCAAGAGACGCCCGGTGCGCCCCTTCCATCTGTCGAGCTATGTTGTGGTTGCATTGGCGAGTCGACTCACGAATCATCTCGCCATTCCACATGAACTTGTACCAGTAGGTCTTGCCTCGTTTGTAGATCGACATTGTTGTTCTCCTTAGCTGCCGGGCGTCCTGCTTTGTCTGGATATTCGATTCCTGCTGCTCTTCTTCGCAGCTCGTGCTCTGCTGTTCTTCACAGCCATGTAGTGAGCGCAATCGGTGTCGCAATAAAGGCGTTCGTGGCGGCTCTCAAGTTTGAAGACCCTTGGACAGTTGGGGCGGGCGCATTGCTGAAACTGAGCGCCCTGCAGCTTGTCAATCTGAATTGATGTGACAATCGCATCCAAGGCTGTTTCGAGGATCACCGTTCCAATTGGCAACCCCCCAAGCCAACCTATCTTCAGAGGAAATGGTTTTTGCAATTGTCTTACTTTTCGTATCGGAAAATCCTTCTCAAGCAACTCCCATTTCGATTGAGGAAGAATCAATGCCGCCGTAAACAATTGCTTCCACTCGATGAGATCCTCATCCATCGCAGCGTGCCAGTCGAGGATGTGCATACGCCGCGGCTTTCTCTCGCTCTCTAGACTTAGTTCCGCCTCACCTATCCCAAAGCGTCCCGACCAAAACGAAAACTCGGTGTAGTCCAATGGCTCACATTGGGTACCTAAGAGATAGTCGCGAACTTTCCAGGGATCAGTAAATTCTATCGGCGGCTTTTCCGATGGTTTTGGCTCAAAAACCGGGTGCGTCAACCCACCCTCTCGTATGCTCCGCGCTGGGATGTAGGAGCCATACGTTGGCTGAAACCGAACTTCGACGGGGACCCGAATAACGAGACGAGATGAGTCCGAGTGGTGAGACATGATATGTGGCTTGTTAGTGTCTCTCACATGGAACAATATCTCATTGGTTTGATTGAGATTCAAGAGCATTTATTGAGCGACACTGAGAGGGAACAGCATGGAAGCAGAAAAACTGTACTCCGTACCTGAGGCAGCGAAATTCCTGGGTGGTATCAGCAAGTGGACCGTACATGCATGGCTTGCCCAGGGCAAAATGCGACGCACAAAAGTCGGCTCGCGCACGATGATTAGAGAGTCCGAGTTGCAAAAAGTCATTGAGGAGGGCGGCAAGTCGCCTTCGCGCCGTCGTCGAAACAGCTAATGGGAACAGGTGTACAACGCGACCGGGGGCAATCTTCCGGAATCCCAGATATGGAGTTCATCCGCAAATGCATCCCGATTCAAGACGTAGCACGCGAACTCCGCCTGCAGGTTACGGGAAGGGCGGCACGATGTTGGCGAGTGGAACTACATCGTAATGGCGACGCCCACCCATCAGTCTGGTTTGACCGGCATAATCGTGGTCGTTGTCATGTTTGCGATGGGCGTGCTTCAAATATCGACCTTGTGATGATGTTTCTCGGTTGTGACCTCAAGGAATCTTTAAATTGGATGATGGCGCGTTTCGCAGTGCCTCTGGTGCCCAAAGGCAAGCACTTGGAACCCAAATCCAGATGTAAAACCCGCTATAGAGTGGGAATGGGTGACGTGATGGATACTATAGTGCGAAGTGGGCTGCTCGCTGATCTGACCGGAGCAGAGGCCAAAGTATTGAACGCTCTCCGGACCTTCACTGATCCGTCGACCGGTGAGGTGGAGATTTCATATTACGGCATAATGCGCTATGGCGGCGTCGGGAGCTGCTCAACTGTCCGCAAAGCACTCTTGCACTTCCAGAAACTCCATTTGCTTCAAATCAAGACGCGGCCAAGCCGCAGCTTCCGCGAGTGTGGAAAGTATCAATTCACCCCAGACAATCCTGGGTTTCTTGCAATCGCGCGCGAGCGCAGCGAAATAACGAAAGAACTCGTTCAGATCCAACGGCAAATGCGTGCCCAGCAAAAACAACAACGGGGACGTATACCTAGGTCAACTCTCTCTACACCCACTGTAGTACGGAACAATTTCACGCTTCATTCAGGTGTAGCGTCAACTTTCCAAGACGAATTTCAGATCACCCCTGGGCTGCCCACCACGAGGTTAGTTGCGAGGTAATTTTCCTTATGATTTCGGCAAATCGAGGAGTGTGAGATGGGCGGATTAGGGAGTGGGCCGCAGTGGAGCGGCAAGGAAACGACGTTTGATTATCACCAAATTGACGTGCGGACGTGGCAGCGCGACGGGCTCCTTGAGCCGTTTGTACGCTTCGAGTGTGGTTCGTGGAGTGTCGACGTTCCTCCTGGTCTCAGCGCGCCGAAACCCAAATGGGTTTTCTTAACTCGTCTCGATCGGAGAGCTGAGATGTGCCCCGTTCCGCTTGAGTGGACTCCTTGCAACTACGGTGGCTTACGGGCATGGTTTCACTGCCCAACCAATGGCTGCCGGCGCCGTGTGGCGATCCTTTATTCGGACGGTAGCACCCTATCCTGCCGGCACTGCCTTCAGCTCACTTACCGGAGCCAACGAGTTTCGGACAAATATCGCGCACTACACCGCGCCCAAGACATCCGAGAGAGGCTGGGTGGATCGTCTTGCATCATGGATCCGTTTCCCACAAAGCCGAGGGGAATGCATTGGGACACCTTTGAGCGTTTGCAGCAGGAAGCTGACAGGTTGGAAATGGTATTCCTTAGTTCCTGCCTTTAGACCGGCTTACCGCTGCTGCCGGGGAGGCGCGTCGAAGCGGTAGCCGACTCCGCGCAGTGTTTTGAGATAGCTGGGATGTCGGGCGTCCTCCTCGATCTTCTCTCGGAGCCGCCGGACAAAGACATCAATAGAGCGCGGAGTCACAGAGGCATTCTCCTTCCACACTGCGTCGAGGAGTTGATCCCGAGTAAATACGCGGCCGCAATGCCGCGCCAGATACTCCAGTAGCCGGAACTCTCGCACCGTCGTCAGCACAATCCGGCCCCTCACACTCACCGTCATCGAGTCGACGTCGATCCTCAATTCTCCCACCTGGAGTGCCTCGTTAGTGACCACATGAATCCGGGCGCGTAGCGTATTGCGTATCCGCGCGATCAGTTCCCTGGGACTGAAAGGCTTCGTGATGTATCCATCACCGCCAATCTCGAAGGCATGAATACAATCGGGTTCCTGAGTTCTGGCAGAGAGGAACATGACAGGTGTCTGGGCAAGCTGTTCATTTTGGCGGATCTGGCGGCACAGGTCGAAACCGTTAATTCCTGGCAGCATGATGTCCAATAGAAACAGAGCCGGTTGCGTCGCCATTGCGAAGGCAACCACCGCTGCCCCGGAAGAGAAAGTGGCAACCTCGTAGCCG
This sequence comes from Acidobacteriota bacterium, assembly GCA_016196065.1. Classification (NCBI taxonomy): domain Bacteria; kingdom Pseudomonadati; phylum Acidobacteriota; species Acidobacteriota bacterium. Next base: position 174,926 of record JACPYL010000025.1, on the reverse strand, counting down.
GCAATGCTGAGGTTGTGTTCGATCAGGCGCGAGACATCCAGATCGTCCTCCACCACGAAGATCAGGTCTCGGCGGCGCGAATTGTCCCGCGGCAGCAGAGGGTTCATGGAATTGAAGAAAACTCGCGGGCTCTTCCCGATGTCTCGCGGATGCGGCCTCTAAAGGCGGACTCTGGGTTTTGAATCACGGCTTCTGCTGCCGCTGTCCCACGATCACCGCAGGGTGGGTGTTGGCTGGCGAAACGTCGATGTAGAACGCTTTCTCGGCGTTGCTGACCATGTAAGTGTTGCCACCAAAGGTGCCCGATCCGTCTGGAGCCCAGGTGTAGCGGAACAAAGTGAAGGTCTGCACCGGGACTAGCCCCGGTGCGCTTGGACGACTCGTGTCGATGTAGGAGTCAGGTGTGATACCGCCGTTGGGGTCCAGTGTTTCTTGCCCCGCAAAGTTTGTAGTCTGCCGGTCGAGCATCTCGTCCGGCGAAAACCCGTAGCGCCCGTTGATGGGACTGAATTGGTAACCGGGAGGATACGAGTTCGTCTGATACTCCATGACGCCTGACATCGCGGTGGCGCCAGTCCCGACGAAGTAACCCGTCACACCATTTGTCCCAGGTACTGCGTACCCCACGGCGGGAATTCCCGTCCCCACAGAAACGAAACGGCCCGTCATCGGATCAATTGAGTACTGCGCGGACAGGGCGGTCACGTTGGACGTACCGCCGTTGTGTTCGTAGAAATTTCCGCTGACTGCGCCAATTCCATCGAAATGCAACACGCCGATGCCGACGTCTGAACTGCCGGACGTGGATCCGCTCAGACGAAAGATGTGGCTGTCGGCGAGCGACGCCTGGGAAAACGGGCCAGGACTCGCCGTCGCCTCCCCGGTGATCAGAGGATGACCGTTGGTGGCGGCGTGCGTGGAGTTGAACACCAGATGTCCGGAATCAATCATGTAGTAAAGCAGGTCGTAGGTTGTGGTTCCGATACTGAGAGTGGCCGTTCCGCGGCCGTTAGCGTCTGGAGTTGAAATGGTCCCACTGCCGCCGTTCAGCGGACCGGCGTATGCGCCAGCGTCATTCATGTCGGCCGATATTGAGGTGAGGAGTCCGCTATTTGCTGTGGCGGTTCCGGCCATGGCGAAGTGTCCACCATTGGCATTCCAGCCCGACAGACGGAAAGCAAACGCCCCTGCCAGTGATGTCGGAGTGAAGGCAGCAGGATCCTGTTGGCGGAAAAAGCCTGCCGCGCGCGTGCCGGTTCCATCGTTGTCGTCGAATTCGAGAATTCGCCCGTCAGAAAAAAACGCGGCTCCCGTTCCACTCGATACCGTGGTCGGCGCAACCCGGAATTGCGCCGTCGAGGACGCGGTGTTCAGCGTCACGCATCCTCGTCCCGTTTGATTGAATATGATCGAACTACCGGCAGCTAGGGCAGCGCCGCTTTCTATGCCGCTCGTGCGGATGATGTCTTCCACTCCGGTCAGTGCGCCGCTGCTATCCGCCGTGAAGCTGCCGGAGATCGTAACCGGGCCGCCCGCATCGAATCCCGAGATGAGGAAAGCGTATGGAGTGCCCGTCGCCACTGTGTTTCCGCCACCCACGCAAGTTGGATCCAGTCCGCTGGGAGAGAGCGTGATGATCTTGGCATTGGAAGGTGCGGGCGTGGGATATATGGCCTGCGCTGGAACCGGACTCTGGCTGTCGCGCACCTGAATCGCAAAAGATGTGCTGCCGCCCGTCGCCGGCGTGCCCGCGATCACACCCGAAGGACTCAGTGTCATCCCCGCGGGAAGTGGGCCACTGCCTGGGGCTACCGTCCATGTGTAAGGCGGCACTCCGCCGCTCGTCTGCAATACCACCGGAGCATACGGCACTCCGACCGCGGTGGTGAGCAGGGTTGGAGTGACTACCTTCAACTGACCGGGCGAGACATTGATATTCAAAGACGTCGTAGAGGTCCCACCCAAACTGTCTGTGACCGTGACCCTGAACGGGTAGATGCCAATCAGGTTGGGCGCCCCAACGAATTTCGTATCGTTCACGGTCAGCCCTGGTGACAGTTGCAGACCGGGTGGCAATGCGGAAAGATCGGCCGTCCACGTATAGGGACCCAACCCGCCCTGGACACTTGCCTGGCATGGAATCTGCACCACTCCAGCATTGGTGATGGGATGCTGAATGCATGTGTACGCGGTATTGAGGAAAGCAGTTGCCAGATCCGAGGACTGCGTCGTGATCGCAACTTGCGGATACACCGAGATGGGAATTGCCGCCGACCGCGTCGGGTCAGTCACCGATGTGGCTCGCACGGTTACCTGGATGGGCGCGGTAATATTCGCAGGCGGAATGTAAGTGACCGCCTCGGTCTTGATATCGCTGAGAGTCCCCGCCGGATCCCCCTTCTGCTGCGCCGACACGGTCCAGGTGACGCCCGCGTTCGCGGGGTCATTGGTGACACTCACCGCAATCTGCAAAGGCAGATTCGCGTCGACTGCGGCGGCACCGGCGGGAGAAGTGACTTGAATCGTAACTCCCTGCGTGTCACCTCCGGTGCCATTGCCGCTACCGCCGCCGCAACCGATCGCGAACAACACAACTACGAGACCTACACCGAGGAATTTCAAGAATTCTTCTCCTGCTAGAAGCTGAGCTTCAGTCCGAATTGCATAGTGCGGGGACGATGTGCGTTAACGGGGTGCAAAAAAGCGTTTCCGGTCAGGCAATCCGTCTGCGCGTCGCCTGCCGCGCTGAAGTTTTCGATTCCGTAACACGAGACCGTATTACTCGCCCCGTTGCCGAAGTTCGGACTCGGGTCATAAACACGAAACTGCGTGTGATTGAAGACGTTGAAGATTTCGGCACGGAACTCCAGACTGGTGGACTCTCGAAGCTTGATGTTACGAAACACGGTCATATCAAAATTCAACCGGCTGGGGTTGTTCATCACGTTGCGACCGGCGTTGCCAAACGTGAGTCCGCGCGGCGCGGCGAATGCAGCGGCATTGCCTAAGGCAGGGCCGAAACTTTTCGAATTCACAGCTCCGATCGGTGTGCCGCCGTGGATATTGCCGACAATGTCGGGATAGGAGGCGACGGAACTGATTCCGCCGGCGACGCCAGCATTGTCAGGGACTGAGATCCCCAGCGCCCCGAAGCCGGCGTTGATAACGGCATAGGGGGTTCCGCTCTGCACCGTGGTCACGCCGGCAATCTGCCATCCGCTGAACATGCCGGAAACGAACCGGTCGAAGAACCCCTCTGAACTTGGCTCGTCGGACGAATCACGTTCATTCGCCCAGTCTCCAATGCGCTGCGAGTTGACGTTGATACTCGGCAACGTCCATACATAGCTGACGTTCAGCAAGTGGCGTTGATCGAAGTTCGAACTCGCTTTGTTTGCTGAGACTACCAGCGGGTTGACCGTCGTGGTGTCGTTGCGATCCGACGAATCGTCAATGGAATGACTGAAGGAGTACGAGATGTCGAGCGTCACCGGGCCGCGCGTGCGGCGTAACGTGGCCTGCAGTGCGTGGTAGTTCGAGTCGGCTACGTTTTCCAGCGAGAATATTTTCTGAATGCCCTGGAACGGACGCCGAGAATTGATGGGCGGCAAACTGGACGCATTCAGGTTCTCACAAGCCGCCAGCAGGTTGATGTAAGCCGGCTGAGTCTTGTTAATCTTGACGCCGTTTACCTGAAACACGGGATTGTTCAGCGTTCCCAGGTTGGTGCAGTCGAATGTTTGGAATACATCGGAGTTGATGATGGGCTGATGCAATCCGTACGGATTCTGATCAAGCTGGATGCCATCATTCGATCCCTGCGGCGCGAGCGGAAAGGCATTCGGCTGCCGCACCGCCGTCAGATGCGTTCCCTTGCTTCCCACGTAACCGAGACTGAGCACAAGACTGCGCGAAACTTCCCGCTGCACGCCAAAGCTCCATTGCTGCACGTAAGGCCAGATCGTCTTGCGGGGAATCGAAGTCACGTCAACTGGATAGGCGCCTGCACCGGAAAAACAATTCGCAGCGCTTCCGCCGATGCCTCCAATACAGGGATAGCCGCTTCCCAATCCGACCGCCGCGGGCGTCAGTTGCGTCATTGTCAGATTTATCGGGGCGCTACCGACGAGTGACCCGGTATTGGCTTCGCTTCCCGTGCCGTGTTCAAAGAACAGGCCGTAGCCGCCGCGAATCGAAGTCTTGCCATCGCCTCGCGGGTCCCATGCGAACCCAACTCGCGGTGCTGGGTTGAACCGATGCGGCTGCATGCAGGTATCCGGCACGCCGTTGACGCCGCACTGGACCAATCCGTTCGTGATGACGGAACCAGGATTGTTCGGATCAATCGGAATCGGTTTTCCCTTCACGCGGAGTCGCCCGTCTGGGAAGAACTTCAGATCCTCCGGAGCGGTAAATGCGGCTGGATCCCAATTCCAGGCAGCGTGGTTCTGCTCGTGGTAATTCCCGAAGATGCTGAAACGAACGCCCAGATTGAGGGTCAGGTGCGAGTTCACTTTCCAATCGTCCTGGACGTACGGCTCGATGATTTCGTAGCTGTTGTAGTACCTCTGCTGCGCGCTGTCTTGTTGGTACGACTGGATATAGCCCAGCAGGGCGTTGGCAAACTCGTTGCCGACCGTCACCGAATTGAAGTTGCTGAAGGTCAGGACGCCTTGCAGATCGCCGGTATTCGGTCCGTTGGTAGCATTGATCTCGTTGCGCTGGCCAAGGATCACCTGCACGCCGGTTTGCAGATTGTGCCTGCCGATTACTTTGCTCAGGTCGTCGCGCACGCTGTAGGTGGGATTCGTGAGTTGCCATGGCGCATATCCCGGATCGACTCGAAAACCGCCGCCATACGCCAGATTCCCCGGCGTGAGTTGAATCCCCGAGAGTTTCCCGCCAAATCCGTTGTTGAAGAGATAACCCTGTGTCAGATCATCGGGCCGCTGGATATTCACTCCTGGCGCCGGCCTGGTGCTCATACTGATGTGCGACGCGGTATAGCTGACCACGACTTCGTTCAAGAGCGTTGGCGAAATTGTGTGCGTCAGGCGAGCCACTGAACTTGTGCCCGGCCCAAACAATCGTCCTTGGACAGTTGGAAAACTGTTACGGACGTAGCCCCAAATCGGACGAGCTTCCGTGGTGTCCCAGGAGTCGTGAATATAACGAAAGATCGCGCGCAACTTGCCCGGCTGAATGTCGTGGTCGACACGAAATAGTTCCTGCCGCCAGTAGGTTGGCTGCGCGAACGCAAAGTCGTAGCAGGAGCCTGCGGTCGAGTTGCAACCTGCGGTTGAATTCGGCAGCGGAATCATGCCGGAATTGACCAACGCCTGCGCCACAGGATCAATCGCAGGATTCTGTGAAACCGGATTCACGCTGTCGTGATAGCCCACAATGTTGAACGGTAAGGTCGACCCAAATAGCTGTGGGCAATCGGGAAACTGTGCGCGATTGAAAGTGATTCGAGTCTGTCCCGGCGGGATGAGCGGACATACGTCGCTGAAATCGGCCCCAATATAGGATTCACCGTCGGCGTTGATTCGCTGGGACGGACGCTCTGCCGCCGAAGGCACAGCCTGATTGAAGTTGTTGTCCGTTGGATCCTTCTCAAGCCGGAATTCTTCCGAGAAGAAGACAAACGTCCGGTCTTTTTTCGGAAGAATTACCGGGATGCGGAGGGGACCGCCCAGCGTAAATCCGAAATCATTTTTGCGATAGAGCGGCGCCTTGATGGTCTGATCAAAGTAGTTTCGTGAATTGAAAATTTCGTTGCGCCCGAAGTAGTAGCCGCCTCCGTGCCAGGACGACCCGCCGGATTTTGTGTCGACCAGGATCGTTCCCGAGGCGCTCCTGCCGTACTGTGCGCCATAGTTTGACGTCAGGACTTTGAGTTCGCTGATTGCATCCAGACTTGGATACACAACGAGCGTGCTCTCGCTTCCGTGAATCCCGGCATGGAGAACATCCGAACCGTCCACGCTGAACGTGTTGTATTCCACTCGCCCACCGTTGACGCTGAACTTCACACTGCCTTTGACGCCTACCAGCGCCTCGTCTTGCCCGGTCTGGTTGCTCACGCCGGGAGCGAAGGTCAGTAGCTGAGTAAAATTGCGGCCGTTGAGAGGCGTCTTGGCGATTTCTTTCGCGGTGATGGTGCCGGACACTTCCGCTTTTTCCGTCTCCACTTGGCCCACCGTGTTGCCGACGACATCGATTTTTTCGGCTACGGCGGAGGCCGGCTCAAGCGTCTCGGTTATTTCGATCACCTGGTCCGCGTTCACCGTCAGCCCTTCGGTATTGAAGTCTTTGAAGCCTTTTTCCGAGATCGTGAGCGTGTAGACGCCAGGCGGCAGGTTGACGGCGTACAGTCCCTGATCGTTGGTGATGAAGGTTTGGCGGGCGCCTGACGCGTTGGCGATGGTGACGATCGCTCCCGGTAGCACTGCACCGGACGGGTCCGTTACTGCGCCATAGATTTGGGCCTCGCCCGCTTTTCGAGCAGACGGTTTCACGGGCGGTGGCGCCGCCACACCCGGCGGGCCGGATGGTAGCGGAGGCGGCGGTAACTGCACGAGACCCGGCGCGACCTGCATCTGTGCCAATGCCGCAGGCAACAGGATGAAGCAAATGATGGAAACGCACACCAGCAGGGTCCGAATCTTCACGATTTCATACCTCGACGAAGGGAGTTAAGAATTACGGGAGAATTGTTAAGGCAATATGACGCCCGTGTGAATTTCCAATAAACCTGTCGATCCGGGTCAGGCTGCGCGTGGCGCGAGAGTAGAAGGCAGAACGATCTTTGCCGTCGAGATCGAAATTCACAATTGCTTAACTTGGCCGTAACACCGCCGTAATCCCCTAGGTCGATAGTGTCGATTTCGAGAGCGTCAGGCCAGAGGAGTCCACCGTGCGGCGATTCATCTATTCCGTGGCATTAAGTCTGTGTGCGTATGTCGCAACGCCCCTCGTCGCGCAGACCAAGGGCGTGGCGAGCTTCGATGGATTGAAGAACATGGAGTTCGTGAACCAGTTCTACAACGGTGGCGAGGGCAGCCTGGGGTCGGGTCCACCGCGTAAGAATCTGCACCTTGAATTCACCAGCAACGCGCAGACGATTGTGTCCGGGGCCAAGGGAGGATCAGGGAATTTCATCGGGAACCCCGGCGGCACACCTGTCATGTTCTTTCAGACTGGCGAAGACGTCATCGTCAACTCGACCGAGGGAGTTTCCGTGGGGCTGTGGTTTTCCTACTCTGCGCTTCAACCGGGCACAGTCACGGTATACGACGGCGCTAACGGAGCGGGCAAGGTTCTGGCCAGCGTCACGCTGAGCGCCAATAACATCGGCTGCAACTCCTACAGGATGTGCGTCTGGTCACCAGTCGGCTTGCCCCTCAAGACGCCAGCGGGGTCGATCCGATTCAGCGGCGTCGCGAACTATCTTGCCATTGGCGCAATTCACCTTGGGGTCAAGCTGCCGACTTCAACCATCCTGGCGTCGTCGCAAAATCCGTCCGTGCAAGGTCAACCCGTGACATTCATGGCGACGATCTCCGCAACCGGTGCAGTTCCAGTCGGAACGGTGCAGTTCAAGAGCAGCAATGTAGTCCTCGGCGAAGTTCCGGTCACTGGAGACACGGCGTCCCTGACATTGTCCTCACTCTCTGCCGGAAGCCACACAATCAAAGCGGTCTTTCGTGGCCAAGGCTTCGTAACCAGTTCGGCGAATTTGCTGCAAACGGTGAATCCGTGATCGGCGCGGCAAACATGATGGATCACGTGCCAGCCGACACTGCATTTCTTTGCATGATCTGGAGCCAGAATTTAACGCGCGATTCACATTGGTGTCATTCCCGGTTAACAGCAATCCCCGATAGTTCTCTCGCACGAGCGACCATCTGTTTGCATACCCAGCGCACAGGTGGCGACGGCAAATCCGATCGGACGCAATGTGGCGTCTGAGTTCCAGTCAGCAACTATCCGTACAAGATTCAGTGATCAGCTCTTAACTAAGGAGAACAATCAGATGAGAGGAACAAAAGCGATTCTCGCGGCCGCGGTGCTAACCGCAGTCGTCGGACTGGCCTCGGTAGCCAACGCCCAAGTGAAGTTCATGGGTGTGGGCTCCTCGGCAATGTTTACCGGGACCGGTGTCGGCGTTTTCAACGATGTGTGCTCGGCCCGCACTGGTAGCGACTGCCGCCACTACTCCATTGGTGGCAAGAACGGCGCCAACAATAACAACTTCGCACAAGCGGTGGATAGCCGGAACGTGAACATTCCGGTAGAGGGCGGCAACCTGTGGCTGGTCTGGGACAACAACACGTCACCAGTCCAAGTCTGGGGCTACCTCACGGTTGACTCGATCGTGGGCAACCGCTGTTTCTTCGCCACTCCACGCTGCACCTTGCAGCTTGATTCTGGCGTTCTGACCACAGCGGGTCAAAACAGAATTGCCTCCTCCCTGTTGTTCAACAAGCAGACGGGCCTCACCCAGGCTGACGAACCCTCGCTACCCTCCGCCATTCTCGCAGCGGTTCAAGTCGCTTTTACGGCTGGCTTGACCGACATCCGACCCGAAGATGCGAAGTACGGCACAAACCGAATTCTGGCAGCTTATAACGCTACGAACCTGAATGGCCTCGGCTATGGCATAGCGAGTGCCAATTGCCCGAGTGCTACTGCCCTGATCGGCTGCCAAATCAAGGGTACTTGGGGCGGCGCGGCTACTCCGATTCAGTTTTCGCTTTCGAAGAAGAAGGACCCTTTCACCCTGTTAAAGGTTCCCAATTCCACGACCATTCCACTCGGAGCGGCTCCCATCATCTTCGTCTACAACAACACCGGCGCGGGTCTCAGTGGCGGCGGATTCACTAATCTCTCGTTTGACACGGCCGGAAAAGTGTTCAACGGAACGCTCGGATTGGCTAGCGACATAGGTGGGACAGGGAACAATCCGTTGAATGTACTTCTGAGAGAACCTCTGTCCGGTACCATGAATACAACCGAGTTCAACGTCTTCCGCGTTAATCTTGCTCCGAAATTTTCGCCCGTTAAAAACTCCCAGGAAAAAGGGATCAATCTGGCCGCAGGCGCTTGCCCGGGCCTAGGTTGTCCGAACCCGCTGAATCTCGCCAGCGCCAACGGTGGAGTTCGCCTCCGCGGTATTGGCACTGGACAAATCATTAGCGGTAACAATGGCACAGGCGGTATCAAGAACCTGCCCGATAGCGTTGGCTATACCTTCTTTTCGTTCGGCAACGTCGCTCCGATCGCTGGCGGCGCTGGCGTCGGACGCTACGTGACCCTGGACGGTGTAGATGGAATCAGTGCCGCTTACACCAACGGCGTACTGCCGCTTTGCACGGCTCCCTGCCCGGTCGTCCCGGGTACATCCTTCCCGCACCTGCGCGACGGTAGTTACCGCGCCTGGTCCTTCCTGCGTCTGGTAACGGACGCATCCGGCCCCAACCTCACCAATGCTCAGGCCGTGGTCACAGCGACGCAGAACGAAATCAACGCGACCGTGCCTGACTTCGTTCCCTTCTCGGCTACTCCGGACGGCGATCCTGGCATGCGCTACCTGAGGTCCCACTTCACGCTTGCCGGGGTCTCACAGGGCACGGTTACGAACACCCCCGAGAATGGCGGCGACGTAGGAGGTTGCCCGTTCAAGATCGGCGGATCCCACGCTACTCAGACGCAGATCCGTCTCAATGGCGCCAAAGCCGGCACCAAGAACATCCCCTGGCCCGGCGGTGCTTGCGACTTGACGCCCGGACACGACTAAATTGCTGTAGCTGTTGTCAACATCGAGGGCAGGCTGACCGTTTGGCCAGCCTGCCTTGTTTTCGCTCAACCGGATAGCACGGATTTCGTTTTTTCACGATGGAGAAAAGTTTTCTGTTTACGGCTTTGTTGTCTCGCGTGAGATTCTCGTTGATACCCGCGATTGCGCTGGCGACGGCATCCATGGCCCATGGGCAGTCCGCCGCTGCATATCCCGCAGAAAATTTTTCGAGCGCTTCGCTCGCCACCAGCCATCTGATTGCAGGATCTCCCGAACTGGTGGAACGAGATGAAGAACCGGCCTATACCAGCGAATGGGTTACCGTGAGCTGGCGTCCCGACGATCCGATTTATCTCTATGTTGTTCGCCCTGCAAGAATCCAGAAACCGCCCGTCGTGATTTATCTGTACGACTATCCTTCTGAGACTGACATTTTTCAGGACGACGATTGGTGCCGCCGCGCGACCTCTGGCGGTTACGCCGCCGTTGGGTTTGTCCCTGCGCTCAATGGGCACCGCTACCATGGCCGTCCCATGAAGGAGTGGTTTGTCAGCGAACTTCAGGAAGCTCTTGCGAAGTCATCCCATGATGTCCAGATGGTCCTGAACTATCTCGGTGAGCGCGGCGACATTGACACCAGCCGCGTCGGAATGTTCGGCGTTGGCGCAGGCGCAACGATCTCGGTGATGGCGGCTTCCGCCGACGCCCGCATCAAAGCCTCCGACCTGATCGATCCCTGGGGCGACTGGCCAACCTGGCTCGCCAAGTCACAAGTCGTGCCAGATGAAGAGCGGCCACTCTTCCTGCAGGCGGAATTCCTCAAGCGAGTTGCCGGATTCGATCCTCTTGCCCTGCTGCCCAAGCTCAAGACTCAGCATGTGCGCTTGATGCAAGGCACGGGTCCTACTGTGCCGGAAGAAGCGAGACACCATTTGGCCGCGGCCTTGCCTGCAAAAGCTGTGAATCAACGGCCGGCAGAAGGCAGGCAGTCCGACGACTTCGCTTCCAGCGAGCATGCTTTTGAATGGATCAAGTTCCAACTAAAAGCTGGTTCCACGGATACCGATGCACGCAAAGCCCACGATATTCCGTCCAGAGGTCGCAAAGTGGAGCAGCTGGCGAAATGAAAAATCTTTCTAAGGGGCCTTCATGACAAGACACTCGCTTCTATTCGCACTCATCTTTGTCGCAGCGATCCTCTGCGGCTGCGGAGGTAAGAACGGCCTGGTCGGAGGCGATCGCGGGAACTCCGTATATCTGACGTCCATCACTCTGGCACCCTTGAATCCTACGATCACATTGGCCGTCGCTCCCCAACAGCCCGCTATGCTGAAATTCGCCGTCACTGGCACTTACAACGTCGGCAACCCCCAGGACATCAGCGATCAGGTGACGTGGATCAGTGCCGACGCAAAAGTCGCCACCGTCGACCCGCACGGCACCGCCACCGCAACCGGGTCTGGGCGCGTCATCGTCACCGCGCAAATTTTCGTGGCGCCGACGCAGAAGACTCTTCAGGCAACCACGATTCTCACCGTCGTGCCTCAGCTCACCTCGATCACGGTGAGTCCCACGGTGGCTCAGATTGCCAAAGATACGACGCAGCAGTTTGCCGCAACCGGCAATTACAACGACGGCACTCAGGCGGACGTCACAGCCCTTGTCGCGTGGAATTCGTCTCAACCCGCTGCCACAATTAGCTCCTCCCTTGGAACGCGCGGCCGGGCAACGGGCGTGGCTCCCGGCGTAACCAACATCACAGCGGCATTAGGGTCGCTTGCGAGTGCTCCTGCGTCGCTTACTGTGACGAATGCCAACCTGGTCTCTTTGGCAATCACACCCTCCACCTCGACTGTGCCCTTGGCAGCGTCGCAGCAGTTTGTTGCGACAGGAAGTTTTGACGACGGCACGAAGCAAGACATCTCGGCAACGGCGACATGGAACTCGTCGGAGCCCACGATAGCCCGTACCAATTCGGAAGGACTCGTCACTGGGCTCGGCCTCGGCAGCACGAACGTCAGCGCCGGTATGAATGGAGTCAGTGCCACCGTCCCCGCCAGTGTGGACGCCAGTTCCATCCTGAAAGTGAACGTGGTTCCAACAACGAAGATTGCCAGCAACACAGGTTTGCAGATGCGCGCATTTGCAGTGTTCAAGAACGGCAGCTCGCTCGAGGCCACCACTACACCCGGCGTCACCTGGACGTCATCCGACCCGTCCGTCGCCACCATTGTGCCCGGCAACGGACGATTGAGCGCAGTGCGCGCTGGATCGGCGTCGATCTCCGCAAAACTCGGCAGTCAGAACGGCAGCAGCACTCTGAGTGTTTCCGATGCGACCATACAGTCGCTGGTGGTCGCGCCGAACCTGGCAACGATCGCACCCGGCACCACGCAGAATGTCATTGCGCTCGCAACCTTCGCCGACAACGCCGGACCGTTTCAGCAGGACATCAGCAGCGTGGCGGCCTGGTCCAGTGACAACACCGGCGTGGCAACCGTGTCGTATGCCGGCGGATTACAGGAACTGGCTCGAAGTATAACGACGGGCACAGCCAACATTTCCGCCAGCTTTTCCGATGCCCACGGGACTGTGTCCAGTTCGGCGGCCGTCTTGAATGTCAGCACGGCGACTTTGACTGGCATCAGTCTCTCTCCAGGAAATGTGAGTGTCACATTGAACGGCGGCCATCAATTGATCGCGTCGGGTGTGTTTAGCGACGGTACTCAGCAAGACCTTACGCTGACCGCCGATTGGAATGCGACCGAACCATCCATCGCCACAGTAACTCCATTTGGCTTCGCCGGCGCCAGCGGGCGTGGACAAACCAACATCACAGCGAGTCTCGGCTCTCAAAGTGGATCGAGTTCTTTGCTCGTTAATCCCGGCACGTTGTCCCGTATCGACATTTGCCCAGCCGATACCGTCGACCCTTTGAACAATTGCCCGCCACTCGATCCCATCGGGACACCTCCTCCAATCTCTTTCCCCAAATCCTTTCCCTATAGCCTGATTGCCATCGGCACATTCACTGATGGCAGTCGGGTAGACCTGACCAGCTCGGTCCGTTGGACTACTTCGGATTCATCGACCGCGACAATCAGCAACGATCCTGGTATCCCCGGATACATTACTGGTATCACCGCAACGGGAGTTGCGACCGGGCTTGTCAGCGGACGCGTCACGATAATTGCGACTGCCGATGCAATCAGCGGCACTTCTGAAGTGTTCGTCACCGACGCTACTCCGGTCTTCCTTACCGTGACGCCGGCGAATGGCGCAACCAACCTGGGACTCACGCAACAACTCGCCGTTTCGGCCACCTTCAGCGACAACACCTCGGTATTTGTGACGCCGTATGTGTACTGGACCACATCCGACCCTTCCGTTGTGGTCGTCCGTCTCGGTGGCCTCGCTTATCCGGTCGGTCGAGGCACTGCGACCGTTACCGCCAACATCGGTGGCGCTGCGAGCTCAACGACCCTAACTGTGCAGTAGATATGTTTAAGTGCCGAGGCGTGCGAGTTGCGCCCTGCAAGGGGAAGGGGACGGTCTCCTGAAACCATCTTGCCACCGGCGCGACTTTCCCGTCAGGGGAGTCACCTCTAAATCTAGAGGTAGTGGGCAAATTTCGCCGGAACAACTCGAAAACCGTGCGCTTGCTTCTGTGCCCAATTTTGTGCCCAGTGGCCGGTTGTATGCGTTGGTCTTCACGTTGGCCCGAAGCGCTAACACCGGCATTTTCACTCGCCAATGCGAACTCATCTAAGCTGCGCTAATGTGTTGATTCTTCGTTCCACAAGTACTCTTAATCAGTAGGTTGAAGGTTCGATTCCTTCCGCGCTCACCACTTAACCCTCGGTGGTAGCACTATTCAAAAAGGTTGTTTCTTGGTTCGCAGAATCCAAGAAGACGGGGGAAAACCTCCGGTTTTCCCCGCATGATTTCTCTGCGTTGATGTTAGAACTCAATTCGCAAAGCGAACTGCCCAACGCGGTTTCCACCACTGTCACTGCCACGCGCGCTGGTGACGACACCGAAAGCGCCGCCGACATTTGTGTCCGGATCGGCCAGGTTGGGATGGTTGGGAAGGTTGGTGAAGCTGCTTTCGAACTTGCAGTTCACACGCTCGGATATCCGGAAATCTTTGGCGAGCCCAAGCGACAGGTTAATCGTGCCGGGGCCGATGAGATTTCCGGTAGCGCTGTTGCCAAATATTCCCTTCGGATCTTCAAAATTGCAGCCGGAGAATTGGCCTTTGGGGTCCCCGGGGCAGGCGAACACATCAGCATTCCAATAATGGTCGGGTTTCGGGTTCGAAATGTTGGGATTGCCGAAAGAATCCGGACGCTGCCCAGCAGTTCGACTGGCTTGCGTGCCTGTCCCCGAGGAGTCGCCTTGCACCCATGCCGTCAGGAACGGTCCGGTTTGAGCAAGGAAAATGGTACTTAGCCTCCAGCCTCCAAGGAACCCATTCACCACGCTGTTGGCGCCTCCCATAAAGCGCTTGCCCCTACCGATGGGCAGTTCATAAAGCATGGTGGTCATCCAACGATGTCGCCGCGTGCCGCTGGCGTTGCCCCAGTCTCCGTGCCGGTTAAATCGGTTCAGCGAGGCTCCGTCTCCGGCCTCTCCGCCGAAAAACGACCCAGGGAACGATTCGTCGTCCGCCAGGTTATGTGCCCAGGTCCATGTGGATTGAAAGGTGAGACCGTTGGAATACTTGTGGATCAATTCGGTCTGCATGGAATGGTAGGAACTGGTTGCGCCGCTGGCCCGCGAATAGATGAAACTCCAATTCGGAAATGGCCGGTCCGAGTCTGGTCTGGAGAAGTAAGGGGTCGTAGACGGCAGTGGTTGATTGAGATTCGGGGCCCACGTGAGTTGAAGTCCCCGACTGCCAATGTACGAGAGACGCAGGGCAGTGTTGCCGTGCAAAGTTCGTTCGGCCGTAAGGTTCCACTGAATTACGTATGGGTCTTTCTTATCGAACTGGTTCGAGGTTTCAAATTTCTGTGTGCCAAGCGCCAGCCCGAGTGGGTCGCCGTTCTGAACGTTGGGGAACTGGAAGAATCCCGAGTCGCCAGGGAACTCATTGGCAAAATTGGCCTGAAAACCATCGTGAACGCCGGCGATGGAATAAAATACTGACCCTAAAGTCGTTACGGAATAGACTCCCACACCGCCGCGGACGACGGTTGAGTTGTCTGCAAGCGGCCGATAGGCAAAACCAAATCGCGGACTGAAATGAGAATAGGTCTTACGCAATCCTTCCGGCCAGCCGGCCTGCTTGGCAGTCAGGAAGGGAGTACAGGGGCTATTTGGATCGGGATTTGGGTTGACCTGGTTGGGTGAGTTGCAGGCATTGATATTCTGCGCAAACAGCGGTTGCGTTGCCGCCAGAGATCTTGGGTCGGACGAGATGATGACCCGCCCCGTGCCGGGTACGCTGGGATCAAAGTTGGTGTGATTGATGGGATCGTCAAAAGGTGGCAGCCTCGTAAACCGTATTCCCACGTCCAGAGTCAGCTTGGGAGTAACCTTGAATGTATCCTCCGCGTACGCATAGTAGTGCGTGGTCCTGCCGTCGATATTGGGAGCGGTGTGGGTGACGTAACTGTAGTAGGGAACTCCCAACATGAAGTCGGCAAAATCGTAGCCTGTGTACTGGCCGTTGAACCAAAAATCTCCGTAGTCGTCCCCGGTGCTGGAATACCAACCATCCGTCAAGCGAAGCTTGCGCCAATCGAAACCAAACTTCATCGTGTGCTTGCCTTTGGTCCAGGTCAGGTTCTCATTAATCTGAAAATTCCTGTTGATCTGGTAGGAAGGACGCGAATGGTTAATGCGTGAAACATCGTCGAAATAGCCACCAAAGCCAGGCACCATTTGGGGGAAGCCGCCCGGGGGAAACGGTCCCAGTCCGTTGAGTGCCAAGTCTTGCATGAAGGCCGGGCCATCCAAAGAGAAGGTCCCGTAGTTGTTACCGCGGCTGAGTCCGCCGCGCAATTCATTCACCAGGGTCGGTGTGATCGCATAGTTATGAGCCAGAACAACCTGATGTTGCGTGTCGTAGTTGATTTGCGAAGGGAGGCCCAATCCGCTGGGAGAGGTACTGTTGCTCGTCTTGTACGACCAGCGTCCAAATACATTCTGCTTGGAATTGATGGTGTGATCGATTCGAACGTCGAACTGATCGGAGAGGATCGGGTTCGGAACATTCACAATGTGATTATCGAAGTGAAAGTCGTTAACGTCCCCGGCATTCGGCAAGGGATAATATTTCAATATCAAGGGAGCAACGCGATTGATCTGATCGGTGGGGATCGTATTGTTGTCGTAAGGATTTCCATCGAGATCAAACACTGTCACCGGTTGCTGGCGATCCTGATCGTAAAAAAGGTTGTTGAAGTTGCCGTCCCGCATCGCCTGGGTGGGCACCGTCTCGTGAATCGTTCCCCCAGTGCGATACCGCATTCCCTCGTAGGTCACGGTGAAGAAGGTTTTGTTCCTGAAGATCGGCCCACCCAGGGAACCGCCAAAGGTGTTGGCGCTCTTGGCCGCCTTGCCCACAGTCTGGTTTCCGAATGGAATGGCGTCGAGCGCGGCATTCTGCAGGTACTCAAACGCCGCGCCATGGAACGCGTTGGTACCACTCTTGGTGGTCGTGGTGACGTCGCCCACCTGGCCATATTCGGCGCTATTCTCAACCCCCTGAACTTTCATTTCGGCGATATTTTCTGCGGAAGGGAACATTTCAGTCTGCGCGCCGGCAAACCGGATGTTCGCGGTAGAAATTCCATCCACCGAATATTCGACCTGAAAGGGCTTGGCGCCTTGTACCCCGATTTTGCCCCCTGAATCCGCCTGGACGCCCGGCAAGTACATCAGCAACGCATATGGACTGGTGCTCCCCGCTCCGCGGTAGTTCGCCGGCAAGGAAAGAACTTCGTTGCTACCAAAACTTGCCGAGATCGTAGCTGACTCGGTGTTGATTAATTCCGCATTGGCTTCCACTGAGACTTTTTCGGCGGTGCTCCCCATCACGAGTTTCAAGTCGGCACGCACGGTCTGCCGCGCCAACAACCGAATCTCAGTCACGGACACTTCGCGAAAGCCGGTTACTTTCGCCGTTACGGTATACAGTCCCGCTTTCATGTTCTCGGCCTGATAATTGCCCTGCGCATCGCTATGCACTTCGCGTGAGATATTTTCGCCCTGGTTCGTGACCGTGACGGACACGTTCGGCATCACGGCGCCAGAAGGGTCGGTGACTGTTCCTAGAAGCGTTCCAAAGGTGGTTTGTGCAAGGACAGGTGTTGCAAGACACGCCAGGCACAGCGTAATGCTCATTGCACAGCTGAATGATCTGAGCGTCATGGGAAGCCCCCTCATCTTTTTCGAATCGTCGCAATCCTGAACCGCGAAGCTAGTACGGTGGGGCAGGGGATCTAGCTTCTCCACAATTTCCGCGAAGCATATTTCACAACTCCGCTGGAGTCAAGGCTTGATAGCGATACCTATACGTTGGTATAGGTCCGGTGTAGACTGGCCAATCTTTACGTGGGAGCGAGAAAGACGATGCGTCAGGCTGTACAAGATGGAACTGCCCACATGGTTCCGAAGGTGGGGGTTTGGGCCGGTTCGCGCCGGTTGTTTTTATTTTTTTTGCCGATCGTGTTGCTGGCAGCTTACGTTTTCGGTTCTCCTAGCGGCAAGCCTGCCGTTTCACCGCGCCCAAATATCATTCTCATTACACTCGATACGACTCGGGCCGATCGTATGGGGTTCCTCGGTTCGCAGCGCGGTCTCACGCCCAATCTGGACGCGCTCGCAAGCAAATCATCTGTTTTTTCCCGCGCTTATGCTCAGGTCCCCCTGACCACGCCGTCACACGCGGTCATCCTTACGGGGACGTATCCGCAGTTCAATCAAGTGAATTACATGGGTGATCCTCTCGGCCAGACGCTGCCGTTCTTGCCGGACATTCTCCACAAGAGCGGATACCGGACCGCGGCATTTGTTGGCGCGCTGGTGCTGGAACCGAAGAGGCTCGCAATGGGTTTCGAACGAGGCTTCGATGTGTATGACGCAGGGTTTCATCGGCGGAGGGCAAACGAGGATCGATATCACAGCCTGGAACGGCGCGGTGAAGATGTAGTCGGCCATGCTCTCGGTTGGCTTGGCAAGCGGCCTCCGGGACCGTTCTTTCTCTGGGTACATCTCTACGATCCCCATGATCCCTATAGTCCCCCGGAACCCTTCAAGACGCGTTATCAAGCGGAGCCTTACGACGGAGAGATCGCCTATACAGACGCAGTTCTCGCCAAACTACTAGCCGGGTTGCGAACGCGCGGCCTGCTCGATACGGCGGTGGTTGCGGTCATGGCCGATCATGGAGAGGCATTCGGAGAGCATGGAGAGAATCATCACGGCATTTTTCTTTACGATGAAACCATCCACGTGCCCTTGCTGATCAAAGTACCTGGACAGCGGGCCGCGCAGAACGTCGCCACGCGAGTGGGCTTGGTCGATGTTGCACCCACGATCCTGCAAGCGGCACGACTGCCTGTCCCCTCGGGCATGCAAGGCGAGTCGCTGATGAGCTTGATGACGTCCGCCGACACAACGGTCGTCGAGCGCGGCGACGGCCCGAATGCGCCGCGACCCGTCTATTCGGAAAGCGGTTATGGTCATCTGTCATTTGGCTGGAGCAAATTGCAGGCTTGGCGGACCGCGAAGCA
Organism: Acidobacteriota bacterium; assembly: GCA_016196065.1. Taxonomy (NCBI): domain Bacteria; kingdom Pseudomonadati; phylum Acidobacteriota; species Acidobacteriota bacterium. The sequence continues at coordinate 156,380 of JACPYL010000025.1, read as the reverse complement.
TTTGTATGTGGGGGCTCCGGAGCGCGAGTTATACGACCAGGTAGCGGACCCGCTTTCGGCGCACAACCTCGCCGCTGATTCGAAAGCGATTGCCGACACAGCTGTGGCCCAAATGGCGGAGTTCTACCGCAAAACAAAAGGGGGCGCACAAGAAAGGAAGCCGCTGAATCTCGAGCAATCCGAAAGCTTGCACGCACTCGGCTATCTCAGCTCTTCTTCTGCGAGTGCGGACGGCGGGGACCAGGAAGGTGGCGTGGACCCGAAACAAAAGATCGCGATCGCCAACCTTCTCTATGACGCTCTCGTGGAGACCGAACAAGAACAGTTTCAGGAGGCGGCTCCAATCCTGGAACAAGTTCTCAAAGAGGAGCCAAATACTCCGATCGCCTTGCTGCAACTGGGCAGGGCGTACATGGCAATGAAGGAGTATCAGAAGGCGGTGGCGCCACTGCAGAGTCTGGTAGAAAAGAAACCCGAGGATGCGTTTGCTCGCTACGAATTAGGGTGCGCCCTGGTGAAAACCGGTCATTGGGACGACGCATTGCCGCACTTCGAAGCCGCTGTTTCGCAAATGACTAGTTCTTCCATGATGCACTTCTATTTGGCACTGGTGTATCAGCGCGTCGCGCGCGTTCCTGAAGCAGCGGGAGAGTTTCGGAATGCGGTTCGGCTCGACCCGAACAATTTCGGCGCGAACTTTCTTCTGGGGCGCTTGCTGCTTCGAGAGCCCAAGCCGGCGGAGGCATTACCGTACCTGAAGAAAGCGACCAGGCTTCGTCCAGATTCCATCGACGCGCATGGCTTCCTTGCGAATGCTTACACGGAACTAGGACAGACGACGAATGCTGCGCGGGAACTTGCGGAAGCAGAACGCCTCCGGTCGCATGGAGGGTCCAGACTTGGAACGCCTTCAGAAGACATAGCTCCAAATCGACACTAGTCAGACATCCGTCGTTAGGCCATTTTCCGCGCAAAATCCAAGCCGCCAGCAGAGGATAGCCGGACGGCTTGCAGCAGACTGCTACGTGCAACCTGACGTTCTATCAAGCTAGAAGTTAAACTTCACCGCCAACTGCATCTCTCTCGGCCCGACTGATGTATAGGTAACCTTTCCGAAGTTGTCATCGTCCACCGCGGTGACTGGCGCGCCAAACACGGGATGATTGAACGCATTCTTGGCCTCGATACGAAATTCGAGGTTCATCTCTTCGCGAATCGTGATTTGCTTCCCTAAGGACAAATCGCTGGTGAACGACCAGGGACTGCGGATGCTTCCCATCGCTCGTGGAGCGTTGCCTATCGTGAAGTCGTCGGGGCGCTGGAACACGCTGGGATCCGCAAAGTAGTTGTCTACCCAATCGGAGCCGTGATTGCGCTTGGGCGTGCCCACAATGTTGGGCCGCTGTCCTCCATAAGTCGGAAGAGATTGACCGTCAGCAACGGAGAAGGCTAACGGACGTCCATCGGCGATCCGCCAGATGCCATTTGTTTTCCAGCCACCGATAATCATCTCGAGAACTCGAGGCATATTGCCCAGCATGGCGCGTCCGCGTCCAAAGGGCAGGTCGTAGGTATAGCTGAACTGCACCACATGGGGAATGTCGAACGTGGAGAGACTCCGCTCCAGCCATGGCTTGTTGGGGTTCTGCAGACTTGTAAAGCTCCCCAGCCAAGTCACATTATCGTCTGCGTTGGAGGAGTCGTCGATCGACTTCGACCACGTGTAGCTCACGAGCAACTGCAAGCCGTTAGAGTACTTCTTCTCCGCGAGCAACTGCAGCCCGTGATAGATGGAATTGGCAATCAGCTGCGGTTCCGTAGCAACACTGGTGAAGTGTGGATAGGGAGACAGCAACTGAGAATATTGAACCTGCGGACCAGACAGAGAACTGTTGGGGTCGGTGATGATTCCTGCGAACGGGTTGTCTACGAAGCTATTCAGGCAGGAGATAGTGAGAGTCAGGCACGGCTGGTCAGGGTCCGGGCCCGTGATGGGCAAGCTCTCAACCCACGGCCCGAGGTGGTTGGGCTGGTTCGCGCCGCTGAAAGGTAAGTGTGTCCCCTTCTTTCCGATGTACTCCGCATTGATCACGATGTTACCGGGCAGTTGGCGCTCGATCCCGAAGCTCCAGCTCTGCTCGTAGGGAGTTCTGTTCCCTGCAGCGGTGCGAAGCGGGCCATTCGCCCCAAAGCCCACATCGTTCATCAATCCCAGCGAGTTCCCCGCGGGCTGGATTAAGCCGTTGGGGAAGGGATCGCCCAAGTGCAAGTAGGGAGTGGCGCCATCATTCAGATACGTGGTGATGGCGTTGGTGGACTGGTTGAAGCCCTGAGCGCCATAGGGCACGACGCCCGTCACGCCCGATCGCGACTGGCCGTAGTAAATGCCGTAGCCTCCACGCACCACCATCTTCGGAGCAAACTGGTAGGCGAAGCCGATGCGTGGCTGGAGGTTGCTCCAGTCCGTTTTGTAGTTTGTACGTTGCTTGGAGTTTGCAAAAAATTCGCCGCCGGTCAGGGGAACCGTCACGGGTTGACCGGTGACCGCATCGGCATAAGTGAGGCTGCCGCCATTCAAAGGACTTGCCACATTCGGATCAAACCAGTTCTGCCGATTATGGCGATCGGTGCGAGGTAGGGTAACGTCATAGCGCAATCCTAGATTCAGAGTCAGTTTGGGATTGAACTTCCAGTTGTCCTGCACGAAGAAGCCGTACTGGTAATTTGTGGTGGCGGGCGCGAACTGGATCTCGTAGGACGAGCCACAGCCGTTGCCGCCGCAACCCTGGGATAGCTGGCCCATCAGGAAGCTGGCCATCGAATCGCCGCCGCACTCGTCGCGTCCTGTGGGACAGCCATACGTGCCGTCGGTACCGAAGGAGAAGACGCCGTTGGGGGCGTTGGTTTGGATGTAGTTGATCTGATGGATTCGGCTGTCAACGCCAAACTTGATCTCGTGCTTACCATGCACCTTGTCGAGCGTGGCGGCAAGTTGTCCCGTGTCCTGGCCCAAACGGTAGTTCCCATAAGGATCAGTGCCGATGTTGGTGTAGCCAGCACTCGGGTACTGATCGATAAAGATCGCGGGAACGCCCTTGAATCCGTTGCTGTCCAGGTATGAGGGGAAGTTCAGTTCGGCGAGCGGGTCCGCAACGCCGTGAGGGCTGTAGGCGTTGATGTGCCATACCCCGCGAGTAAATCCAAGAGTGAGGTTCAATAACAGGGTCGGACTAAAAGTGTGCGTGTCATTGATGGCAAACAGGTGGGCATTGGTCCACCCTGGCAGGGATCGGCGAAGTTTTTGAAGCAATCCAGGCCCAGCCCGTGACTGTATTGATACGAAAACTTCACGCTCATCAAATTGTTTTCGCTGAAGCGATGGTCGACTTTGATATCAAACTGGTCGTTGTAACTGTGGCTTGAGCCGGAACCGAACCAGTTCTGGTAGATGTCTCCTCCCGAAAAATTAGGCTCTGGAAAAAGGTTCATCATCTTCTGCGCGATTGGATCAATCAGGTTGCCCGGAACGCCTGGAGGTGGCTGAAGATTCGCCGGCAGATTCGGACTACCAGGGCTGATGTAGTTAGCGACGTTGTTAAATGGGATGAATAGGCTGCGCACTGCGCCGCCCTGATCGGAGTCGAAAACTCCCGAGTACGGATCCCAGATCTGGCCGCTTGCCACATCGCACAGTCCGGTGTCGTCGAACGCCCCTCCCTGGGCTGCACACACTTCGCCAAAGTCGCCCGTCCGCATGAGATCGGTGGGGACTGCTCCAGAGGCCGTGCCCAGCCCCGAAGAACGCAAGCGGTCATAGTCGAAAAAGAAAAACGTCTTGTTCTTGATGATCGGCCCGCCGATGGTAAAGCCGTAATTGTTACGGCGCAGGGGCGGAATGGCATCGCCTGCCCGGTTCGCGAACCAGTTGTTCGCGTCGAGGCTATCGTCGCGGACGAAGTCGTACACGCTGCCATGAAATTTGTTCGTGCCCGAGCGGGTGATCATGTTGACCACGGACGCTCCGGAAAATCCATACTCTGCGCTGAAGTTAGTCTGCTGCACCTTGAATTCTTCGATCGCTTCCGGAGAGGGCAGGTAGGTAGCTTGCGTAATGCCACCGTTGGGTTCCGAGTTTGTGACCGAAGCGCCGTCGGACAGAATGTCCGCTGTCGATCCGCGGCTTCCGTTGGAAACAAAATTTGTGCCGGTGCAGGTCGCGTCGCATTGGTCATCCATTTCGGTGACGCCGGGCGCCAGTGAGGTCAGCGCGATCACATTGCGGTCGATCAACGGCAGGTTATTGATGAACCTGCGATTGACGACTTGGCCGGTCTCCGCATCTTCAGTCTGGATGGACTGTCCCTGCGCCTCCACCTGGACGTTCTGGCTGGCTCCCGCCACTTTCAGGGTCAGATTCGCCGTCGCGTTCTCGTTGATGTCGACTTTGAGCCTGGCGCTAACCGCTTTGTCGAAGCCCTTCATTTCCGCCGAGACCGTATAGACTCCGGGCGGAATGGAACGGAGCAGATAGCGCCCGCTGCTATCGGAAGTCGTCTTGAACAGAAATCCCTTTTGTTGATCGGTAAGGACGACGTTTGCGTTCTGCACCACTGCTCCGGTGGCGTCAGTCAACTGGCCGCTGACTGTTCCGAAATAGGCTTGGCCTAAAAGCAGAGCCGGCAGCAAGAGCGCGAGGCAAATCAGAACCAACCAGCGGGACTTCGACGTGGAACGCTTCGGCATGATGATCTCCATTGATCACTTCTTTCGGGCCGGGGCAAGGGTCTAGTGCGACTGGCACAAGAAGCCTTATTAAAACGGTTCATTATCTGTTCAGAGGTGGGGCCGACGTCAAGCAAGTTCTTCTACAGTGCGGCTCTTGCAACATTTCTCCCCCCAGGGGAGCATTGCCAGTAAACCGCGCACCGGAGTTGCTTGACTACTCAGGCTCACGCCCGTTCCCTCAATGACCTCCGCCTCCGGTGCAGTAGTTACGACCGATGGCGTGAGCGATTTTCGCCTGGCCTCTCATGCATTGCTGAAGGAAGTGCAGCGGGATGCGGCTGCTCCCGGGACCGAGCACAACTTCCTGCCAGGTTGGTTTTGCGGCAGTCGACTGCTCTCGCGGTGTCCCCGCGTCCGCGTGGGGGCAAGAACGGCGCTGATCCGCAAGGCGGCATTTCGTTGACAAGCCGCGGGCGCGTTGGATAAGGTTTGCGCTGTCAGAAGGTGTGTACTTGAAATTCCCTGGTGAGCCATGCTGTTGAAGAAGCTGCGTGAAGAAGTACTGGAGGCGAACCTCGAACTCGTTCGACGCGGGCTTGTGCTTTATACCTTCGGCAATGCCAGCGGAATCTCGCGAGAGGAAGGCCTGGTCGCAATCAAGCCGAGCGGTGTTCCCTACGAGGAACTGACTCCAGAGCATATGGTAATTGCGGATCTGGACGGAAAGGTCGTCGAAGGGAAACTTCGCCCATCTTCGGATCTGCCCACGCATCTCGCTCTCTACCGCCGATTCGCAGCAGTGGGCGGAGTTGCTCACACGCATTCCGAGTTCGGCACAGCCTGGGCTCAGGCGGGACGCCCGATTCCATGTTTCGGCACTACCCATGCAGATTATTTTCACGGCGCCGTTCCCGTGACCAAACCTCTATCGGCGCAAGAAATAGAGGGCGACTACGAAGACAATACTGGGACGGCGATCTGTCACGTCTTCGAGAAGACTGACCCAATGGCGATTCCAGCCGTGCTGGTTGCCGGTCACGCTCCGTTTTGCTGGGGCGCGAATGTCGCGGAAGCCGCGCACAACGCGGTCATCCTGGAGTACGTCGCCAAGATGGCGTATCACACGGTTGCGATCCGCGCGGACGCGCCGCCGCTGCAGCGCGAGCTGCATGACAAACATTTCCTGCGCAAGCACGGCAAGAACGCGCATTACGGACAGGAGCCTGTGCGATGAGCCTTGCTCTGATGCTGGCCTTTGCCCAGTTGGCACACCTCTCGACGGTTCTAGAAAAGTTTGGCGGCGCTGGAGTCGTCGAGGTTAAGGGGATGCAATCGCCCCTGCGTTGTATCTGCGAGCGAGGCTTCGAACATCATGTGGCCGCAAACTTCTCCATCGTTGCAGATGCGGTCCACGAAGCGACCACTCGGTACCTGGGCTGGGATATGCATCGGCATCAGAACTAACGGCGAGGCAGGGAATGGCGATTGTCGCAGGAGTAGATTTCGGCACGCTGAGTGTTCGTGTCTCGATTGTCGATAGCGTTCGCGGGATGCTGGCCTCGGCGACTTCTGAATATCCGTTGCATCGTAAGAAAGACGATCCCGAGTTTGCCACGCAATCTCACGACGACCACATGCGGGCCCTCGCCACTGCTACCCGGCAGGCGGTAAAGGAGGCGGAGATTTCCGGCGACCAGGTTCGGTCGATTGCACTCGATACGACGGGATCGTCCGTAATTCCCGTCGGCAAGGGACTGGTTCCTCTGGATGACTACTACCTCTGGTGCGATCACCGCGCGAAACTCGAAGCAGCGGAAATTACCGAGTTAGCACATCGCGAAAACCTGCCGGCCATCCATTGGTGCGGTGGCGTGTATTCCTCGGAGTGGGGCTTTTCGAAACTGCTGCACTGGCTGCGGCACAACCCCGACAAGCGTTCCCGGTTCGTCTCGGCTTTTGAGCACTGCGACATGGTGGCCGCGGAGCTTTGCGGGATCACGGATCCAAAACAGGTCCGGCGTAGTGTTTGCGCCATGGGCCACAAGTGGTTGTGGAATCGCGAACTCGGTGGTCTGCCTCCAGAAAGTTTCTGGACCAAGGTGGATCCTCTACTGGCAGGTGTCCGCGAGAAACTCGATGGCGAATATGCGACGTCAGACAAGATCGCTGGAAGCCTGTCATCTCATTGGGCTGAAAAACTCGGGTTGAGCGCCGGCATTCCGATTCCAGTGGGAGCATTCGATGCGCACTGGGACGCCATCGGCGCGGGCGCGCAAGAAGGCGATGTCGTGAATGTTGTGGGCACCTCAACCTGCATCATTGCCTATGCGGCTAAGGCTGCTCTGATCCCGGGACTCTGCGGTGTTGTGCCGGGAAGTGTCCATCCGAACTTTACCGGGATCGAAGCGGGACTTTCCGCCACCGGAGACATCTTCAGCGCGATTGCAACTCGAGCGAATACGACGGTCGCAGAACTGAGTCGAGGCCTGGAGAACTATCGTGCCGGCCAGACTGGCCTGTTGCGCATGACTTGGGACAACGGGGACCGCACAGTCCTGGTGAATCCGAATTTGAGGGGCATCACTCTCGGCTGGAATCTGCAGAGTACAGCGCAGGACGAACTGTTTGCGGCCATCGAAGGCACCGCATTTCATACTCGCGTGATTCTCGATCGCATGAGCGAATATGGCGCACCCACCAAAAGAGTGATCAACGGGGGAGGAATTCCGCAAAACAATCCGGTGCTCAACCAGGTTTACGCGAACGTGTTGGACCGGCCCGTTCTCGTACCCAGCGGGAAGGTGACGGGACTCGGGTCCGCGATCTTCGCGTTTCTGGCCGCAGGGTCCTTCCGAACCATTGAGGAAGCGCAAGAAAAGGTTTGTCCGCCGCATACCGTTTACAAGCCGGAGGCGCACACACGTAAGACATACGGCGAACTGTATGACTTGTACCAGCGCACTTATCTCGATTTCGGACAGCCGATCGCCGGTTCCCGGTTCGGAGATGTACTTCCGAGATTGATTCACCTCGCGGATCAGCAACAGGCGAAGAAAACCGAAGCCTGATCCACGCTGTCTCCTGATTTCTCGGTAAGCCCTGCAATCTGGCGTTTGTGATCGAGAAGCAGAGAAGAATATGATTCATGCGATCGTCCGTAGTTTTCCGAACGATTCGGGAGAAAGAACCATGCGCAGTCGAATATTGATTCTCGCAATTTTATTTCTACTCTGTGGGCCATGGGGCGTCGCGAAAAACGCACCCACTTCAAAAGTCGCTGCTGAGCAACGAGTCGATTCTCTACTGGAGAAGATGACGCTCGAAGAAAAAATAACGATTTTCGGCGGTATCAACAGCTTTTATACACAGGCAATTTCGCGGCTCGGGATTCCATCCCTAAAGATGTCCGACGGACCTCTCGGCGTGCATGACTATGGCCCGACCACGGCCTACCCAGCAGGTATTGCGCTGGCGGCCTCGTGGGACATGGAACTCGCCGGGCGGGTCGGCACCATGATGGGGAGAGATGCGCGCGCCCGCGGGGTCCATTTTATTCTCGCTCCCGGAATGAACATCTACCGTGCCCCGATGAACGGACGCAATTTTGAGTATTTCGGAGAAGATCCATTTCTTGCGGCCAGGGTGGCCGTGTCGCTCATCAAGGGCATCCAGAGTCAGCGCGTGATCGCAACCGCCAAGCACTTCGCAGGCAACAACTCGGAGTATGGACGAATGGACGTCAGCTCCGACATCGACGAAAGGACGTTGCGGGAAATCTATCTCCCCGCGTTCGAAGCTTCCGTGAAGGAGGCGAAAGTCGGCGCGATCATGGATGCCTACAACCCGGTGAACGGCGTCTACATGACGCAGAACCAGCACCTCAACAACGAAATCCTCAAGAAGGAATGGGGCTTTGACGGCATCCTGATGTCCGACTGGGGCGCCACTCACGACGGTGTCGCCGCCGCCAACGGCGGCCTTGATCTCGAGATGCCCAATGCCTCATTCATGAATCGGGACGCTCTTCTTCCCGCGATCAAAGACGGGAGAGTGTCCATCGCAACCATTGACGACAAAGTGCGGCGCATCCTGCGGAAGGCGATCGAGTTTGGTTTCTTCGATCAGCCTCAAACCGATACCGGGATTCCGCAGCTCGATCAAGAGGGGAGGCAAGTTGTTGTGCAAGAGGCTCGCGAGGGAATGGTGCTGCTGAAGAACGCCGGCGGAGTGCTTCCGCTCGATAAGTCCAGGGTGAAAACGATCGCGGTGATCGGGCCCAATGCCTATCCCGCTGTGATCGGTGGAGGCGGAAGTTCTCTTACCAAGCCGTTTAATGCGGTTAGCTTTCTAGAGGGAATCAGCAACTATCTTGGTAGTGGCGTTAAGGTGCTGTATGCACCGGACGTTCCCGATTTGGCGGAGGTTTTCGCAAGCTCCGAAAGCCTGGCCTCTCCCGACGGAAGCAGCGGGCTCAAGGGAGAGTACTTCAATAACGAAACCCTGGAAGGGAAGCCCGCACTGGTGCGCGTCGATCCTCGCGTGGACTTTCAATGGGGCGATGCCAGCTATGGGGCGAATGGCCCGGTCGATCACTTCTCCGTTCGCTGGACGGGTAGTTTCATTCCCAAGCAATCGGGAGACTACAGCTTTTACACCAATTCCGACGACGGAGTCCGTCTCTTCATCGACGAGCAGCAGGTTATCAGTGATTGGCAACGTCACTCGGAGACGGTGAACAGCTATGCCGCGCACCTCGAAGCAGGGCAGGAATACAAGATCCGCCTCGAATATTTCGAAGCTGTCGGCGGAGCGACGATAGGTTTCGCGGTATCTCCAACCGGGAAGTGGATTGGCAGCGCGACGAAGGCGCTGGCGAAGAATGCCGATGCGGTCATTCTCTGTGTTGGCTTCGAGCCGAACACGGAAAGCGAAGGATCGGACCGCACGTTCCGCCTCCCGGCAGGGCAGGAAGCGCTGATCCACCAGATCAGTGAGGCAAACAAGAACACCATCGTCGTGCTGACAGCCGGCGGCAACGTTGCGATGAACGACTGGATTGACAATGTTGCGGGCCTGCTCCACGCTTGGTATCCAGGACAGGAAGGCGGGACCGCGCTCGCGCAGATTCTGTTTGGCGAGTACAGTCCCTCCGGCAAGTTGCCGGCGTCTTTCGAACGCCGCTGGGAGGACAATGCCACCAACCACAGCTACTATCCTCAAAAAAAGGAAGAGAAAAGAGTCGACTACTCCGAGGGAGTGTTTGTAGGCTATCGGCACTTCGACCGCGCGACCGTTAAGCCGAGGTTTGCCTTTGGGTATGGCCTTTCCTACACAACGTTCGCATACAAGAATCTGTCGATTTCGCCGCGCGCTGGAAATCTCAGCGGCCCCATCACCGTTTCTTTCGATCTGACGAACACCGGAAAGCGGGAAGGCGCCGAAGTAGCGGAAGTGTACGTTGGCGATGGCCACGCCACCGTTGCCCGACCAGTCAAAGAACTGAAGGGATTCGCAAGAGTGAATCTAAAAGCCGGAGAAAGCAGGCGTGTTTCGATTCAGCTGGACCGCCGGGCGTTTTCTTTCTACGACGTCGAATCGAAAGACTGGAAGGCCGAAGCCGGAGATTTCTTGTTGCTGGTGGGCAACTCGTCCGACGATATTCGCCTGCAAGGGACGTTCAACCTGGCGAAGTAAGCGCTGTCCTGCGAGGGGCGTCAAAGCGCGATCACTCGTGCATGCGCTTCTACGCCTTGCGAACCGACACGACCGAGGCAGTGTACCGATCCGCGCGTAGCAACGAAACACTGTATTCGATTGGGACGCGCTGTACGTCATACGTCGTTTCTTTGATCAGGAGTAGCGCGCTGGCGGGCGCGGTTTGCAGGATGCGGGCATGCTCCTCCGTGGCCGTGATCGCGCCGATAACCTCTTCCGCCCATTGCAGTTTCCGGTGATAGACGTTCTCGAACACCTGGTAGAGCGACTGCCGGGCGAGATCTTGTTTTTCAAGTCCATGGAACAGCCGAACTGGCAGATGACTGGTCACGACCGCTACCGGTTTCTTGTTTACAAATCGAAGCCGCTGCAGGCGGTAGATTTTTTCTTCCGGGGAAAGCTTGAGCGCCTGTGCAGTCTCCGCATCCGGCGGCTGTATTTCCAGGGTGAGAACCTTCGCGGAGGGGACTAAACCTCGCCGACGCATCTCCTCGCTGAAGCCGCGCAATTGTTGAAAGTCCCAGGGAACGCGGCCCGATCCAATAATCGGTCGCTTGCCTTTGGCGATGATCAGGAGTCCTTCGGAACGCAATTTCTGAAACGCCTGGCGAACCGGCATCTTGCTGATGCCCAGCTCGCGTGCGATTTCGCCCTCGGAGCAAAAGCCTTGTCCTTCTTGCAGGGCGCCGTCCTTCACGAGAGTTCGCACGCGGTCAACAATCTGCTCGTAGTAGGGAACATAGCTCGTGCCATCCAGCACCAGGCCGAGCGATTCGGCCGGTAAACCATCAGGGGGTGAAATGAGAGTTGGCATCGATATTCAAACCTATGCACGTAGTATACAACGTAGGTAGGTCGCCGCGCATCACTATTTTCTTTTGAGCCCCCGGTGACCGACAACACAGACTTTGATGTCTGCAACCCACACATAAATATCGTTATTACTGTGAATATGGCCTTGCCTAGGAATCTGGGGATCGGCAGGTAGAGAAGAAACTCATTGACAACATATATACATATGATGTTTTCATGTGATCGCTGGAGCTGAGAGAGTGTCTCTTCGTCGACAATCCGTGATCAGCGTCTTCATGATGTGTTGGTGCTGCCTCGCTGCTGGCGCCGCACAACCGTGTTCGAGTCCTTCGTTGCGCGGATCGTTTGTGCAACCAGCGCTTGGTGATGCCTGGACTTTAAAACAGTGGCGTCACGAATTCCAATCCATGAAGGCAGCGGGCCTCGATCAGATGGTCATTCAATGGACGGCCGATAGCAAGGATCAGACCACGATCTATCCGTCGGCGCTCGCCGGTTACACCCAAGACACGCATCACGATGTTGTGGAGCGCGCTCTGCATGCGGCCGATGGGAGTGGCGTCAAAATATACCTGGGACTACAAATCAATAATGATTGGTGGACGAAGTACCTGAATGATGCGGACTGGCTCAGGAACGAGGCCAGCATTGCCAATCTTCTCGCGGACGATCTCACGCGGCGCTACCGGCTTCATCCATCACTGGCGGGATGGTATCTGGGATTTGAAGTCGACAACATCGAAACCGCTCCCGCTCAGTGGGACAATCTGATTTCGTTTTACAGAACGGTTGGGCAGCACCTCCATAAATTGACGCCGGGGAAGCCGATCATCATTTCGCCCTTCTTCGAGTCGCGGTCCGGTCTCTCCTCTGCCGAATGGCAGACGATGTGGGAATACATCCTGAAGCGGAGCCCAATCGACATCATGGCGTTGCAGGATGGCGTGGGTGCGGGCCATGTGACGCCTACGCAACTACCGGAGTGGTTCGGAGCGACCAGAAACGCGATTCACAATGCTCGTCCTCGAATGGCGTTGTGGGCGGACACAGAAACATTCAAGGCGGGATTCGTGACCATGCCGATCCGCTCCATCGTCGACGACATGTGTGCCGTGCAGCCGTATGTGACCGGCTATCTCAGTTTCAGTTTCAACCACTACTTGAGTCCGCAGCAGGCCAATCCGTTGTACTACCAGACTTACATGGGCTATCGCGCCACGGGAAAAGTGGAATCGGTCTCGCCGACGCAGCCCTTGAACGTCAGCGGAGTGGCCGTCGATTCCCTTACCGTTCAACTCACATGGACTGCCTCCACGGACAATTTAGGCGTGATCGGCTACCGGATTTTACGGGACGGCACGCGGGCAACGACGACGCATGACGTTGAGACTACCTACGAAGACAACGGACTAACGCCCGGAACGACCTACTCCTACCAGATTGAAGCACTGGATGCGGCGGGGAATGCTTCGGTCGCAAGCGATCCGGTCACGGTGACGACTCCGCCACCGCACCTGTATCCCATCAACCTAGCTCTGGGCAAACAGTACAGCACGACGATGCCAGCGGATGCGAGCTATCCCGACAGCTTGGGTGTTGAGTTGACGGACGGAATTCTGGATTCCTCGAACTTCGCCGATCCAGCCTGGCAGGGCCGAGCGACGACGAAGACATATTCGTTCACGATTGATCTGGGCGCGACCCATGACATTAAAGAAATTCGCAGTGACTGGCTTCAGGATGAGGCGTCGGGAATTCTCTTGCCGAAGCAAGTTCACTGCTCAGTCTCGACAGATAACGTGATTTTCAAAACGGTCGGCACGGTGAAGAAGCCGTTGCTGAACGATGACACGCAAGCATTCTGGTACACGCTCACAGATTTGACAGGAGTGAAGGGACGCTACGTGCAGGTACAGGTCGTGCCCGGATCCAGCGCCGGCTGGACATTCATCGACGAGATCGAAGTGCGCCAGTAATGCGCTGGCATGACGAGAAGGGAAGCAAGTGAGAAATATGAAGACGCGTTGGCTGACCAAGCTCACAATCGTGGCCTTACTGGTGCTGTCGTTTGGTGCAATTTGCTCTGCGCAGCAACCGGCACGACCCTCAACTGCGACCGATGCTGTCAAAAAGCTGCCACCTGTTCACCTGGAAAATGGCTACTTCACGCGTGATGGCAAGCGATTCCTTCCGGTGGGGGCGCACTGGGTTCCGGCAAAGGCGGCGATGCAGTGGCCGGTCGAATGGGATCCCAAAGACATCGAAGCTGATTTTGCGAAGATGCACGAACTGGGCTACAGCATCGTCCGCTTCGACACGATGTGGGCATGGTTCGAGCCGCGTCCTGGGGACTACAAGCCGGTCGCATTCCAGCAACTCGATTACCTTGTGTCGCTGGCGCACAAATATCAGATCTATCTTCATCCGTCATTGTTCATTGGGGGCGAGGTTGGTGAAGCGTACTGGGACGTGCCATGGCGGCATGGACGGCATCCGCATGCGGACCCGGAAATGCTTCGTTTGGAAACGAATCTCGCGGCTGAGTTCGGAAAGCATTACGCCAATGAAAGCGCGATCATCGCATGGGACCTGACCGACGAGCCTCCGTTCTGGATCGTGCAAGGACAGACCACCGACGCCATGGCGATCAACTGGACTCGCCTGATCGCAGGTGCGATTCGTCGCGAAGACAAACTCCATCCCATCGTGGTCGGGACCAGCGGGGAAGAGATCGGCCACGGACCGTTTCGTCCAGACAACATCGCGAAGGAAGTTGATTTCTTCAGCGTGCATCCGTTCACGATCTACGGCCCCGATCTGTTTCCGGATCCCATGCTCTCTGAGCGTGGCACCTATGGCGCTGCATTTGAGATTGCACTGTCGAGTGGCGCGGGCCGTCCCGCGATGATTCACGAGATGGGCGGATCGACGGCGCAGTATTCGCCCGATCGTGTAGCCCTCTATGACCGCCTGCAGATTTATTCGGGGATCGCGGCGGGATCGATCGGTGTCGACCTGTGGTGCTACACAGATGCATCGCCCGAGCAGTATCACAAAGCGCCCTATCTGCGAACTCCGCAGGAAACGCGTTGGGGAATGACGACATGGGATCGCCAGGACAAGCCGCTGGCGACCGAGTTTAAGAAGATATCGAAAATTGTTGGGCAGATGGATTTGACCGGCGTATCACCTGCTCCCGCCGAAGTTGCGATTCTCATCCCGGGAGAATGGGCGCGCACGCACGGAGATTTCTCCGGCTTCGGACTGACTGGTCCAGAGGTCACGCCCTACGTTTCCACCTTTGATGGCGATGCCATGCCCGGACAGCCCCAGCCAAATCTGGGCAGCGATAACCAATGGTTGATGAGTTCCGCGTTGAACACTTTTATTCTGGCTCACCGTGCGGGACTAAAAGCTGATTTTCCACGTGAGCATGACAACTGGAACTCGCGGCCGATGCTCTTTCTACCGTCGCCGCTGACCAGCACAGCCAGTGTCATCACCCACGTGCACTCGGATTTCTACGAGAAAGCTCGGAATTATGTCGAGAACGGCGGCTTCTTGTACGCGTCGGTAGCGGCGGACGCAGCGATTCCGGACATGGAGACAATTTTCGGAGCGCGACTTGTGGACACGAATACGGCGTCCGAAGTGACGCTGAAAATAGTGGAGCCTTTCGGTGGATTGAAGCCGGGCGACACGTTTCATTACACGCTTCCCGGAGCGAATCCCCGCATGTGGGGGGCGCTGCTGGAAGTGAAAGGCGGCAAGGTGATTGCCGTCGATCAGGATGGGCGACCCGCGCTGGTTGCGAATACGGTCGGATCAGGCAAGACGCTGCTGTCTGCATATCCGATTGAAACGTATCTCGCGAATACGCCGTCCGCGTTCGAGAAACCTGAATCCACCCATCGCATTTACGAAGCGTTCCGCAACTGGACAGGTGTCAAGCCGGCATTCCAGAGCGATCAGCCATCTGTAGAAGTGACCTCGCTGCGCGCGGATCAGCGCGGCTATGCAGTGGTGGTGAATCACAGCGCGCAGGCCGTGAGCACAACGATTTCTACATCACTGTCCGTGAAGTCGATCCGGCAGATGGGAACGGACGGTCCCAAGCCGCTGTCGATGAACGGCTCAACCTGGAAGACGGAATTGCAACCGTATGAAGCGGTAATCGTGGAGTGGAAGTGAACACTACGCAGGCGCAGATGATCGGAGCAGTCGATATTGGCGGGACAAAGATTGCCGTGGGCATCGTGGATAGCGCTGGCCGCGTGCTTGCGCATACGCAGTGCGCGACCGACGCCGAACGCGGCTACGGCGAAGCGCTCGCGCGAATCGAAAACCTGCTGCGCACAATGGCGTCGGCGGCTGGTGGGGCACTGGCAGGCATCGGCATTGGCAGCACCGGTCCCGTGGATCCATTCACAGGCGAATTCGGAGCCGTCAATTTTTTCCCAAACTGGTGTGGACAAAATCCCGTGAAGGATCTGGCGCGCATCTTCGGTGTTCGCGTTGCCATGGAAAACGATGCTGACGCCGCTGCGCTTGCTGAGGCCGGATGGGGCGCGGGGCGCAACAAGAAGCGCCTCATCTATGTAACCGTCGGGACCGGAATCGGAGCGGGCATCATTCTCGACGGGCAACTCTATCGCGGGGTCGACGGCGCTCATCCAGAACTGGGACATCACGTGATTGATACATCCGGTCCGCTTTGCGATTGCGGATTTCATGGATGCTGGGAATCGCTGGCGGCTGGTCCAGCCATGGTTTCGTGGATGAAAGTAAGTGCGCCTGCCGACTATCCGCAGCGCGACGCCCTTACGGCGAAACGAATTTGCGAACTCGCCCGCGATGGCGAGACTTGGGCCAGCCAAGCTGTGCGGCGAGAGGCTCACTACCTCGGCCTTGGCCTGGCGAATCTCGTCACCATGTTTGCTCCCGACGCGATTGTGCTCGGAGGAAGCGTCATGAAGAGTGCGGTGCTCTTCCTCGAGGAGATCCGCAAAACGATTTGCCGATGCTGCCGATTTGTACCCTACGACAAAACTGAGTTGGCCCTCGCCTCCTTGGGAGAAGACGCCAACCTGATCGGTGCGGCGCGGGTATGGCATCACCGGTTCGCTAGAGAGGAAGCATAGATGCACGACGATCTCACGACTATCAACGGTGCATACCTGGGAGACATTCTTCATCAACCCCAGGCATTGGAGAGCACGCTGGCTGGACTGGAAACCTCGAAGGCGCTGCTGGACTTGGCGTCCCGACTGAACCGCGGACGGTTCCATCGGGTGGTGCTGACTGGCATGGGTTCGTCTTTTCATGCACTGCATCCTCTCCATCTCGAACTCATCAGCCAGGGATTCACCGCACTTATGGTGGAGACTTCCGAACTGATTCATTACAAGAAAAAGTTCTTCGATCCCAAGACGCTGCTGATCGCGGTGTCGCAGTCGGGCCAGAGCGCGGAGATGGTCCGCCTCGTTCAGGTCAACCGCAAGCACTGCCCGGTGATTGCCGTTACTAATACCGGCGACAGCCCGCTCGCGAAACACGCAACTGCCGCCGTGATTACGAGTGCCGGGAGCGAGTTTTCCGTATCCTGCAAAACCTACGTCACGGCTCTCATGGCGCTGAAGTGGGTGGGGGACGTGCTCTGTGAGCGCAATCTCAAGCGCACGCGACAGGAGTTGAGGCACGCGTGCCCGGCTGCGGCCGCTTACCTGGTGGATTGGAAGGACTACGTTCGCGAGCTGACGCAGGTTTTGCAAAACTCCCGTCACTTGTTTCTGGTCGGCCGCGGTGCTTCGCTGGCAAGTGCAGGTACAGGCGCCTTGATCATCAAGGAGTCTGACCATTTCCACGCGGAAGGCATGAGTAGCGCGGCCTTCCGCCATGGGCCTTTTGAAATGCTGGGACATGAAACGTTCGTGCTGGTTTTCGCGGGCGATGCGAAGACGCGCGACTTGAACCGCCGAATGTTGTTCGACATACGCGAGAACGGAGGGCGCACCGAAATCGTCGAGAAGGATGCGCCACTGCCGCCATTCCGTATTGCTGAACACGGTCCGGCCATCCGGCAAATTCTGGAAATACTTCCGGTGCACATGATCACGCTCGCTCTGGCCGTGCAAGCAGGAAGAGAGCCTGGACGTTTTCAGCTGGCAACCAAAGTCACGACGATCGAGTAAGGCGGGAAGGGAATAGTACTTTCGATGAAGCAAACGTCGGCACGAAATCGCACCATGGTCGGTTTGGTCTTCCTGACATTCTTTGTGATGTCGCTGTTGACCAATATCCTCGGCCCGATCGTGCCCGACATTATCAGTAGCTTCGGCGTGAGCCTTGCCGCGGCTGCATTTCTACCTTTTTCCTTCTTCATTGCCTACGGAGTGATGTCGATTCCGGCGGGCTTCTGGGTCGAGCGGTTCAATGAGAAGCCCGTGATGATTGCCTCATTCCTCGCGGGGACGATCGGGTCGCTCAGCTTCGCGCTTTTCCCGACTTACCACGTTGCGGTCGGATCCCTGTTTGTCATGGGTGCAGGCATGGCAACGCTGCAAGTTGCCATCAACCCGCTGTTGCGCGTGTCGGGCGGAGAAGAGCACTTCGCGTTCAATTCGGCGTTCGCCCAATTGATCTTCGGGACCGCGTCGTTCGCAAGCCCGCGAATCTATTCCTACCTGGTGGAGAATCTCGGCAAGCCCACCGGTAAGAGCAACTGGCTCCTCACGACACTGGCGAAAATCACGCCTCCAGCGCTTCCTTGGGCTTCGATGTATTGGATCTTCGCGGTGTTTACCGTGCTCATGATTGTGGTGCTAGTTTTTCTGCGCTTCCCGCGGGTAGAGCGGACGGCAGATGAATCTGCCGGATCGCTGGAGATGTACAGCAGTCTGCTGCGCAAACCGATGGTGTGGGCTTTCTTCTTGTGCGTCTTTGCCTATGTGGGATGCGAACAAGGCACATCCGACTGGATCTCAAAGTTCCTCGCGCAATATCACGGTTACGATCCGCACACGACTGGCGCGACTGCCGTGTCGTGGTTCTGGGGAATGTTGACCGCCGGCTGCTTCGTCGGCATGGGTCTGCTGAAGTTATTCGATAGCCGCAAGGTGCTGATCGGATTTTCCGTCGGCGCACTTCTGTGTTTGACCGCTGCGCTCTTCGGGCCGGCGCGAGTCTCTTTGATCGCGTTTCCGGCGATCGGCTTGTTCGCCTCGATCATGTGGCCCGTGTTGGTGTCTCTGGCTCTGAACTCGGTTTCGGAACATCACGGTCCATTTGCCGGAATCCTCAGCACGGGAATCATGGGAGGCGCGGTCGTCCCTCTGATCATTGGCCGCATCGGTGATTTCGCCGGACTCCGCGCGGGAGTTGCGTTCCTATATGTGACGTTCGGATGCGTTCTCAGTGTTGGTTTCTGGGCAAAGCCAATCATTACGAACGCGACGATCTTGAATCGGGAAGAACTGGTCGCATCGGGTCCAACCGCATGACAGCAACACAGCGATCCGAGCCAAAGGAAGGAGGAGCAATGCGCAGCAAGTGCACGGGTACCTCGCTGGCAAGATTCCTGGCAGCGACTGTGTTCGTGACGCTGTCTGCATACTCTTTCGCGCAGCGTCCCGTCCCCGCACCGATTCACGGCGTGACGGCAGATGACAAGAATGACATTCGCGATCCCAAGTTCCTTGCGGCATTGATTGCTTCGCTGCAACATCTTTCGGTAAAGCCGACGACGAGAATCGTCTACAGCCCGGGCAAAGAGAAATTCAATCCCGCGAGTTCCTACCTGGAAGCAACCCGGCAGATCCGCAATGTCGGATTCGTCTTCGGGCAGCCCCTCGACTCCTTCTACATGCGCTGCTTTACGCCGGCGGAGCATCTTTCCCGGTTCAAGGATTACGTGAGCACGATGGGCGAAGCCGTCGACATTTGGGAAGTGGGGAACGAGATCAACGGAGAGTGGTTGTTCGGTGACACGACGAAATGCGTGCCGAACTCGTCGGTCAGTTCGACGTCACAAGCGGATGTCGTGACCAAGATGACCGAAGCCTACGACTACCTGAAGTCGCAAGGAAAAGTGACCGCGCTCACGCTCTACTACAACACGCCGGACGCCCAGCCCGCTGCCAATGAAATGTTCATGTGGGCAAACGCCAACATTCCCGCCCGCATGAAAACAGGGCTCGACTATGTGCTGGTGAGTTACTACGAACTCGATTTCCACGGCTACAAGCCCGATTGGCAAATCATGGCCAGCCGTCTGGCGGAGATGTTCCCCAACTCCAAGCTTGGCATTTCAGAGTTTGGTTGGTCTGAAAAAAAGCCCGCGGATTCGATTGTGAAAGATGTGATTCAACGCTACTACGCCGTCCGTCCCAACGTGAAGAACTGGGTGGGTGGAGGTTTCTATTGGGAGTTTGCCATCGATGCTGTGCCGTACGACCCAGCGCCAGATTCCATGTGGAGCGCGATCAATACGGCGATGGCAAACCAGAAGTGAAGTGCTCGAAAAGTTCGACGAATCGTGAAGAGGAGCAAACATGTTGAGCCAGGTTCGCAAGTGCGGATTTCTTATTGGAATCATCCTTCTAGTTTTGTTGGCAGCATCCCTCGCTGCCGCGCAGCCGGCGCCCGGGGACCCAGTCCCATACTTGAAGTTGAGCACTCCGCGCCGCGTGCTTCCCGACGCTCAGAATTGGGAGAAGAACGAGTTTCCGCACACCATGTCGGTGCTGGAGATGAAGCGCGGCGGCTTCCGCTATTGGGGATGGTATGGGCTGAATGAAGGCGAGGGAATCGGCCTCGCGCGCAGTAATGATCTGGTCGCGTGGACCAAGTACGACCAGAATCCATTGTGGACGAATGCGCGCTGGCCATCGGTCCTTGCGAAGGCCGATCCGAAACACAAAGACGTTCTTTACTTTGCGATTACGCGTGAGTACGACACGCCGAGCAGCGACATCGTGCTGGCGAGCTCGAAGGACGGAATCCATCTGACCGAAGAAAAGGTTCTGGTCGCTGGCGTTCCTAACCAGCGAAATCAGAATCCCAATCTGTTCCGCGATCCCAAGACCGGTCGCTTCTATCTCACGTTCTACCGTGGCAACGACAAAGATCACTTCGAAATCATCAGCAAGAGTGCCGCTTCTGTAGTCGATCTCGACAAGGCGCCAGAGAAAGTGTTGCTCAAGTCTGAGACCACGATTGCCGCGCCCACGCTGCTCTACGTCAAGGGAGTGAAGGCCGGCAAAGGCGCGGGGACCTACTACCTCGCCACGGAAATCTATCCGCATCGCTACACCGACGATCCCGAAGGGGAGTGGCAAGTGAAGGTCTTTGCCGGAGATGCCCCGGATGGCGACTTCCAACCCGTGGAAGGGAGTCCCACGATGCGGGGCCAACGCGCCTGTCTGTTTCAACACATTTTTAATAACCGGTTCTATGGCTATGACTGCCATCTCGAGTCGCCGGATCACTGGGTGCTTGAAGAAGTGGAAGCGCCACTTCCGAAGAAATAGACCTGCGAGATGTGACTGAAAAACCGCAATGCGCACGGCATTGAAATTGAGGAATCGAGGAGACCGTTATGACCGAAGTTAAGAAATGCGAACCAGCAGCAGATCGAAATGCCCGGTTCAGTTCGATGTGGTTGAGCCTTGCCGGTACTCTGGCGAGCCTGGTGTGCATCGTTGTTCTTCTCTTCGGATATGCTGCCCCTGCGCACGCTCAGCTCTATGCCGGCTCCGTAACCGGCGTGGTCAGCGATCCCACGGGTGCCATGATCCCCGATGCGGATGTCACGTTGACGGACGCCGAGAAGGGCTTCCAATTCACGGCGAAGGCGGATTCGAAAGGGCGATATCTCTTCCGCGCCGTGGCGCCCGGCACTTACAACCTGTCGGTGAAAGCGGCTGGTTTCAAGGATCAGGCTCACACCGGCATCAAGGTTGACGTCAACCAGAACGTGGGCGCGGACGTCGTACTGACCGTGCTCGGTACCCTGGAGACGGTGAATGTGTCTACCGCGGCTCCCCTGCTGGCCACCGAGGATGCGGTATCCGGGCAGGTGATCGACCGCAAGTTGATCAACGATCTTCCGCTCAATGGCAGAGGAGTCTTCAACCTGGCATTTCTTGCCCCAGGCGTGACCGAAGTGGACGCGGCTTGCATGGGATGTTCCGCTAATAACTTCGTCTCGAACGGCAGTCGCAATGCCACCGCCGACATTCTGATGGACGGCGTCACCACCACCAACTACGAGCAGAACAGCGGCATCCGCGTCGATACCTACACGCCATCGGTGGATGCTGTCGAAGAGTTCAAAGTACAGGAATCAAACTTCAGCGCTGAATTCGGTTTCAGCGGTGCGACCATTGTGAATCTTGTCACGCGCTCTGGTACAAACGCATTCCACGGCAGCGCCTATGAATTTCTTCGCCACTACAAGATGGATGCGAACAACTGGTTCGCCAATAACCAGGGAATTCCGATTCCTTCGCTTCGGCGCAATAACTTCGGTCTTACGTTCGGCGGGCCGATCGTGAAAAACAAGACATTCTTTTTCTTCGACTATGAGGGCGTACGACAGACTTCAGCCTATGGGCCTGTGTTCTATGGCGTACCGAGTGATGCCGAGAAGAGTGGCGACTTCGGTGAAGTCTGTACTCATAACGGCGGCGCATTCGACGATCAGGGCAATTGCTCGAATCTAAACGGGCAGGTATGGGATCCCTACTCCGGAACGTACGATCCGAATGTCGGAGGTGCAAGGCGCCTTGCCCCGATCCCGTTCAACAATCTGACAAACTACACCAGCACGGTGGATGCGAACCATCCTGGCAATCAGATTCTAGCCAGCTATCCTGAAGCTGCTCCCTATCGACTGCCGGGCGGACCAGGCAATCTGATTGACCCGGTTGCGCAGAAGTTGATGAACTACTTCCCGGAACCCAACTACAACGTCGGCACCCCCGACTACAGTCCATTCATCAACCGGGTCGACTCCGGTGCAACCAAGGGCAGCACTAATCAATGGGACCTGAAGATTGACCACCGCTTCAGTCAGAAGAATCTGATCAGCGGCAAATACGCGCACTCTAAAAACAATTCCACTCCGTTCAACTGCTTCAGGAACGTAGCGGATCCCTGCTCCAGCGGACCGGCAACGGGTGGGGCACACGTGTTCGCGCTGAATGATACCCACACCTTCACTCCCAACATCTTGCTGAACATCACCTACGGCGTTTCTCGAGGGACTTACTTCTACCCAAGCAATGCGGGAACGTTTCCGAAGGGATTCTCGGCCGTGGATTCGATTGGCGAACCTTCCTACATGAAAGACTCCGGCTATGACTGGTTTCCAGCCGTTGGCATCGGTGGATACGGTTCAGCGGGACCCTACAACAACATTGGCGGAGAACTCTACAGCTATGCCAAGCAGGGGCAGGAAACTCATCACCTGATCGGAACGCTGAGCTGGGTAAAGGGTACTCACGAGTTCAAATTCGGCGCGGAGGGCCGTTTGCACCGGCTCAACTTCACGCAACCGAATTACGCGCCGGGCGGCTATTACAGCTTCGACCAGAGCGGCACGTCAAACCCCGATTCCGGATGTACGCCTGATGAGGAACATGATTGTCCTTTCCTGGGCGGAGATGGCATGGCGAGCTTCATGATTGGCGTCCAACCGAACTCGTGGGGAATGTACGAGATTCCAAACTCTGTGGCCAGCCAGAATTTCGAGTTCGGCGGATTCGTCCAGGACAATTGGAAAAAGAGCGATCGCCTGACCCTGAATCTCGGAATGCGCTACGAGGTTGTGCGGCCCCGTACCGAGCGCTACAACCAACTCAATTGGCTTGATCCCAATGCTGAGTCTCCGATCACTCTGAATGGCAAGCATCTGTTGGGCGGGGAGCGCTTTGCCAGTTCTCACGATCGGAACTCCTACGCCACTTCTTACAAGAACTTTCAGCCTCGATTTGGTTTTGCCTACCGGCCGTTTCACAACACGGTCATTCGCGGTGGTTACGGAATCTACTTCTCCGCATGGAGAGGCGCAGTGGCCGGAAGTTCCGGAGTTGGACAACAAGGTTTCTACCAGTTGAGCAACCTGGTCACATCGTTCTTTGGCGATGGCGCTACTCCCGCCGCCAGGATGAGCAACCCGTATCCCAACGGTGGGCCGACGAAACCTCCGAAGAGCAGCCTCGGTCTCCTCAATGATGTGGGCTTTGGCAGCTACGGTCCGATTCGGAGTATCAGCAGCAAAATTCCAAATGAGCAAAGCTGGAGTTTCGGGGTGCAACACGAAACGCGTTGGCACATGGTGTTCGACGCGTCCTACGTCGGCAAGAAGGGAACGCATCTTTACTACGCGAATGCCGGCAATCTCAATCACCTGGGGCGCGAAATCGAGCACTTTACGGGAGATCAGATCGCAGAGTTAATCACGTTTGTCGACAATCCTTTTGCCGATCCCGCACAATCGAATGCGTCGCAAGTACTGGATCCAAATAACCCATTACTCTATTCGCAAATTCAGGCGCTACAGCTGAAGTTTGCGTATCCGCAGTTCGGTTCCTTCTCTGGAGACGAGCCGCCGATCGCGAACTCGCTTTATCACGCACTGCAGATTCGCGCCGAGAAGCGCTTTTCGAACGGTCTGGAATTTCTGACCACCTATACATTCTCCAAGTCGATCGACGATTCGTCGTTGACCAGTACCAACAGCGGCTATCTGGGAAGCTTTGCAAGCTTGCAAAACCCGAACAATCCAGGCGGCGAGCGCAGTCTATCCAGCTTCGATATTCCCCATGTTCTTCAGTTCAGCTACACCTACGAGTTGCCAATTGGCCGGGGTAAGTGGATTGGTAACACCTCGAATCCAATACTCAACGGCATCGTAGGTGGATGGCGGACTAATGGAATCTGGCGTTTCAGTAGCGGGCGCCCGATTAATCCTGCTTTGTACGAGTCGCGTCCTCTGCCTACATATGGAGCGCAACGTCCGAATCTGGTCGGTACTCCAAAGCGGAGCGGCGGAAAAGACTCCGACTGGATCCAGCAATACTTCACGAGCGCCGACGGCAGCGACTTCCTGGCGCAACCCGCGCAATACGCATTGGGCACGGCCCCTCGCAGTCTGGGCAGTGTGCGCAATCCGGGCGGAGCGAACGCCGATCTGTCGATGTTTAAGGAGTTCGGCCTCGGCTCGATTCGCGAAGGTATGAGATTGGAGTACCGGCTGGAAAGCTTCAACACGTTCAATCATCCGCAGTTTTGCGGGCCGGATACTACCTATGTGGATCCTGCACTTGGCCTGACCGATACGACCTTCGGCAAGATTTTCTACACTTGTAACAATCCGCGAGAGGTGCAGATGGCTCTCAAACTCTATTGGTAGAAACACAGGGCACCTGCAGTAAGAAACAGTCCTTGTCTGGCGTCGCCGTCGGCGCACCCTGCTTCAAAGTAGCCAATGAAGTGGGGTGGCCCGACCGCTCGTGGCGCGCATCCGCCGCCTTTTCGCACTCGGCGGAACATGCAACACCAAGCAGGTTTGGACACTACTCGTGCTCTTGAAATTGTGATTTTCCCGATCGCATATTTATGCGCCCTCCTCGCCGAGCTAAAAACTCCCTTGACAACGATGCAAAACGAAAGTAAAAGAAATGAAACGTAATAACCCGTTCGGACCAGCGATTGAGGCGAAAGCCGTAATTCCAGCCAGTATCAATGGCCGGATGGTGAGTTCGCTGAAGGAGATTTGCTATGAAGGGTTTGCGACCGTCTCGTTTTCTCATTTCCGTGATCATTTTCTCCTTGTGCCTGGCGCTTTCCGTGCCGGCCTGGGCGCAGAAGGACGCGGGCAGCATCGTGGGTACGGTAAAGGATGGCTCCGGCGCAGTTGTGGTCGCTGCGGAGGTCGAGGTCACCGACATCGAGCGCGGACAAACCTTCAAGACCACGACGGGCGAGTCGGGTGAGTACGTGGCCAGCCCGTTGCACGTCGGCCGATACAAAGTGACGGTGGCGAAGAGCGGCTTCAAGAAGGCTGTGTCGGAGACGGTGGAACTCAATATTCAAGGGCGCGTGGCGGTCAACGTTACGCTCCAACTCGGGCTTCTGACTGAGGAAGTGATCGTCACTGGCGCCGCGCCTTTGCTTGAAACCGAGACCTCGGAATTGGGTCAGGTCGTGGACCAGAAGCGCGTGAGCAACCTGCCGCTCAACGGCCGCAACTTTGCGCAGCTTGCTTTACTTAGCACCGGAACGGCGCCGAGCGAACCCGGCGCCCGCGACGAAGGTGGATACGGCTTCAGTGCCAACGGAGCGCGGTCACTGCAGAACAATTTCCTGCTCGACGGCGTGGACAACAATTCCAATTTGCCCGATCTGCTCAACGAAACCAATTTTGTGATTCAGCCACCGGTCGAGGCTCTGCAGGAATTTAAGGTCCAGACCAATGCGTACAGCGCAGAGTTCGGGCGCGGGAACGGGGCGATTGTCAACGCGGTCATCAAGTCGGGAACGAACCAGATTCACGGATCGGCGTGGCAATTTTTGCGCAATAACAAACTTGACGGCCGCAACTACTTCGACGATCCCACAAAGTCTGCTCCGCAATATCAGCAGAACCAATTTGGGGTGACCTTCGGCGGTCCGATTTATCTTGGGCATCTGTACGACGGGCGGAGTCGCAGTTTCTTCTTCGTGGACTACGAGGGCCTTCGCGTGCGGCAGGCGCAGACGCAGACCGCATTCGTGCCGCCGGCGGGATGGCGGACGGGAGACTTTTCCGACCTGATCGATTACACGAGCGTGACCGGCACCGATTGCAACGGCAGGCCAACTTACGCGGGAGAAATCTTTGATGCGCGGCTGGCGCAAGTGGGCATCGAGGGGCAGGCGGACTGTGGCGTCCCCTTTCAGTATGACGAGTCCGGCACGGCCCTGAATATTATTCCGGCAACTCCGGTAGTGGCGGGAGGCGGTTCGCTGGATCCGCTGGCGTTACGCTTAGCCGCACTTTACCCGGCCGCGGGACCGATCCAGTCGAGCGGCAACAACTATCTGGCGAATCCGGTTCGTGCCGAAACGCGCAACAACTTCGATGCCCGTGTGGACCAGAAGTTCTCCGACAAGGACAACGCGTTTTTCCGCTTCAGCTTCGAGCATCAACCAAGTTCGATTCCGGGTACGTTTGGAGGATTGGCGGACGGGGGTGGATTCTTCAGCGGCAACGAAGACTTTTCCTATCGCAGCATCGCCACCAGCTGGACACATGTTTTCAAGCCTGAACTGATCAACGAATTCCGATTGGGCTACAACCGGGTGAATGCGCAGCGTCTACAACTGAATGCCGACGTCAATGTGTCGGCTGATCCGAGTATCGACTTTCCCGGAGTTCCATTCTCGGCCGGGATCGGCGGATTGCCGCAGCTGGGATTCAGTGATGTGGCGACTTTGGGCAGTCCGACGTTTCTCCCATCGAAGGAACTGCAGAATTCCTACACCC
Organism: Acidobacteriota bacterium; assembly: GCA_016196065.1. Taxonomy (NCBI): domain Bacteria; kingdom Pseudomonadati; phylum Acidobacteriota; species Acidobacteriota bacterium. Next base: position 129,598 of record JACPYL010000025.1, on the reverse strand, counting down.
TCTCTGAGAACATGACGTGGTTGCGAGGGCGGCATACCTGGAAATACGGGACGGAGATCCGGCGCGAGGAATTTACGATTTTTCAGCCGGCGGCGGCGCGCGGGTTTCTTGGTTTTGACAACACGCTCACCGACAATCCGGCCGCAATCGGCAACGGAGGCAGCGGATTCGCCTCGTTCATGGCCGGTCTCACAAACGGCGGTGGCATCAATAATCTCCACAACGTCGACTACTTCCGCAATACCTATGCGTTTTATGCGCAGGATGATTGGAAGGTCACTCCGAACCTGGTGCTGAATATCGGCTTGCGATACGAGCTGTTCGGAACCGTCTCGGAGCGATTCGACGATACGGGAAATTTTGACCTGAGCAATCCAACCGACCCCACCATCATCTTGCCGAAAGGGAAGGATGCGCAGTTGACACCTTTCATTTCGGGGTTCGTCAAAGTCAGCCCCACCGGGAGCCGTGGGTTGATCAACTCGGACCTGAATAATTTCGCCCCACGCTTCGGTCTGGCATGGCAGTTCGCGCCGAAGACGGTGCTGCGAGCGGGATTTGGCGTCTTTTATGGCGGACAAGAAAACGGGCCGTATTCAAATCCGAGCCCGGGCTTCAACCCGCCGTTCTTCGTCAATCAGTCGTTCGTCGCGCCGTGCAGCGCACCGTCCGCAAACGAAACATTGGATTGCCGGGTTGCGGGCATACCGTCATTGGCCTCCGGTTTTCCGAGCAGCGCCTTGACGGACCCCAACACTCCAGTATTCTTTTCCGTCGACAAGAACTTGCGAACCCCCTACATGCAACAGTGGCATCTTGGCTTTGAAAAAGAGTTGCCGGGGAACAGCGTGCTGGCTGTCACCTATGGCGGTTCGAAGGGGACCAAGCTCTACACCTTCTTCAATGGGAACCAGGCGTCGCCAACGACCGACTCGAATGCACCGACCGCGCCTCGTCGCCTCGTGAAGAGTACAGGGTGCACGCTGGATACGCCGGACAATTGCAGCCCGGTTTTTGATACTGGCATCGACTGGTTCCGATCGACGGGATCGTCGAACTACAACTCGCTGCAAGCGAGATTCGAAAAGCGCTTTTCCAAGGGATTGCAATTTGAAGCGTCGTACACATGGGCGCACTCGATCGATATCGCTTCGAATGCGAACCTGGGCCCAACTCAGAACAACAGCGACTTCCGTGACTACCGGAATGCGTCGGCGGAGCGGGGGAATTCGGACTTCGATGTTCGTCACCGTTTCGTGTTGAACTCGATCTATGAATTACCGTTCGGCCACGGCAGGAGGTTCTTAGGCCAGGCAAGCGGAATCGCAAATCAGGTCGCTGGTGGTTGGCAGGTCGCCAACATCCTCTCAATCTCAACGGGCAACTGGTACACGATGCTCGATGGCAACGGCAATTTTGCCAACGCTGACGGCGGGGCGGGCGGAGTCTCTCAGCGGCCTGACCGGGTGGGCGATCCGAACAAGGCGGGACCGGTAGCGGCAAATCCAGACTGCGTCGCGCCCGACAGAATTCGCACGCCTGCGGCCTGGTTCAACACTTGTGCCTTCATCGATCCAGGCCTAGGATCGTTCGGTAGTGTCGGACGAAATACGATTCAGGCGCCCGGCTACACGACTTGGGACATGTCGGTCTTCAAGAATTTTCATATGACCGAACGAACAAACCTGGAGTTCCGTGCGGAATTCTTCAATGTCCTGAACCACACCAACTTTTTGTTCGCGAACAGCGGCCCCCAGAACGGCAACAACGCGACTATTCTAGGGACGTCGCAGCAGGGTGCTCTCACCGCGGCGCGAACTCCACGGCAGATTCAGTTTGCCCTGAAGGTTAGTTTTTAGGCGGCGGTTGAGCAGGGAGATCACTTTCACGAATATTGAAAAGCAGGACCAGAACGCGCATAGCCTCGATCCGAGCGCTCGGCTTCAGGATGTATTGCGCCGCAATCGAGAGTCGAAAAAAGGCGGCGTATACGCCGTCTGTTCCGCCCACCCGCAAGTGATCGCGGCGGCGATCCAGCAATCCATCGAGGACGGGACGGTTTTGCACGTCGAGTCGACTTCGAGCCAGGTAAACCAATTTGGCGGCTACACTGGGCAGACTCCTGAGAAGTTCGCGCAGTGGATCCGGGGCGTCGCCGCACGCGCTGGATTGCCTTCCGAACGGGTCTTGCTGGGCGGAGACCATCTCGGTCCTTTTCCGTGGCGAAACGAAACCGCAAATTCTGCAATGGAGAAGGCCTGCGAACTTGTGCGCCAGTGCGTGCTCAGCGGATATCACAAGATTCATCTCGATGCGAGCATGGCCTGCGCCGATGATGGAGAAGCGGGCTTACAAGAACAAGTCGTCGCGGAGCGAGCCGCTATCCTGTGTGAAGTTGCGGAAAAGGCAACTCGCGAACTGCCGCCAGGTTCTCCCCGTGTCGTCTACGTGATCGGAACCGAAGTGCCCGCCCCGGGCGGCGAGTTGCTTGAAGCACATGCTCCAGAGACAACCAAAGTTGAGGACGTCCATCGAACTCTGGAGATTTTCCAACGCGCGTTTACGGAACGGAATTTGGCTTCCGCCTGGGAAAGGGTAGTCGGGCTGGTCGTGCAGCCCGGAGTCGAGTTCGGCTCGGATGTGGTGTTCGCCTACGATCGTGCGAAGACGCGATCCTTGTCCGCGGCGCTATCAACCCACTCCGGTGTCGTTTACGAAGCGCATTCTACGGATTACCAATCTCCGACAGGTCTCGAACAGCTGGTGCAGGACCACTTCGCAATTCTTAAAGTGGGCCCCTGGTTGACGTTTGCATATCGAGAGGCGGTCCTGGCTTTGACCGCAATCGAGCACGAGTTGTTGGCAACGCGGTCTTCACGCCGGCCATCGCGAGTGCGCGAAGCATTGGAAAAAGCAATGTTGCGCAACCCCATTCATTGGCGATCGTATTATCGCGGCAGCGAAGAAGAGATAAGCCGGCAGTTGATTTATAGCTACAGTGATCGCTGCCGATATTATTGGAACGAGCCCTCGGTTCAGGAAGAGATTGGCCGGCTCATGGGCAATCTCGCCGTGCAGGCGATTCCCCCAACCCTGGTGAGCCAGTTTCTGCCTTTGGAGTATGAAGCGATACGAAGCGGACAACTTCAGGCCAATCCTGAAATGCTGATCCGTAACCATGTGCGCGAAGTGCTGCGCGTTTACGCCAGAGCCTGCGCAGGTTGAGGTTGCGACTGACATAAAATCGGATGGACCGGACAAAATCATGACGAATACGCGTTACTTCATTTCTGTAGTCATTCTTGCAGTATTGCCAATGGGCGTCCGATCCACAGTACAACCCAATCAGTCGGCTGCGGGCGCCAAGCCGGTCGCTGGTGAATCCCCGTATATCCAAAGCCAAAGCCTCCGTATCGAGTTTGAAAAGAACATGCGCAGCCGCGTGGTTGCGCGGTTGAAGGGCAAGGAAGTTCCCTTAGGCGCGTTCTCGGCATCAGAGACGGTCCAGGGAAAGGACAGTTCCTGGGGCAACTTCGCGCTGGAGTCGCAGGCGCACGAGCGCATCACCGACGGCTTTGGTGGTGGAGAGAAGCTTACTCTGACTGGCGCGTCCGGCTCGCTTCGCAAGATTCTGGCAGTCACGATTTATGACGAATTTCCAAGCCTTGCCGTCTTTGATGTCAGTTACACCAATACTGGGAAATCGCCGCTGCAGGTTCTCGGCTGGAGCAACAACGCTTACAAAATTGATGCAGAGCGCAACGCTGCCCCGATTGCATTTTGGTCGTTCCAGAGCGCTTCGTTTGAGCGCCGTCCGAACTGGATACTCCCGCTCCACACCGGCTTCGTTCAGCAGAACTATCTCGGCATGAATGCCAGCGACTACGGTGGCGGTACGCCGATCATCGATGTGTGGCGGAGAGACGTGGGGATTGGCGTGGGCCACGTTGAGCCGGGGCCGCGTTTGGTGTCCCTGCCAGTTTCCATGCCCAACGCGCGCCAGGCTCAAGTGGGTGTGCAGTATCGCCACGACCAATCCCTGCAACCCGGCGACAGCTTCCACACGTTTCGCACGTTCGTGACCGTACACGAGGGCGACTACTTCCAGACGCTCCTTACATACCGCGGATACATGTCGAAACTCGGTTTCCACATGGCATCAACTCCAGACGACGGCTTCGGAGCAATCTGGTGCGCCTGGGGATATGGGCGTAACTTCCAACCGCAACAGGTTTACGACACGCTCCCCACAGTCAAAAGGATGGGATTCAAGTGGGTGACACTCGACGATGGTTGGCAGAATAATTACGGCGACTGGCAACTCGATCCCAAGAAGTTTCCTCGCGGAGATGCCGACATCAAGGCGATGGTGAATCGCATTCACCAGGAGGGATTCAAAGCACAACTTTGGTGGTCGCCGCTGAGCGCGGTCCCGAATTCCAAGTTGCTCCTGGATGAACCTGATCTTGCCTTGAAGAACAAAGATGGATCGAGGCGAAAAATTTCGTGGTGGAATTCCTATTATCTCTGCCCCGCTCAGCCTCGCGTGGTGGAATATCACAAAGAACTAGTGCGCAAGATACTGGTCGATTGGGGATTTGACGGCCTCAAACTCGATGGCCAGCACATGAATGGCGTTCCGGCCTGTTATAACCCGGCTCACCATCACCAGCGCCCCGAGGAGTCGGTCGAGGCTTTGCCGAACTTTTTCCGCGATATCTACGATGCCGCACAAAAAGCCAAGCCCGGATCACTCGTGGAGTTCTGTCCTTGCGGTACCTCGTTCTCTTTCTTCACCATGCCGCATTTCAATATGTCGGTTGCTTCCGATCCGGGAAGCTCATACCAGGTTCGTTCCAAGGGCAAGACACTCAAAGGGCTCATGGGAGATGACATCCCTTACTTTGGCGATCACGTTGAGCTGAGCGATGGTCACGACGATTTTGCTTCCACGTTGGGCGTGGGAGGAGTAGTTGGCACGCAGTTTGTGCTGCCCGCTCTAGTGAAGAAGCACGGCCGATTTGATCTCACGCCGGACCACGCGAAGACTTTTCAGAAGTGGATGGATATTTATCGCGACAAAGGCCTGTCGCGCGGCCAATATCTTGGCACGCTCTACGATATCGGTTTTGATCTGCCCGAAACGCACGTCATCCGCAAAGACCGCAAGATGTACTACGCGTTCTTTGCCAGCAATTGGAAAGGCAACGTGGAACTGCGCGGCCTCAACGATCGTTCGTATCACGTCGTGGACTACGTCGACGGCAAGGACTACGGAATTGTTCGCGGTCCGGTCGCGAAGCTATCCGTGAGCTTCTCCAAACACCTGCTGCTGGAAGCAACACCACAGTAGGTGGTCGCAACAATTCGTAGGTTGCGTCAAACCACTCGAAGAAGCGAAGGCCGCCTGTTTCCAGTCAAGCCTCTCGAGCCTCCAGAATGTCCGCATGAGCCTGTCGTTTTTTTGTGGCTGATTCCGATATCTCAAACAGCGGGGAGTCGGATTGACGGTCGACATGGGTATCGTCCCGTGTCTGCCGAAACCTCGTGCAATTCATGTTGGTCTGGAGGCTTCCACAATGAAAGTCAAGAAATTCGCGACACATTTCGCGATCGGTGCCCTCGTTTTCATCGGCGTTTCGTCCTCGAACGCGCTGGCACAAGACGTCCACTCACACAACACGATGCAGCAAAGTGAAATGAGCGCGAAACAGAAGAGTCAGGCCAGCGCCCTGATCAAGCTCGTGCGGCAATCGACCGCGCGTTTTCAGGATGTGACCGTGGCGGAACACGAAGGGTACGCCCTGCAATTCGGTTGCGTGAGCGGTGATACCGAGGGCGCGATGGGCTTGCACTATGTGAACGGTGGTCTGGTGGGAGGCGGCGTGATCGATCCTACTCGTCCGCAGATTGTGATCTACGAACCAACGCCCAACGGCGGACTCCGCTTGATTGGCGCCGATTACCTCGTGCTCGTCGACACATGGAATTCCGATCCGAAGCATACTTCTCCGCCAGAGTTGATGGGACAACTCTTTCATCTGTTCGATGCTCCCAATCGTTTCGGACTTCCCCCGTTCTACACGCTGCATGTCTGGGCATGGAAGGACAATCCAAACGGAGCGTTCGTGAACTGGCACCCCAATGTTTCCTGTGAGACGTTCGCTCCCCAGGCCCAGTAGTCAGTACTTGAAGCGATCGTCGGACGGACGAATGTTGGACTGAGAATAATTGCCCTTTCGGTCTGCTACAGGCTGGAAGGGCTTTTTTCCTGCTGGATAGCTTTTGCAACGTGGGCTCGATCGAAAACGCAGCCCGATTTGTCTTTTGTTCGCTGCGCAATAAATTACGTTTGGGTGACAAATGTGTGACAAATCGTGAATCGCAGGCCGCTACACTAACTTTCGTTGGAACTTTCCCACCCAACAACTAGGACAGATGTTCCCTCAACCGAGGCGAACGCTGCTTTGGCCCACTGCACCATCGCGTAGGCCGATTTCCAAAAAAAGTCACCTTATGTTCGAGGTGGCTCATCTCATTTCCAAGCCTCGCGCTGCGGCTTACGGCAGAGAGGGGCCTTAGTAAAGGGGGAGTACTGCGTGGCGTCTACAGGTTTTGCTTTCAGTAACATCGCCGAGCGAGGCGACAATTCATCAACAGATGTTTTGTTTAGTACTTTGTATTCCGAGTTGCATCGGATGGCGAAACGCGAGCTGGCGCGGCAATGGGGTCCGCCAAGTCTGAGTGTTACCACTCTGCTGCATGAAGCCTATCTGGACATTTCCGGACGCGATGGCGCGTCCTTTCCGGATCAGGCTCGCTTCATGGGATATGCTGCACGAGTGATGCGCGGATTGATCATCGATCATGCACGCCGCCGCACCGCCACCAAACGTGGTGGAGAGTTCGAGATTACATCGCTTGAAATCGATGTTGCGGACGATTTCGCCGACGCCAGGCAACTCTCCTCGATCAGCGATTCGCTGGATGAACTGGCGAGGATCGAGCCTGAACTTGCGGAGGTAGTGGATCTGAAGTTCTTCTGCGGATTTTCTTTCGCCGAAATCGGCGCTCTGCACAAGGTGTCGGAGCGGACCGTGCAGAGACAATGGGAAAAGGCGCGCATCTATCTCCACCGCAGCATTCGTGCGGACCTGCCTATTTGAGAATCTGATGCCCGCACTCGATCAAGATCAATGGCTGGCGCTGAGTCCTTATCTGGACGAAGCGCTGGCCATGACAGAGGAACAACGTTTCAGTTGGCTCTCGGCGTTACGCGTCCAGAATGCCAGCCTGGCGGCCCAGCTTGAGATCGTCTTCCGGGACTATCGCGCACTCTCGGGGGAAGGTTTCCTGGAGAAGGGCTCCGTTGGATTGCCGGCGAAGACGGGCTTGGCCGGGCAGTCGATTGGCGTGTACACGTTGGTGACACAAATCGGCCAGGGTGGCATGGGCAGCGTCTGGCTCGCGAAAAGGAACGACGGAAGGTTCGAGCGACAGGTGGCGGTGAAGTTCCTGAACCTCGCTCTGGTCGGCAAGGACGGCGAGGAGCGATTCAGACGGGAGGGGAACATCCTGGCTCGCCTGGCACATCCGCACATCGCGGAATTGATCGATGCCGGTGTGACCCGCGCAGGGCAGCCTTATATCATTCTCGAACACATCGAAGGGGATCGCATCGATCACTACTGCGATCACCACGCGCTCGGAGTGGAAGCGCGGATTCGTCTGTTTATTGATGTCCTCAGCGCGGTTTCCCACGCGCATGCCAACCTGATTGTGCATCGCGATCTCAAGCCCCTGAATGTGCTGGTTAGCAACGATGGGCAAGCGAAGCTACTCGATTTTGGCATTGCGAAGTTACTGGAGGTCGAGGGACAACCGGCCGGGACCGAGCTTACGGTCGACGGCGTGCGAGCGATGACGCCTGCTTGCGCCGCGCCTGAACAGCTGCGCGGCGAGCCCATCACAACCGCTACCGACGTCTACGCGTTGGGCGTTTTACTCTATGTGTTGCTGACGGGCCATCATCCTGCGGGGAACGGACCACACACAGCGGCAGATCTGGTCAAGGCGATCGTGGATACCGAACCGGTCCGGCCTTCGGAGTCCGTGACCTGCATAGACGAAAGTGCTGAGGTCCCGGTTCAGAATGCCTCACGCCGGCGCACGAATCCTCACAAGCTCAGCCGCTTGCTGCGAGGCGATCTCGACACAATCATCACGAAGGCGATCAAGAAGGAACCCTCCGAGCGATATTCGTCGGCGACGGCGATGGCGGACGACCTTCGGCGTTACCTGAGAAATGAACCGATCAGCGCGCGCCCCGACGCGATTGTGTATCGCACCCGCAAATTTGTGCGACGCCATCGAACGGCAGTGCTGCTGACAACGTTGGCGATCGCAGCCTCTATCGCGGGTGTAGCGGGAACACTCATGGAGTCGCGCAAGGCGCGCGCGCAACGCGACTTCGCGCTCCGTCAACTTGCGCGCTCAGAATCCATCAACGACCTGGATAACTTCCTGCTTGCGGATGCGGCGCCTTCCGGCAAGAGATTTACCGTGAATGAACTGCTGGGGCGCGCGAAGCACATCGTGGAACGGCAGTCCAGCATGGGCGCAGCCAATCGGGCGGAGTTGCTCACTTCCATCGGTCACAAGTATGTGGGGCAGGACGAGGACGGCAAAGCCGGCAGCATCCTTGAACAGGCGTACCAGGTTTCACGTGGACTCAAGGATCCATCGGCTCGAGCGTCGGCTGCATGTGCTTTGGCGTCGGCACTGGCGCATAGCGACTTGCCCCGCGCGGAAGCGCTGATCCAGGAAGGGCTACGCGAGCTTCCAGAGAACGATCCTCAGTTCGCGCTCGACCGCATCGATTGCCTGCTCGATGCAAGCGGGGTCTCACGCGAAGCCGGCGCTACCCAGGAAGCCATCGCGCGCAGTCAGGAGGCGCGGAACCTGCTTTCTGTATCGCCCCTGCGATCGGAGATCTCGGATTTGCGTGTCCAGATGAGCTTGGCAGAATCGTATCGCGTGGCCGGTCAGTTTCGCGATTCGATTTCCGCTTTCCAGAATGCTTCCGCACTCATGACGGCCCTCGGACGCGATGACACCGAGACTGCCGGCACAATGTTCAATAACTGGGCCCTCGCACTGCAACTCGCGGGCCGGCCGCTTGAAGCCGCAAAACTCTTTCGCCGCGCCATCGATATCAGTAGCGCCGACCAGTTGCAAGAAGGCGTTTCACCCATGCTGCTGCTCAACTACGCTCGCGCACTGCGGGAACTGGGACGCCGCGAGGAGGCAGCGGACTACGCGGAGCGCGCCTATGCGAAGGGAAAGCAATCGGGCAACCAGGTGGTGGTCAATCAGTCGCTCCTGATGCGAGCTCGAATCTATCGCGACCAGGGCAAGCTGGCACGCGCGGAAGCCATGTTGTCGGAAGTGGAACCGAGACTGCGGAAAGCGCTTCCTCCCGGCCATCTTGCGTTTGCGGCGCTCGCTACAGAGCATTCGCTCCTGGCGCGCGCACGCGGGGATTTGCCGGCTGCTCGGCAGTTCGTCGATCAGGCGCAGGCAATTTCCGAAGCGTCCATCAAGGCTGGGCGTGGAGGAGAAGACTACCTGGGGTTGCTGCTGGTCCCCCGGTCGGATATCGAACGCGAATCAGGTCAAACCGACGACGCAGCCGCGGACGCAGACAGAGCGTTGCACATTCTGCAAAAATCCGTGGAGACCGGAACGTTCTCGAGCGTTCTCGGCCATGCTTACTACTCGCGGGGACTCGCTCTGCGCGCGCAGGGAAAACCCGGCGAAGCTCGCGCCGCCTTTCGTTCCGCGCTGGAAAACCTGCAAAGCACATTGGGTCCGGATCATCCCGACACCCACAACGCCCGGCAGATGGCCGATCTTTAATAGTGGTCGTCGTCGCCTGCTTAGCCTAGGTTCCGCTGAGACCGCGATGTCGCAGCACGCGCCGCTTGCAGTACAGAGGATTCAATGGGTAATGAAATTCCCGATCAATGGCAGACGCTGAGTCCTTACCTGGACCAGGCGCTGGAAAAAACGGACGAAGAACGATTGGCTTGGCTGTCGGATATTCGTGCCGAGAACTCCGCTCTTGCGGAGCAATTGGAAATCCTCTTCCACGAGTACCGCTCCTTGTGCGACGAAGGCTTTCTCGATCGCGATGCTTCGAGTCTGCCGGTAGAAACCGGGCTTGCTGGCAAAACGCTGGGTGACTACACGCTGTTGTCCCCGCTCGGTCAGGGTGGCATGGGCAGCGTGTGGCTCGCAGAACGGAATGACGGCCGTTTCGAGCGGCGAGTGGCGGTGAAGTTTCTGAACCTCGCGTTCATGGGAAAGGCCGGTGAAGCGCGGTTCAAACGGGAAGGCCGGATCTTGGCGTTGCTCGTTCATCCCAATATCGCGGAACTGGTCGATGCAGGAGTCTCGCAGGCTGGACAGCCTTACCTGATCCTCGAGCACATTGAGGGTGAGCACATCGATGGCTATTGCGACCTGCATAAACTCGCCGTCGACGCGCGAATCCGGCTCTTCCTCGATGTGCTCGCAGCGGTAGCTCACGCGCACGCCAACCTCGTTGTGCACCGCGATATCAAGCCCTCAAACGTGCTGGTACGCAATGACGGCCAGGTAAAGCTGCTCGATTTTGGCATCGCGAAGTTGTTGGAAGGTGTGAGCCTTGCGGGAAGCAAGACCATGACTGCGGAAGGCGTGCGCGCGTTGACGCCCGAATGCGCGGCTCCGGAACAGCTGCGCGGCGGCCCCATCACGACAGCCACAGACGTCTATGCCTTGGGTGTGTTGCTCTATGGATTGCTAACCGGGCAGCATCCCTCTGGCTCGGATTCGAAAACGCCGGCAGACATCGTGAAGGCGATTGTGGATACGGAGGCGGGGCGGCCTTCCGATGCCGTGATCTCGGGAACGAACTCTGAACTGACGACTGCCACGGCTGCGAAACGGACCACGACTCCCGACAGGCTCCAACGGATGCTGCGCGGAGACCTCGACACCATCATCGCCAAGGCGCTGAAGAAAGATCCAGCCGAACGTTATCCGTCAGTGACCGCCCTGGCAGATGACCTGCGGCGCTACCTCCGTCACGCACCGATCAGCGCTCGCCCAGATTCGCTAGCCTATCGAACTGCCAAGTTCGTACGCCGGCACCGGACAGCGGTCGTACTCGCGAGCGTCGCGGTTGTGGCGACGGCGGGGGGATTGGTTGGTACATGGATCCAAGCGAGGACGGCGCGCGTGCAGCGTGATTTCGCACTTCACCAACTCTCCCGCGCGGAGCGACTCAACGATCTGAACGATATCCTGCTGACTGACGTCGCGCCGCAGGGAAAGGCCCTCACGCCCAATGAGCTGATCGAACGCGAGGAGCATATCGTCGAGCGCGAACACTACGAAAATGCCGCGAATCATGTTGAGTTGTTGATTTCGATCGGCGATCAATACTCGAGTGAAGCCGAGAACACCAAGGGTCTGCGCGTGCTTCAAGAGGCCTATCAACTTTCCCGCGGGCTGACAGAAAAGTCCGTGCGAGCGAAAGCCTCGTGCGCGTTAGCTGGCCAGATGGTCAGCGTCGGTGATTTGGAACGCGCTGAAGCGCTCTTTCAGGAAGGCTTCCGCGAGCTGCCAGAGGAACTGCAGTTTGGCTCCGACCGCGTGTATTGCCTGGCCTACGGAAGCGAGATCGCCTACGGTAGGGGCCGCTCAGAGCAAGCCGTGGAGCGAGCTCAGTCGGCGGTGCGGATTGTGAAGGAGTCGCCTGCCCATTCTCCCGTCGAAGAACTCACTGCCATGATCCAGCTTGCGGGCGCGTACGGAGGTACCGGCCAGTTTCGAGAATCGAACGCCACGTTTGAACGAGCTTCGGTCCTGATGATGAATCTCGGGTACGACGAAACGCAAAAGGCGGCGAAGTTGTTCAATGACTGGGGCGTCGTCCTGTTTTATGCGGGACGGCCCCTGGAGGCGGAAAAGGCCTACCGGCACGCGATCGACGTTGGCAGAACCAATCAGACCGAAGACGCCGTTCCACCAACCTTGTTGTACAACTATTCTCTCGTTCTTCGCGATTTGCGACGCCTTCCTGAAGCGGCTGATTACGCGGACCGCGCCTACGCCAAAGCTCGTCAGGCCCGCGACGCAGTGCTGATCGACAAGTTGGTTCTGCAGCAGGGGCGCATTTACCGGGATCGGCGGGATTTCAAGCGCGCGACTGCAGCCTTTGCACAGGTGGAACAGAAATATCGTCGCCTTCTGCCTCCCGAGCACATCGCGCTCGCAGCCATCGCCTCCGATCAGGCTCTTCTGGCGCAGACGATGGGGGATTTTTCTTCCGCATTGCAGTTGGCGGATCATGCCGTAACGATTGATGAAGCCGCGATCAAGTCGGGCGGACAGGGAGCGACGCTATTGCCCACTCTGTTCGTCCGCCGCTCGTCGATTCAACTCGATCTGCAACGGCCCCAGCAGGCCGCATCTGATTCGGCCAAGGCCTTGGAACTTCTGCGACCCATTACCGAACAGGGAACGTTCTCCTGTATAGCCGGCCGCGCCTACCTGACCTTGGGCCATGCGCTGCAGTCGCAGGGCAAAATCGAGGAAGCTCGGTCCGCCTTTCGCTCGGCATTCGAACATCTGGAAAGTACTCTCGGCCCAGATCATCCCGACACACGTAGTGCTCGCGATCTCGCAGACTCCCACACATGACATTTGTTAGCCGGTGCCTGCCTTCAAGTTTTTTTCTTGGGGCTGTCGTCTTTTGCCCTCCGTTTCCGATTCCACAAGTAGAGATCACTTCTTCGGACTGTTCATGTCCAACCCGAGAAGTGTTTCCGGAAGGAATCTTCACGCGGACGGCCGCGCTAGGCAGGGAACCTGCGCAGCTGTCCACGTCAGATCCTTCCGTCAGGAGAATCGAACTATGAGACGTGCATTTTCACTGTTATATGGGTCGATCGCGTATGGACTATTTTTGTTCTCGTTTATCTACGCCATATTGTTTATCGGCAATATCGCAGTTCCAAAAACAATTGACAGCGGCCCGGAATCGCCGCTGCTGGCGGCACTTGCCATCAACGCCGTTCTTCTAACCCTGTTCGCGGCTCAACACAGCATCATGGCCCGACAAGGTTTTAAGCGAGCGTGGACAAGAATCATTCCCAAACACCTGGAGCGTCCCACGTATGTGCTGGCCGCCACGCTGTTGTTGATGTTGCTGCTCTGGCAGTGGCGTTCTATTCCGCAATTAGTCTGGGAACTGCACGGCGTCGCCGCCGCCTTGCTGACGATCGCGTTCTGGCTGGGATGGGTGCTCCTTTTCACCAGCACATTCCTGATCAACCATTTTGAACTATTTGGACTGCAGCAGGTGTGGGGACACTTCCGCGGCAAGCAGTATGGCGGCGCAAAATTTCGCACGCCCATCCTGTACCGGATCGTGCGTCACCCGCTCTACCTCGGATTTATCATTGCGTTCTGGTCTGCTCCCCGGATGAGCGTTGGACATCTGTTTTTTGCGGCCGCCTGCACGGGATACATCCTGCTGGGAATATTTCTGGAGGAGCGAGACCTGATGACGGAACACGGCGAGTCCTACCGAAGCTATCGCAAACAAGTGCCGATGCTGATTCCGTTACCGAAGATATCGAACGCGAGCCTGGCGGGAGCTAGCGAGGGTGGCGCCAAGACCAAGTAAGTTCCTTCCCGGGGATCAGCGAATTTAAAACTGGCCGCCGCGCACATCGACGGCGGTCCCGTGGATAAGCACAACCGGCCTCGTCTGAGGCCGGTTTTTTCACACCCTGGTAGGTTTGCTCTTCAGCAATCCGACGATGCGCCCTTACTCAGGGCTGCATCGCGTGCCTGATCGATCTCTTAGAACAGACTGACGTCGAATTGCACAAAAAACGTGCTGCCGGGTGTCGTCTTTTCCCTCGCCGTTCCGATATCCCAAGTAGAGATCAAACGCTTAGCCGCTCGCGTCGAACTGGAAGGCGAGGTCGGCGGCTGAGCGTTCCGGCGGCACAAGAAGACTCTGAACGCCAGTGTTGGATATCTCGATCCCAGGGGCTTGGGTGCCCGTGCAGAACTCCCCCAGCTCGTAATGCGCGGCCAAGCTCCTGGAATCCGGAGATCGGTTACCGGTGTTTACCACAATTAGGAGGAAGTATGAAACATCTTGTTACTCGTACTTTGGCATCACTCACTCTCGCTGTGATGGGACTGGCGGTAGCAGCCCCGGCGCAGACGACTCACAACCTGAAAGTGAATGTTCCGTTTGAATTCCAATTCGGCTCGCAGACGTTTCCGGCTGGTCAGTACACATTCACCCAGCCCGAACAAAATGTAATGGTGCTGCGCGATGCGCGTGGACGCGCTGTCGCCCAGGCTCTCACGGCAGGAATCGAATCGCGCGCTACTTTCAATGAGTCAAAGCTGAAGTTCGCGACCGCGGATGGAATGCACATTCTGTCCGAGGTATGGGACGGCAGCGATACCGGCCAGCAGCTTACGCACGTCAAGGAGCAGGTCGTCATGGCGAAGCGTCGCTCGACCGATTCTCGCGAGGCGGCGGAAGGAAGCCAACCGTAACAACGTTGCTCGGTACTTAGTTAGATCAGTCAGGAGAAGAGTGAATGAGCTCCGTACGTACTGTGGCTAACCCGGCTGCGTTGAATGGACATATTGAGGAAGTGGTCCATTCAGCGCAGCACGAATTAATTCAGCTTCTACGCCAGCGGTCTGAACTCATGAAACGCATCGGGACCGTGAAACAGACTCTCGTCTATCTCGAGAAAGTCTTTGGTGACGAAGTACTGACTCCAGAGGTGCTGCATTTGTTGGGACGCATCCCGGCCCGCAAGCAGCCCGGACTCACGCGGGGCTGTCGCGCGGTTTTGATGGAGTCAACGACGCCTCTGGAAGCGCGTCAAGGATTACGGGAAATGCAACGCCGATTCCCGGGTCTGATCGAACATCACAAGACTCCGCTTGCGTCGGTGACGACCGTATTCAATCGTCTGGTCGCGTCCGGAGAGGTAAGGGCGTTTTCCAACGGCAAGGGACGCCGGGTCTGGGAGTGGATCGCCGAGTCCCGGAACGCCGCCGACCTCATCCTCGCATCGACTGCTGAAGAAGATCAGGCGACACCAGAACAGTTGGCGACGAAACAATGAATGGCCTCTGCTGGCAAGAATATTCCGGCCCATAAGGGGCCGGTTTTATTTTGTCGTCTTTTGTCTCCGGGTTTCGATATCTCAAATAGTACCCCGCTTGGCCCACCGCACTGGCGCGGACGCCTGGGAGGGATGTTCGCGCCAGATTTGGGTTCAGGAAGGGGGCGTTCTCGTCACTTCTTCCGCAACGACTAATTTCCAGGAGATTCTATGAAGAAACTCATCATCGCCATCATTGTTCCCATTCTCTGTTCGTTCAGCTTCGCTCAATTTCCGGGCGTAAAACGAGTCCATTCAGCAGTCAGCCCCCGACAGCAGGCAGCGGCCGGATTGGCGCAAAAGAGCGCCTCACAATCCAGGTTTCATAGTCCGACGGCCACCGGCGCATGTTCCTTCACCTTTACCTCGGGCACAAACCTCAGCTTTTTGAAATATTGCGTGACCGCGAATGGCAACATCACGCAACTGGAAACTCCTGAAGGCCAGGAACACATCAACGTTGGGCCCGACGGTATCAACGGTGAGGGGTACGGCATCTGTGACTTCGATGCCAACGTTGAATATGACGACTACGCGGAGTTTGGGGATACCGGTAATTGGAATTCTCCGGTCGTGATCAGCCAAAGCGCGAAGATGCTCAAGATCGCGCGTACGACCGCGGACGGCGCATGGACGTTAACCCAAACCATTTCCCAGATCGCCGGCGGGTCGCCGTCGGTCAAGATCGTGATGGCGCTGAAGAACAACGCGAAAGTAACGAAAACAGCATTGCTGCTCCGTTACGCGGACGTGGATGCGGATGGCCTTTTTGCCAACAATCTGGATGCGACTCTTGGAAGCGCGTTCGCCTGGAATTCGATCAGCTTCAACAATCCGTTCGGATTGGTATTGCAGAATGTTGGGACACCGCAGGCCGGATTGCTGACGGGATTTGTCCAAGCGGGTCCGGGTGGGCCGTCACCCTGCAACATCCAGAGCGCCGACGGTCCGCTGGTAGACACCGATGGATCGGTGGCCATGGGGTACGGCCTTAGGGTTCCACCTGGGGCGTCGAAGACCGTGACGGTCGCTTATAAGGGTTTGTAAAACGTCGACCGCCGGCCCCGCAAGGGGTTGGCGTGTGAAAGCGACTAGAGGTAGCGTCTATCTCCCAACGGAAGGATGCTCAACGTATGTCTATGAGTCTCGATCAACAGATTGAGGAATTGGTGCAGATGGTTGCCGGGCGCCTGGATCTTTGTCCGGTGATGAGCAACGGACTCCGCTGTATCCTGCCGGCAAATCATTTGCCTGCGGAGGAGCACGAATTTAGGATTGAATTCCATCCGTCGACCGAAGCGCCGAGTTGCAGGGAGGATGAGAATGGAAGCTCCACCGTCGCGAGAACCGAATACCGTTGAGCCGGAAGGCCCGCGGTCGCTGCGCGTCATCGAAAAGCCGAAGAAGACGGAGTATCCGGCATACGCTGACATCTACATCGATCTCCTGCCCGGCGACGGACTTGTCCTGCGGCATCTGCAGGACAACCTGAAATCCACGACGGTGTTTCTCGCATCGATTCCAAAAGCTCGCCTGATGCATCGCTATGCCGAAGGGAAATGGACGATCAAAGAAATCGTCGGACATGTTGTCGACGATGAACGCATTTACGCTTACCGGGCTCTGCGCTTTGCCCGTAACGATGCTATCGAGCTTCCTGGATTTGACCAAGACCTCTTTGCGCGGTATTCAGGCGCGAATGACCGCGACATGACTGATCTCCTCTCCGAATTTGTGAGCGTGCGGCAATCGACTATCGCCCTGTTTAACAGCCTCGATGACGCGGCACTCATGAGGACGGGCGTCGCTGACGGAAATCGCGTGAGCGTGCGCGCCCTTGCCTATCACATCGCCGGCCACGAACTGCGGCACGTGGACATCATCAAACAGCGTTATCTGAAATAGGTCTCGATCACTTCCCGTTCCCGCCGAGCCACGGCCCGCCAGTTGTAATCAGAGTTTTACCTCCTCGGAAGATGTCGCTTTTGCCCTTCCTTTTTCGATCTTCCTAGTAGAGGCCCGGTCCTCAGCAGCAGCAATTGTGCTGACGATAGCGGCCCTCTATTCCACCTCAGAAACAAAAAGGATCTACCGATGAATGGCATCGATCAAGTAACGCGAATCTACAGTGACAAGGATGCACTCGAGAACATCGTGATGCATGCTTTTGAAATGCCTTCCGTATTTCGCAAGGCGCTTCTACTCTGCGACCTGCGAGGGTTCTCGGTTGATGAGGCCGCTGCCATTCTCGGTATCAGTTCTACCGCCGTGACGTTGCGTCTTGAACGGGCACGCCGTGAGTTGAACGTACGGTTGGCGGTCGCTTCCTAGTCTGCACCTCCAGGAAACAATCGGATTGCGGCAGGGGAACACGCAACTTCCCCTACAATCATCCCATGTCGCTATCCTTGCCAACTTCGTACAGCAGGAATTCGCTACGCGCATCTTTCGGTTTCCTGATCATCATGTCCTCTTGTATGACGGCCGCAGCGCAGAATGCCGGCGCCGCATCGCAGCAGGTTCATCCCAACCTCTGGCCTGTCGGTCATTCCAGCGTCAAGCAAGATCGCGCCATGGAGGATCGTATTGCTGACCTGCTCTCCCGCATGAGCATTGAGGAAAAAGTGGGACAGGTCATCCAACCGGAGTTTAAGTCCATCACACCGGACGATGTCCGCAAGTATCACATTGGCTCGATCGAGAATGGGGGCGGCTCCGTGCCGGGGGGCAATAAACACGCCTCGGTCGCGGATTGGGTGAACCTTATAGAGCCCTATTACGAGGCATCGGTTGATCCCAAGGCGCACACCGTTGTGATCCCTCTGATCTGGGCGTCCGATGCCGTTCATGGTCACAACAACGTCTTCGGGGCGACAGTGTTTCCGCACAATATTGGTTTGGGCGCGGCGAATGATCCGGACTTGCTGCGACGGATCGGCGCGGTTACGGCTGCCGAAGTGCGTGCAACCGGCATGGACTGGACTTTCTCGCCAACGATCGCAGTCGCGCGCGATGACCGCTGGGGACGCTCCTACGAAAGCTACAGCGAAGATCCCAAGATTGTTGCCGATTACGCCCGCGCCGTAGTCGAGGGGCTTGAAGGCACGGACAAGGCTTTCCTCAATCAGGACCACGTCATTGCAACCGCCAAACACTTTCTTGGAGACGGCTCGACCGATGGTGGCCGTGATCAGGGCGACAGTCTAGCGACGGAGGCTGACCTGGCGCGCCTGCACGGCGCCGGTTACAAGACTGCAATTGATGCCGGCGTGCAATCCATCATGGCGTCTTACAACAGCTGGCACGGCGTCAAGATGCACGCCAGTAAGGGGCTGCTGACCGACGTATTGAAAGATCACATGGGATTCGACGGTATGATCATGGGCGATTGGCTGGCCCAAGGTCAGATACCCGGCTGTACGAATTCAGATTGCGCGATCACATTCAATGCGGGGCTCGACATCTTTAACCAGCCGCAGGATTTCAAACTGATGCACGCCAACCTGGTGCGTGACGTTAAGGCGGGCGTGATCCCGATGAGCCGTCTCGATGATGCAGTGCGGCGCATCTTGCGCGTCAAGTTGCGGGCTGGCGTATTTGATGAACCAGCGCCGAAAGACCGGCCCAATATGTTCAAGGGCGTCGGATCGCCCGAGCATCGGGCCATTGCGCGCGAGGCAGTACGCAAGTCCCTGGTGTTGCTGAAGAACAATGGTCCGGAAAATAGAAAGCCGGTGTTGCCCATCGACGCTGGAGCACGCATTTTAGTAATCGGTGATGGCGCCGACAGCGTCGCCATGCAATCCGGGGGGTGGACGTTGTCATGGCAGGGCAACGACAACGGTCCCGGCGATTTCCCCGGCGCGACGTCAATCTACAAAGGCATCGCCGATGCTGCGCATGTTGGCGGCGGTGAAGCCGTTCTCAGTGCGGATGGTAGTTTCACGCAAAGGCCGGATGTCGCCATCGTGGTTTTCGGCGAGACGCCTTATGCCGAGTTCCAGGGGGACCAGACCGATGTTGCTTTGCATCACGACAACGTTGAAAGTCTGGAGTTAATTAAGAAGCTGAAGTCACTAGGAATTCCCGTGGTGTCTGTGCTGTTGTCGGGGCGGCCTCTTTATATCAATCCCCAAATTAACGCCTCCGACGCCGTGGTCGCGGCCTGGCTGCCCGGGTCCGAAGGTGAAGGCGTCGCCGATGTGCTGCTTGCCGATGCCAAGGGGCAAGCACGCTACGATTTCCAGGGACGACTCGCCTTTTCATGGCCGAAGCGCCCGGATCAGACGCCGCTCAATGTCGGTGATGCCCAGTACGATCCACAATTTGCTTATGGCTTTGGCCTGAGCTACTCGCGGCCGGCGAAAACTCCAATCCTGGATGAGGTCGCAATTACCACGCGCTTCGGCGAACGAAATGTTTATATCACCAAAGGCGAATCGTGGAACGGCTACAGCATGAGCATCGGCGACCACAATGCGCCGCACATGGACTACGTCGGCACGACCACGACTCTCTATGGCAATGCCTCGCTGACGCTCAGTCCCGCCGGCGACAAGAGTCTCCACCTGGTCTGGAACGGCAAGTCGAGAGCATGGTTTGAGGTTGCGGCGAAGACGCCAACCGATATCAGTCGCGAGGCGAATGGCGCGATGATGCTGGCGGTGACTCTGACGCTCAACATTACGGTTCCACCCTCGGAACGCAAAGGCGCGGTTAAAATGGGCCTTGGCTCTGCGTTGCTCGACATTACGAAGAATCTGTCCGACCGTCCCTCAGGATCGCTGCAGAAGATCGCAGTGCCTCTGTCATGTTTTACGAAACCACATCATGCCGATGGTCAGGACTTGAGCCGCACCCCGTCAGTCCTGCGGATCGAAAGCGATGTGCCACTCGATGTCGACTTGATCGACGTGCGGTTGATTGAAGCACAGGGACCTTCCACGTGCCCGTCGGAATAACTAAGGAGCTATGAAACCGGCTTACCCGGTGCTACGTAACGCTTTTGAAGTATTGTCCGGGCCAATTGCGCCCGGTAGTTTGTGTCGCAGCCCTAAAGGAGGACGGTGGCTATGAATTTCAAGAAGGCAGGGAAGCTCGCGCTTGCCATAGTTTTGGCAAGCGGTGTTCTGGCACTGGGGAGTGAAGGCGGCAAATCGATCACTGTCAAAGGCTACGTTCTGGATTCGGCGTGTGCCTTCACCAAGGACTTAAAGAAGCCAATCAGCGGCGAGTGTGCCACCGCGTGTGCAAAGGCGGGTTCTCCTCTGGTGATCCTGGGAGATGGCGGCACGATCTATTGGCCCATTTCCGATGCAACGCCATCCAGCGGACAGAATGACAAACTGTTGCCGTTTGCCGGACAGAAAGTCACGGCGAGCGGAAAAGTGTTTGCCCGCGGCGGGTCGAGCGCCCTGGTCATCGAGAAGATCGAAGCGCAAGCCGATCAGAAATAGACTCTTCGCTAAGGTTGGTTACCCGCAATAACCTTCAGCATAAGTGTGCCATTTTTTACCCGAAAGTCGCACACCCAATGCCCCGAAGCATCGCTGGAGTTAGGGACTACACTAAGCTTGTGAGACATTACACAACCGAACCGATGAATGGCGGCATCACGTTCAAGTGCGTTTCCTGCGAGCACAGCGTGAGCACGCTGGATTATGACACCGCGAATGGCAACCGGCGCACGCAAGCGGCAAAAGCGATGAATCAGCATTCTGCTGAGTCGCATATCCCTTCCTCGCGACCGGCTTCGATGCCTTTCTCCGATGGCCGCAACCGGTATTGATCGTCACGCCTGAAGTGGCGCTCGGTGCCACGCCAGCGCGACTTTGGCGTCCTGGCGGGCGAGATTGGATGTCACGATGGTAGCGCCGAATACTCTTACTCCCAAACAAGTCATGACGGTTCGATGCCCAGTATGCCTGGCTTTGCCCAGAGAGCAATGCAAACTCAGCACAGGCAAGCCTTGCGTGAAGACTCACATGGACCGGCGCCTGCTCGCAGCAAAGATGACGCGAGATGAGAATTTCGGCCAGGCGGCGGTGCGCGTTGTGAAAAATGCGACGACTCGTACCATGGAAATCTTCTTCTCCCAACGGTAGTTTCTCGCCAGGAAATGGGGACCTTATGCTGGATATCCGAAGCAAGCCTCACAGCCTGACTTTCTTTCAGATTCACAAGAACGGCCAAGCCGTCGAGGGAGACAGTTATCCCACTCTCGAGCAGGCGTCTGCCGCGCTCGAACGGGCTGGGCAGGGCGGAGAAGTCACAGAAGTGGACGCAACCGACCGGGTTACCCGGCGCTATACGTTGGAAGAATCACGAGCGGCCGCGCGAAAATTCCGCCACGACACCCACGCTACCGGCCACCAAGGCTACGAATAGGATCGCCACATCCGCTCCGCAATATCCGCGCGTTCTTCGCAGGCGTTTCCAGTCGTGGTTCCAACCGAACTGATTCGCATCGTCCCCATTTAGCATAGGTGCGTGCAGAAGCCGAGGACAGGTCTGGCGCGCGCTCTATCGAAGATGGGTTATTGCTCGCGTTCGCAAGCCGCCGCTTTGATCAAGTCGGGGCGTGTGACGCTGAACGGACGCCTCGTCCGCGATCCCGAGACGCCATCGCGGGTCGAGCACGATCACATCGCGGTGGACGGCGCGCCGGTCGAAAAACGGGCAAGAATCTACTTGATGATGAACAAGCCTCGCGGCCTGGTCACGACCGCGTCCGATGAGGAAGGGCGCGCGACAGTTTACGACCTGCTCAAATCAATCGATACAGCGTCTCCGGATTGGGTGGGCCCGGTGGGACGGCTCGACAAGGCCAGCGAAGGCCTCTTGCTGTTCACGAATGACTCGAAGTGGGCAGCGCAGATCACCGATCCAGATAGCCACCTGCAGAAGTGCTATCACGTGCAAGTCGATTGTGTTGCGGGAAACGAATTGCTCACCCGGATCCGGCGGGGCGTCAGCGCAGGAGGTGAGCGCCTGAGCGTGAAGTCGGTGGGCATCCTGCGCGCCGGGAGCAAGAACAGCTGGCTGGAGATTCATCTCGACGAAGGCAGGAATCGCCACATTCGTCGTTTGCT
The DNA here is from genome assembly GCA_016196065.1 of Acidobacteriota bacterium. Classification (NCBI taxonomy): domain Bacteria; kingdom Pseudomonadati; phylum Acidobacteriota; species Acidobacteriota bacterium. The sequence goes on along the minus strand of JACPYL010000025.1, from coordinate 107,250 downwards.
GGATGGTCTGGGCATGCATGTCTTACGGTTATTGCGAACATCGATTGGTCCGCTGGAGCTGGGCGAACTGAAGAAAGGTATGGTGCGCCGTCTGACCAGCGCAGAGAAAAGAATGATCGACGAGGCGTTGGAAGTAGGGGAGGGATTGGTATCCGCCAAAAGCAACAGGCGCGTGCCGAAGAATGTGGGGTGAGGATGGCGACGGCACGCGCCCTATTAAGTTGAATACAGGTTAGCTTTTGGCAAGACCAATGTCAATGTAAATCTTTTGTATTCAATGCGTTACGGGTTTATTTGGATCACTCTTTCATGCTTCCCGCAAGTGCGTGGATCACACTTCCACGTGATCTACGTTTTCAGCTTCCGGCGGGAAGGCGAGGTGGCCTTTTCAGGGGTGAGACCGTGCTTTTGATGATAGTCTTGAGCCATGCGAAGGACTTTCCGTTCGTTGCTGTACATCAGGTGACGCGCCGCTTCGAGCAGAGGAGTCCAGACCGCTCGTTTCACTTCCACGCGCATCGCGGCCGTGACATCGTCGATTTCTCCTGAGATATAACCCAGCACGTAGAACGTCACGATTTTGAAAACCTTTTCGCCATCCCCCCAATTACGGACATAGACATACCTGGTATCCGCAAGTTTTGCGATGATCTGCGCGACAATGCCGGTTTCTTCGTGGACCTCGCGAACTGCGGTGACGGGAGCCGTTTCGCCGGGATCGACCAATCCCTTAGGAAGGGCGAGAGTGGCTTTGGTGCGTTTGCGAGGGGACTTTGCAGTGGCTGCACCCTCTTTTTCGGAGGATTCTCTTTGCGGTTCAATCAGCGCGACATGCCATACGCCCTCGATTTCTCGCAGCACCACGCCGCCGGCTGAGATTTCGCGAACCATGTCGCCCCAAGGTATCAGGATTTTCCGAGTTGCGTTGCTGCTTGTTGAATCCGTTGCCAGGCTCGTTCCACATGGCGCGCCTGGGTCTGTGTTTGTCCAATGCAGATCCGCAGCGTCAACTTGTTGTCGAGCCGGGTGTGCGTCAGATATAAATCCCCGCTTTGATTCAGTTGGTCCATTAGCTTCTGGTTATCGGCGTCTGCCGAGCGCAGACGGAAGCAGATCAGGTTCAGCGGGACTGGCGCGGCCAGTTCAAAACGTGGATCACTTCGCACCCAACGGGCGAACAGTTGCCCGAGGCGGATGTGTTCACGAACATGTTGCTGCAATCCCTCGATTCCGTAGTGCCGGATCACAAACCACAGTTTGAGCGAGCGGAAACGGCGCCCAAGTGGGATTTGCCAGTCGCGATAGTCGATCACGGCGCCCGATTCGGTGGCCTGGTTGCGGAGATATTCAGGCAACACGGACAGAGTCTGAATCAGGTGCTTGCGGTCGGCGACGTAGAAGCAATCGCAGTCAAAGTTGGTGAGCATCCACTTGTGAGGATTGAAGCAATAGCTGTCGGCAAATTCCATGCCATCGTGCAGGAAGCGGAACTCGGGACACAGCGCAGCGGTCCCACTCATGGCGGAATCCACATGCAGCCACAGATTGTGCTCGCGACAAATCGCGCCAATTTCGCGAACGGGGTCAATCGCGTTCGACGACGTCGTGCCCACCGTTGCGCAGACAAAGCAGGGAAGCAGGCCAGCCTTCTTGTCGTCTTCGATTTGACGAGCGAGCGCATCGGGACGCATCGCGAAGTTCTTGTCGACTTCAATGGCACGGAGGTTTTCAGAGCCAAGGCCCGCTATTTTCACAGCCTTCTCAACTGACGAGTGGGTCTGCGTCGATGCGTACGCGACCAGCCTTCCATCACAGCCGCGGCGGTTGCTGGCATACTGCGTCGCACGTTCTCGAGCAGCAAGCACCGCGCATAGGGACGCGCTCGAGGCGGCATCCTGAATCACGCCGCCGCCCGTATTCGAAGACAGAAATTTGTCCGGCAGACCGAGCATGGGGACGAGCCAGTCGAGAACGTGCGTTTCCAGTTCGGTGCAGGCAGGGCTGGTCGACCAAAGCATGCCCTGAATACCGAGTCCCGTGGAGAGGAGGTCGCCCAGGATGGCTGGCCCTGACGTGCTGGTCGGGAAATAGGCATAAAAATTCGGCGACTGCCAATGCGTGATCCCGGGAAGAATGATGTTCTCGATGTCGGCAAACATCTTTTCGAACGGTTCGCCCTGCTGGGGCGGGGACGGAGGCAACTTGGCGCGGATTTCGCCGGGTTTCACGCGAGAGAGCACCGGGAAGGACTCGACGCGCGCATAGTAGTCGGCGATCCAGTCGACCATCGCGTGACCGTGCCGGCGGAATTCTTCGGGAGTCATGTGGGAAGGCATAAATTCGTAATGTGGTTAATAGTAATTTGGAATCGAAACCGAGCTTTCATCCTGAGCGAAGCGAAGGACCTGCTTTCTTCGGCGCGCGAAGGAAAATCAGATCCTTCGCTCGTCCTCGCCTTCGGCTCAGGACGGCTCAGGATGACAGTTGCAAATAGGGCATCCTTCCTTAATCGCAATTCCGGCGGCGATTCACGCGTTCGTACTATGTCATTCAAATTACCAATTACAAACTAACAGTCACCTCAGTCCAGTTTTCCGTAGAAGACCCGCGTGTTGTACTCGAACTCGATCTTCCCAGCCTGGGCGTGAACGTCAAAGATTCTCCGCAACTCTTGCATCATCGGCGCATGGTTCGGATGTCCGGCGAGGGGCGCGTAGGAACTTGAAAGCAAGCGTCCGGCGGCACCCTCGAAATCAAATTGCTGGCGCATCTCAAAGGTTCGTTCGCGATAGAGGGCAGGCGCGAAGAATTCATGGATGATCGCAGTCGTACGTTCGTGGCGGATTTCTTTGTAGTCGGTCCCGTAAGTCTGAAGAAGTTGCTCGTAGTCCAGCAAGAATGGTGTCGCGTCGGTGCGGCGCTCGTTCCAGATAAGGATGCACCATCCACCCGGTTTCAGGATGCGCGCGAATTCGGCCCGTGACCGTTCGCGGTCAAACCAGTGCGCGGCCTGGGCAGCGGTAACGAAGTCCACCGATCCAGTTCGCAGGGTGGTCTCTTCGGCGGTGCCGGCGATCGAAGTCAGGTTGGGGAATTTCTGCAGTAAGCGATCTCCTGCCTCGCGCATGGCGGCGTTAGGTTCGACTGCAAATACGCGGTTGCCATTCTCGAGCAAGAGCTTGGTGAAAGCTCCAGTTCCAGAAGCGATGTCGGCAACAACATGTTCTGGCCGCAATCCGCAATCTGTCTCCAGAAGTTCGATAACTTGCGGCGGATATCCAGGGCGGTAGCGGACGTAATCTTCCACTCGATCGGAAAAACGGGCGGTTGGAGCCGGGCTCATGACTTTTCAGTGTAACGCGCCCACTGTGGAATCTTCCCCGCGATACAATCTTCGTTTCATGGCCAACGACCGGGTTCGTGGGGTGATCGAGAGTGGACTGGTCAGCGTCGGCGGTCCGGCGCCTGATTTTGAATTGCCGGCGCTGGTTGGTGGTGTCCGGAAGAATATGCGCCTGGCGGAATTTCGCGGCAAGTCCGTGGTACTCGCCTTTTATCCGTTCAACTGGCAGGAGGCTAGCCTGCGCCAGATGACGGCTTTCCAGGCTGACCGTGCACGCGTGCTGGCAAGTAACGCGGAAACGGTAGCCGTCAATGTTGAATCGATCATGAACACGACCGCATGGGAACGGGCTGAGGGGCCCTTCGATTTTCCTTTATGCAGCGATTTTTGGCCGCATGGCGCCGTCAGCAAGCGCTACGGCGTTCTTCGGCAGGCGGGAAGGGATGCCGGCGCCAGCGAACGCGCTATCTTTGTGATCAATCCCAGTGGAGAAATCGTGTTCTGCAGAACCTATGAACCGGAAGAAGTCCCGTTGCTGGATGACGTTTTGCCGTTGCTGAAGAAGAGTTGATATTTCGTAAACGCTATTTTCCAGGAGCCACATGAAACTGGTGTTGAGCGCGGTCCTCTTGTTGATGTTGATCGGTTCGGGTGTGCGTGCGTCCGATGGTCACGGTAAAGAGAATGGTCAGGCCGAAGGGGCTAACCTCGTGGGCTTTCGTGATGTCGCGGGCGAGCGGGATATTGAAAAGCGTTTCCTTGCGGTGCCAGAGGCAAAACTTGCCGAGGAGCATCTGCGCATCCTGACGCAAGCGCCCCATATTGCCGGATCGCCGGAAGACAAAGCCACCGCCGACTATGTGGCCAGGAAATTCCGCGAAGCCGGACTGGATACGGAGATTGTGGAATACAGAGTCTGGCTGAATTATCCGGCGGAAATCAGTGTCGACATGATCGCGCCGGAAGGCGTGACCATGCATGGTCCCCGGCCAGAGCATGTGGACAGCGATCCGTTTCAGGACGACCCGCGCGTGATCAATAGTTACAACGGAATGTCGCCGTCGGGTGATGCCGAGGCGGACGTTGTTTATGCCAACTACGGCGCACCCGAAGACTTCGACAAGTTGAAGCAGATGAATGTCGACGTGCACGGAAAGATTGTGATCGTGCGTTATGGCCAGAATTTTCGAGGAGTGAAAGCCTTCGTCGCAGAAGAACGAGGCGCGGCCGGTGTGATCATTTATTCCGACCCGAAAGACGACGGCTACTACCGCGGAGATGCCTATCCCAAAGGCCCGTGGCGTCCTGCAAGCGCAACGCAACGTGGATCGGTCGGGTACATGTTCCAGTTTGCGGGCGATCCGACCACTCCCGGGATTGCATCGGAACCATCCTTGCCAGATTCGAAACGAGTGACGCCGCCACAGTCCGCGCAACTCTCGAAGATTCCGGTAACGCCTCTTTCCTATGCCGACGCTTCGCCGATTCTGGAGCATTTAGGTGGACCGCCTTCGCCGCGTGAATGGCAGGGAGCGTTGCCATTCACGTATCACGTTGGGCCGGGGCCGGCGAAGTTGAAGATTCACCTGAAGCAGGACTATCAATTCCGCACGATCTGGGATGTGATCGGCAAAGTGCGTGGAACCGTGTCGCCGGATGAGTGGGTGGTCGCGGGCAATCATCGGGATGCGTGGGTGTATGGCGCAGTCGATCCGAACAGCGGCACAGCGGCCATGCTCGAGTCCGTGCACGGACTGGGTGAACTGCTGAAATCGGGATGGAAGCCCAAGCGCACCATCGTGATTGGAAGTTGGGACGCGGAAGAAGAAGGCCTGATCGGCTCGACCGAGTGGGGCGAGGGGCACGTCAAAGAATTAGGTACGGCCGCCGCATATTTCAATATGGATGTTGCAGTCTCCGGTCCGAAATTTGGAGCGTCGAGCGTGCCCACGCTCAAGCAATTCATTCGCGAGATCACGAAAGACGTTCCTGCTCCGCAGGGTGGTACTGTGTACGACGCATGGAAGAAGACCAGTCAGCCGAGTGCGGAAAATACGCGCTCGCAGGAATCGTTGACCGGCGTCTATAAGCCGCCGGTGGCGCAGGTTCGCACCGATGTACCGGTCGGCGATCTGGGCAGCGGCTCGGACTACACTGTGTTCCTCCAGCATCTGGGTGTACCGTCGACGGACATCGGGTCGAACGGAGATTACGGTGTCTATCATTCGGTGTTCGACAACTTTGCCTGGTTCAAAAAATTCGGCGATCCCGATTTTCGCTACGTGCAGCAGATGGCTCGAGTGTTTGGCCTGGAGATGATCCGCATGGCCGACGCCGATGTTCTTCCATACGACTATGAAGACTACGGCAAAGAAATTTCAGTCTATCTTGATGCCGCCAGGAACAAATCCAAAGAACGCTTTGGAAACAAGTCGCCGGATTTCACAGCTGCGGTAGAGGGTGCGCATCATTTGGAGCAGGCCGGCGCCAGGATGTCGCAGAAGCAGCGCAAGCTGCCGAACGATCCAGCACGCATTAACATAGTGTTGCGAGAGACGGAGAGGGCTCTGCTGATTCCCGAGGGCCTGCCCAATCGTCCGTGGTATCACCACTCGATCTATGCGCCGGGGCAGTACACCGGTTACGCTGCGGTGGTGATTCCTGGAGTGAACGAAGCGATTGATGCCGGTGACGCAGGCCGCACCGAACAACAAATCGCTGCGCTGGCAGCCGCGTTGCATCGCGCCGCCATGGCTTTGGAAGCGTACCGGTAAACGACGATGGCATTGTGGAACGCGATGAATCCCGAGATGGCGCTGAGGCACGTGCTGGAAGATCTTCCCACGGCGGCGACGGCGACATTTCTCGCGCTCTTTCCGATTGTGAATCCGCCGGGCGGCATTCCGATGTTCTTCACGTTGACAGGAGAATTCACGCGCGAGGAGCGCAATCGTACGGCCTTGCGGACCGCATTCTACGTAACCGCAATCCTCGTGACGTTCATGCTGGTCGGCCGTTTCGTGCTGAGTTTTTTCGGCATCTCGCTGCCCGTCCTGAAAATTGCAGGTGGATTGATCGTAGCGAATACGGCATGGGGCATGGTAACGGCCACCAGTCGCATGACGACCGAAGAGAGCAGCGAAGCTCTGACCAAGCAGGATATTTCGCTCACGCCGATGGCGATGCCGATGTTGTCCGGTCCCGGCTCGATCGGAGTCGTGATGGGTCTGGCGGCACACGCCAATGGCTTTCTAGCCTACATGGGAATGGTGATCGGAATTGTCCTGGTGGGGCTTTCTGTGCTGATGTTCCTGCGTCTGGGTGGGCCGCTCGTGAAGCGACTCGGTCCCACCGGCATGGGCGCCATCACTCGCATCTTCGGTTTCCTGATCCTGTCGATTGCCGTGCAGTTGGTGTGGGACGGCGTGGCAGATTTCAAGTAGACAGTTTTCTCGGACGTAGGCCAACCTGATTGGTTGAGCCTGCTACTTTCCTGCCTTGCCCGTTCCCGACGGGGATTCCTTTTCCATCGCGCGGCCGACAATTCCGGCGCAGGATTCGACGAATGCTTGCTCCGATGGAATGAAAGCATTCGCAAAATAACTCTCGATACACAACTCCGCCATGACCCGTTTCTTCACGAAAATCGGCACCACGATATTGGACTTCACGAGGTCCGACCCCAGATAGCGTGGATCGGACGCCACATCATTAACGGCCACGGTCTTCCCGGAAGTTGCGGCCGCCCCGCACAATCCTTTGTCGAGAGGAATACGCAGGGTGGGATTGAAGCTGCCCGCGCAGGGACCAAGCACCAGGGCATTGAACGCGGGTGCTTCCATCAGATAAAAACCGACCCAGTTGTAGCGCGTCATCTTCTCATGGAGTTCGTGCGCGACCTGTTGCATGAGAGATTGCGCGCCAGTGGCGGAACGAGCGAGCGTTTCGAATTCCTTCAAAAGCTCTTCAGTCTGTGACATTGAGATCGAGGCCTCCCTTGGGCTCGTAAGCAGGCACACGTCTAACGTTCATTTGGCTGACAAATGCGATCGCAGGTACGTTACTTGATCGTAACCAGCTTGTCGACTAACTCCGAGTAGTCCTTCTTCTCCAGCCCATGAACTTCCTTGTTGTAGTCGTCCACCTTGCTCGAGTAGTTCATGGAGCAGAACTTCGGACCACACATCGAGCAGAACGCTGCCGTCTTGTAGCCTTCCTCGGGAAGCGTTTCGTCGTGCATTGCGCGGGCAGTTTCGGGATCAAGTGAGAGTTCGAATTGTTTTTCCCAATCGAACTTGTAGCGGGCATAGCTAAGAGCGTTGTCGCGGTCCTGTACGCCGGGGCGGCCGCGTGCGATGTCGGCGGCGTGGGCCGCGATCTTGTAAGCGATGATGCCGTCTTTCACATCTTTTTCGTTGGGCAGTCCCAGGTGTTCTTTGGGCGTGACGTAGCAAAGCATGGCCGCGCCGTACCAGCCGATCATCGCTGCGCCGATCGCCGAAGTGATGTGGTCGTATCCGGGAGCGATGTCGGTGACGAGCGGGCCGAGCGTGTAGAAGGGTGCTTCATAGCAGAGTTCGTGCTCTTTTTCGACTTGCTCTTTGATCTTGTGCATCGGGATGTGACCGGGGCCCTCGATCATGACTTGCACGTCGTGCTTCCAGGCAATTTTCGTCAATTCACCCAGGGTCTTGAGTTCGGCGAACTGGGCTTCATCGCTGGCGTCGGCGATGCAGCCGGGACGCAGGCCGTCTCCGAGTGAAAAGCTGACATCGTATTTCTTGAAAATCTTGCAGATGTCCTCAAAGCATTCATAGAGAAAATTCTGTTTGTGGTGATAAGCCATCCATTGGCCGAGAATGGCGCCGCCGCGGCTCACGATCCCGGTGATGCGTTTTGAAACCATCGGCAAGTATTGAATAAGAACGCCGGCGTGGATGGTCATGTAGTCGACGCCCTGCGCGGCTTGTTCTTCGATCACTTCCAGCATCACGCTCGCGTTCAAGTCCTCCACCCGCTTCACGCGCGAGATCGCTTCATAGATAGGAACGGTCCCGATCGGAACTGGAGAGTGGCGCAGAATGGCTTCGCGAATTTCGTGGATGCCGCCGCCAGTGGAGAGATCCATCACCGTGTCGGCGCCGTAGTGGACGGACGTGTGCAATTTCTTCAGTTCCTCACTCACGTTGGAAGTGACGGCCGAATTTCCAATATTGGAATTGATCTTGCACAACGACGCGACGCCGATGCACATCGGCTCGAGTTCCGGATGGTTGATATTGGCTGGGATGATCATGCGTCCGCGGGCAACTTCGTCACGCACCAGTTCGGCCGTTATCTTTTCGCGATGGGCGATGTATGCCATCTCTTCCGTAATGACCCCTTGCCGCGCATAGTGCATCTGCGAAAAATTACCATCGCGATTTTCTGCGCGGCGTTTAGCGAGCCATTCCAAGCGCGGCGTGGGGACCGTGCCAGAGCCGTTGCTGCCATTGCCGTTGCTTGCGTTACCGTTCACTGCGGACATAATCGATTTCACCCATCCTTGGAAGATACAAACTTGGATTATACGCCGCGCGGATGACATCGAATCGGTCCGACATCCGGCGAAATTCCACTCGATCTATTGGAGGCAGGACGCGCGAGAGCGGACTTCACTTTCTGGCGAAAGCGCTGAAGTTGGCGGTGAATTGGTTGTTCGTCGTGCGCGCCAGGCGCTCTAGAACCAAGGCCAGGCCGTTCAAAGCGGGAGTGGCGGTGTAACGCAGGATGGAGCGTAGGAGCCGTGGACTGAATGTGATCAGGGAGACATTCAATGTCCGCACCAGCCCGGAAATCGTGGAACCCTCCGCCGCGATTTCGACGTTGGAAAAGTTGCGCAGCAACAATTGCAGCGAAGACGGCAGAAATCTCCAATATTCCGGGTCCGAATCGCGCGGGAAAACCGCCGGCGCACTGAGGAACAGGCATCCCGACGGACGCAGGACTCGATGGATTTCGTCGATCGCTTCTTGCGGAACCGGAACGTACTCCAGCATCTGGGTACAGAACACCAGGTCGAAGTGATTGTCGGGAAAAGGGAGAGCCTCGGCTTTCCCGACAGCGCTCACCAATGGCCCAGCCACCAGGTCTAACGAATAGTAATCGCGAATTCGGCCGTTGAGCAGGGGACGGTAGGGTTGGATGCGTCCACCCACGTCAAGCACCCGCAGAGTGTTGCCTTCCACGCGGGTGACCCAGGTTGCGAATAGCTTACGGCGTGCCGTCAGGATCAACCAATTCGGGTTTGTAATGTGGGGATACAACCGCTCGCAGGCTTCGCGAGCCACCCACTCGGTAGTCTCTCGATTTCTCATGCAGCGGGCCCCTGCGTGGTTCCTGCACGAGGAAACAATCTTGCTTTAAGGGCGTCCGCGACGACTCGATCATCGTCGTCCAAAAATAGGAGGGAAGTTGCAATAAACACCGCATACCCAAGGACCAAGGCTGCCACAATTGTCGTCCACGCCGGCCACGCGGTGCTCGCGAAATGGCGAACGAGCACTACGAATGCGGTCATCAGAACGCAAGGAACGAGCAGGGCGCGATACTTGCGCAGAGAAGGGCCGATGACGAGAGTGCGATGCACTTCTCCGAGATACCAAAGGTTGCTGGCAGCCGCCACCATCGCGCCGGCCAGGGCCGCGCCGAGCAGCCCAATGCGCGGAATCAAGATGATATTTGCGGACACGAGTATTAGCGCCATCACAAATTGAATCCGCAGCAGCTTCTTTTGGTTTCCCGACATGAGCAAAAGGTAGCCGACGGATCCGACACCACAATTGACTAATTGTCCAAACGTACCCACCGCCAGGACCGGCCAGCCCGGCACAAAGTCAGGACCGAACATTCCCATGATGGATGGCGCAAACAGGATCATCACGGCGGCGAGCGGCAGAGTCAATCCCAGGGTCCATTTGACGAGAGAGCGAAAGAGTCGCGCGAGTAGTTCCATGTCGCCACGAGCGTGCAACTCCGCGATGGTTGGCGAAAAAATCTGATTGACCGACTGCAGTGCCAGCGGCACGAATCCGACCAGCGCGGCGGCGATGGAGTAAATGCCAACCTCGCGGGCATGCAGGAAAATACCCAGAACGATCTTGTCGGTTTGGCCCAGACAAAATTCCAAAACCTGCACAGCAAACAGCGCCAACGAGAAGGAGACGATCTCTCGTTCCAGCAGCGGTAGCTCGATTGCGGGCGGACGCGCTGCTTGGGGAGTCAGTTGCCATGCGGCTCTCCCCAATAGAATAAGCACTACAAAGGCGCTGACGATCTGGGCAATGAGATATCCCTTGAAGCCAAATCCTAGGGTGAGCAGGCCAATCGTGACTGCCATCATCATGGATTGGCCGACGAAACTGGTGATGATCGTGCGCCTGGCGACGTCTTTGTAGCCGGCCAGCACTTGCCCCAGAAAGCCGGTTAGAGCCCCAGTGATCATGATTACGACAAAGAACTGCTGGTACGACGAGAGCGCTGGCGTGTGATAGAGACGCTCTGCGATCCACGATTTGAGCAGCAGTACCGCGAGACCGACCAGCGAGTTGGCGACGAGCAGAATGGCGAGTCCCGACCACAGAAACTGGCGCAACTTTCTGGATTCGCCAGTCGCGGAATACACCGCCACGAAGCGGCTGGCAGCCTGTGGAAGTCCGGCGGCTGCGATCACCGATGCCAGTCCGACTACCGTCATTCCGAGCGCATAGATGCCCAGCGCTTCCGCACCAAGAACCCTGGCCAGATAGATTTTGAAGAAATATCCTGCCCCAGTCGTGAATATCGTCCCCAGCAGGAACACCGAGGATTGCCGCGAGATGCTGCCGACGTGGCTTCGGAAGCCAGAGGACGGCGTCGACGCGATGGGTGAAGTGGCCAAAATGCGTTGTCAGTATTTTTTCGAATTGACGGTGATGGCGGCGGCCGCCAGCAAGTGAGTCTGGACCGCTCGCCTCAGTTCCGCAAGGTCTTGCCCGTCTTCAGAGTGTACTGAATCCGTTCTTGCGTCTTCTTCTCTCCACACAGCGACTTGAAGGCTTCTCGTTCCAGGTCGAGCAGATATTGTTCACTGATCGGAGTTCCCGAGGTGATGTTCCCGCCACAGATCACTTCGGCAATCTTGTTGCCCAATTTTTGTTCGTGGTCGCTGACGAAGGCGCCCTGTCGCATCAAGTACACGCCCATCTTGAGAGCGGCAAGGATATTTTCTCCCGGCGCAGGAATGTCCGTTCTCATGACTGGAGGCTCGTACCCGGCGCGCACCAATTCGAGCGCACGGGCTTTGGCGTCAAAGAGCACCCGTTCGCGATTCATGGTGATGCGATCGGAATTCGATAAGAATCCCAAGCCGCGCGCTTCATGTGCCGAAGTCGCGACTTTTGCGGTGGCGATGGTTTCGAAAATCTTCTTCATTGCCTCCAGCATCTCAACCGAGTCCCCGCGGCCGTCGGATCGGATCGCACGGGCACTGTCCACGGCGCGGAGCAACATCTCTTTACATCCACCGCCGCCGGGCAGAAGGCCGACACCTACTTCGACCAGTCCCATGTACAGTTCGGCGTGAGGTTGGAGGGCTGCCGCATGGAGGGAAACCTCGCAGCCTCCGCCGAGTGCGAGGCCAAAAGGCGCGATCACCACCGGCTTGGCGGAAAACTTGATTGCTTGCGTCATGCCCTGAAATTGGCGAATGGCGAGGTCGACCTCATCCCACTCTTCTTCCTGGACCGACATCAGCAGCAGCATCAGGTTCGCGCCCACTGAAAAGTTCTGCGCGTCATTAGTGATGACAATGGCGTCAAAATTGTCGCCCGGGCCGCCGGGCTTCAGGGTTTGTGTGATCAGCGAGACGATGTCCGCGCCCATCGAATTCATCTTGGAGTGAAATTCGATGCAAGCGACGCCTTCGCCAAGATCCACCAGCGAAGCTCCTGAATTCTTCTTCACGACCCCGTTTGATTTTTTCGCCACTTCGACCGACCAGACACCCGATGGGACCTGCACTGCTTCACGTTTGCCAGTGCTCAGATCCCAGAAGGTCCTACCGGACGCCGATTTTGGGTCGTCCGCGCACCAGGATTTTTGTCCTGCTCCAAGCAACTTCTCTACGTTTGCGGCGATCGGATGGCCTTCGTTCTTCATGCGAGCGACGGTGGCTTCGACTCCCGCCGCATCCCAAAGTTCGAAGGGGCCGAGTTCCCAGTTAAAACCGAGTCGCATGGCTCGATCAATTTCAACGACGGTGTCGGAAATTTCTGGAATGCGGTTAGCGGCATACGTCCAAAGATCGGAGAGAGCCGACCATAGGAACGCGCCCGCCTTGTCTCCTTTTTGAGGGGAGTTGCCTTCGAGGCCCAGCAGCATGCGCACGCGCGCCCCAGTCGCCTCCACATTCTTTGCCATTTCGAGGGCGGCGAACTTCGCCTTCTGACGCGGACGATATTCGAGCGTTTTCCAATCGATTCCTTGACGGTCGTCCTCGCCGCCTTCGCCTTTTACTTTCTTGTAGAAGCCGCCCTTGGTCTTGTCACCCAATAATTTGCGGTCCAGCATTTGTCGATAAAAGTCGGGTAATTTGAGATCGCCGCGCTCGTCGAGAGGCTTCTCTCCAGTCATGTTCCGGACGACGTGACCGAGTATGTCGAGACCGACCATATCGATCGTGCGGAACGTGGCCGAGCGGGGCCAGCCCACGGCTTGACCGGTGAGCGCATCGACCTCCTCGATGCTCATGTCCATTTCCTGCATCAGCCGCATCACGTTGAGTACGGAGAATGTTCCAATCCGGTTGGCGATGAAGTTCGGTGTGTCCTTGGCGAGCACCACTCCCTTGCCAAGTTGCGAGTCGCAGAAATGGGTGACGGCTTCGATCAACGACGGATCTGCGTCCGCGGTGGGAATTAATTCCAGCAGGCGCATGTAACGCGGTGGATTGAAAAAATGAGTTCCGAACCACGAACGTCGAAAGTCTTCAGAAAAGCCCTCCGCAATCTGTGCGACTGGCAGCCCGCTTGTGTTGGTGGTAATGATCGTGCCCGGCTTGCGGATGGCTTCTATTTTTTTCAGCAACGTGCGCTTGATCTCAAGATTTTCAACGACCGCTTCGATTATCCAGTCCACATCGGCCAGGCGTTTGAGGTCATCTTCGAAATTTCCGACTGCGACCAAGCGCGAAAGGGAAGCGTCATAGAAGGCGGCAGGCTTAGATTTGCGGGCTGCCTCCAGTCCGGCGGAAGCGATTGTGCTGCGGCCTGCGGTGTCTGCGGCGGGAGGAACGATGTCGAGCAGGAGCGTTGGCACTCCCGCATTGGCGAAATGAGCTGCGATGCGAGCGCCCATGGTGCCGGCGCCAAGGATGGCAACCTTGTGAATCCGTTTCATGAGAGCACACTCCGAATATGAAGAACCGATAACGACATCTGACGAATTGTGGAAGAAAGGCTACTAAGGAAGTTTATCTATCACCCAGTCGTTCTTGCCAGTGTCGATGACGATGATCTCGGAGAATTGGCGACGAACTCTCGTGCCCGTACGGGTGACGAGGACGACGGTGAACCTGTAACGGCCGCGAATCCCTTGTCCGCGTGCGATTTCAAAGGCTCGGTCGGTGCTCCCCGCAAAGAATTGTTCAAACTTTTCCGGATCATGCGAATGGCGCACTCGATCACTCAGCAGCACCATGCCAGTTTCAAGATCATCGGCTTGCCAGGCATGGAGGAATCGATTGGCGGTTGCCAGGGCGAACACGTAGTCCGGGCTGGGTGGAGGGGGCGGAGTGGAATGACGTTTGCCGGCCCAGCCCGTCACCGTGAGAAGCAGGAGCAGCGCAGCAGTTCGCTTGATTTTCGTCCTCAGGGAATACCTCATCGTCGAGAGCGGGCAGGCTTCTATTGCATGTAAAGGAGAGCTTTGACCGCACGCTCCCGGCTTCATTCGGATCGACTTCTTGTGGGTGACCAGCCTACCTCTCGGTCTCCCGGGAAGTTGCACCTAAAGCACGCAGCGCCCCAGCGGAGTATAACAATAACTAATGGTGGAGTCTGACCTATCCGTTAAGTAGTAGGTAAGAGGGATTTCTATATGAGTACGCCCTACGGGTTGCAGATCACGGAGAATTGTGTGATGTGCAAGCTTCGTCATGCCGGATTCTTTTGTGATCTTCCTAAGCAGGCCATCGATGCCCTCGACAAGATCAAGTATGCCAGTGCGTTTCCGCCGGGAGCGATCCTGTTCGTGGAAGGCCAGGCGCCTCGCGGCGTCTATATCATCTGCAATGGACGCGTAAAACTGACCACCACGTCGCGCGACGGCAAGACGCTTATCCTCCGGATTGCCCAGGCCGGACAAGTCCTAGGATTGCATGGCACAGTATCGGGCAAACCCTACGAGTTGACAGCGGAGACTCTGCAACCCTGCCAGCTGGACTTCGTGCGGAGAGAAGATTTTCTGAAGTTCCTCCAATCCCATGGTGATGCTTGTCTGCATGCCGCGCAGCACCTCAGCCAGGACTGCCAGGGCGCTTATGAAATGATCCGCTCGCTAGGCCTCTCGCATTCCGTTTCAGAGAAATTGGCTCGGCTGCTGTTGGAGTGGGCAAGTGACGGCGAACAAACGGGTGAAGGCATTCGAATCAAGATCGCGCTGACGCACGAAGAAATCGCCCAGCTGATCGGCACTTCGCGAGAAACAGTGACCCGCGTGCTCGGCGAGTTTCGCGAGAAAGAGTTCGCTCAACTTCGCGGCTCCACGCTGCTGATCCGCAACAAAGCGGCGCTCGAAAAACTGATTGGAGCTTGAGTGCGTCGTAGTTCCGCAGCATGATAGACTCCGCTTTCTGCCGCAAAAATCATGTCGTCCGAAATTTTTTCTGCCAGCCGCCTTGCCATTGAAATTCAGGCCAAGTCTATTTCTCCCGTAGAAGCCGCCGGCGTTCACCTCGAGCGCATCGAGCGCCTCAATCCCAAACTGAATGCATTCGTAGACTGGCAACCGGAGCGCATCTTGGAGCAGGCACGCGCTGCCGAAAAAGCGGTGATGCGCGGAGATGAGCTGGGCCCGCTCCATGGTGTTCCTCTTTCCATCAAATCTTCGATCGACGTCGCAGGCCATCGCTGCGAAGCGGGGACTCGCCTGCGTGCCGGTTATGTAGCGGCTCAGGATGCTCCCCTGGTTTCACGCTTGCGTGCTGCCGGCGCCGTGATCCTTGGAGTCACGAATACTCCGGAGCTTCTCATGGCATGGGAGACGGATAACCTTCTTTACGGACGCACGAATAATCCCTGGGACTTGTCTCGCACGGCTGGTGGTTCCAGCGGTGGAGAATCGGCGGCGATCGCTGCCGGACTCTCAGCGGGCGGTGTCGGCAGCGATGGCGGTGGATCCATTCGTGAGCCTGCACACTTCACCGGAATCTGCGGCCTGAAGCCGACTCCGGGACGCATTCCATCAACCGGACATTTCCCGAAATCCGGCGGACCCTTCGCATTAATTGGAGTGGTCGGACCGATGGCGCGCACGGTCGGTGACTTGAAACTATTATTCGACGCGATGGCCGGGCCCGATGATGGTGATCCATCCTCCGCTCCCGTGCCGCTACGCAAGATTCATGAAGCGGAATTCCTCACCACCAGCATCGGAGTCTTTGAAGACGATGGCCGTACTCCGGTAACTCCGGAGACAAGGCTGGCGGTCCGCCATGCGGCGAATCTCCTGCTACAAAGTGGATTTCAAGTTGATTCCTTTCGCCCCGAGGGGCTGGAAGAATCGAGGCAGCTCTGGTGGAGCTTGTTTGGAACCGCCGGCGGCATGATCCTTGGCCCGATGTTGCGAGGGCGAGATTCGGAATTGAGTCCACTCTTGCGACAGTTTTCTTCCTGGACTGCTGCTGAGCCAGCGCATTCGGGCGATTCCCTGCTCGCAACTTGGTTGGGGCGCGATGAGATTCGCGGCAAGATTCTGCAGCAGATGCGGAAGTATCCCGTGCTCTTATGTCCGACGGCTGCGATCCCCGCATTTCGACACGGTGAGCGCGAATGGCAGGTGGAAGGGAAGACCGTGAAGTACCTTGACGCGTGGAGCTACTGCGAATGGTTCAACCTGTTAGGCTTCCCGGCCGCAGTGGTGCCGATGGGGAAGTCCTCCGAGGGCTTGCCAATCGGAGTGCAAATTGTAGGCCGGCCATGGGAAGAAGAATTGGTTCTCGCCGTTGCTGCGAAACTGGAAGACGCGCGCGGCGCGTGGCAAGCGCCACCGAATTTACTCTAGCGCAAGTTTCTGCGCGGATTTGTCGCACGGCTCTACGTAGCCATGCTTCCTAGTATGTTTGTACTATTATCCGGCTCGCCGGGGATGAAATAGGCTGGCCATCTTACGAATTGTTGCTTGCGTGGGGCAAAACAGTTTTTTCTGATGCATAGTGCCGATATGTCCGAGCCCAAAATCTCGACTGCGCAGAAAATACTGCGCGCCCTGATGTTGCTGCTGCTATTCAGCGCCCTGTATCTATATCCGTTCCCGCAAGCCAATGTCCTCTATCCCGCCATCGTGCTGATGCACGTCGTTGGCGGCGTCGTCGCGACGGTCTTTCTACTTGTGCTGCTCTGGCCGCTTTTGCGCCAGGGGAATCTTGTCTGGAAGATGGGATGGCTCCTGCTCTTGGCGGGCGCAATTCTTGGATTGTTTCTGATTCGGACAGGCACTCCGCACAGCGAATTCAGATGGTTATACGCGCATATCATCGCCAGCGTTGCAGGCATCGGATGTTTGCTCGCCGAGGCAATCGGAAAACGGGGCTGGTTGAGTTCAAACGCCTTCGTCCGAGTGGTTGTTTGCCTCGCTGTAGTTGCGGGCGTGGGTTGGGCCGCGCGCTATCAGCGCGAGACGCGTTGGTTGAGCTATTACGTGATCAAGAATCCCACGCTGCCTCCTGCGACGATGGACGCGGAAGGCGATGGTCTACAAGGTGCGTTCTTCCCCAGTTCCGCGCAGGTTTATGGCGGACAGAAAATTCCCAGCAAGTTCTTCATGGAGTCCGATTCCTGCAAGCGCTGCCATGAAGATGTGTATAAGCAGTGGTATAGCTCGGCGCACCATTTCTCTTCGTTCAACAACCAGTGGTATCGCAACTCGATCGAGTACATGCAGGACGTCGTCGGCACCAAGCCTTCCAAGTGGTGTGGCGGTTGTCATGATCCAGCCGTGCTCTATGCCGGGAAAATGGATACGCCGATCAAGCAGATCGTGCACAGTCCGGAAGCGCAGGCCGGATTGGGCTGCATGATGTGTCACGCCATCGCCGACGTGAAGAGCACGATGGGGCAGGCAGATTTTTTCCTGGAATATCCCAAGTTGCATGAACTTGCGGCCAGCAAGAATCCGGTTGTGGTCTACCTGCATGACATGATCACAAAACTGAATCCGGAACCGCACCGGCGCGTGTTTCTCAAACCTTTCATGCGCGACCAGACTGCCGAGTTCTGTTCCTCCTGCCACAAGGTTCATCTGGATGTTCCGGTCAACCACTATCGGTGGATTCGCGGCTTCAACGAGTATGACAACTGGCAGGCCAGCGGCGTTTCGGGTCAGGGCGCGCGATCGTTTTATTACCCGCCGAAGTCCCAGGGGTGTGCCGATTGCCACATGCCTCTCGAGCCTTCGAATGACATGGGCAATGTCGCCGGCAAGGTCCATTCTCACCGCTTCCCGGCCGCGAACACCGCGTTGCCGACCGCGAACGAAGATCCCGAGCAGTTAAAGAAGACAGAAGATTTCCTGACCAGCGGGGCTCTTACGGTCGACATCTTTGCGCTGTCACCGGCGCGTGAAGTGAAAGCCGGAGCGACTGCGCAGCATGAAGTCTCGACGACGTTTGCAGTTGGCGAGGAAGCGGAAGCGAAAATCACGCCGGGAACGGTTGGAGAAGCCGTGCCCGTCACCGCCCCGCTGGATCGAGTGCAGCCCTCCGTGCGACGCGGCGACACGGTGCGCGTGGATGTCGTTGTCCGCACAAAACGAGTCGGCCACTTTTTCCCAGGCGGTACCGTCGATGCGTACGATACGTGGCTCGAACTGAAAGGTGTGGACGAGCGCGGACAGGTCGTTTTCTGGAGCGGCGAAGTCGAGAACAATGGAAATGGTCCGGTCGAGAAGGGCGCGCACTTCTACCGTTCGTTGCAAGTTGATGCACACGGCAATCGCATCAACAAGCGCAACGCATGGGCAACTCGCTCGGTTGTCTATGTACGATTGATTCCGCCTGGCGCCGCCGACACTGTTCATTTCAGGATGAAGATTCCGAATGCCAGCGGCACGGTTGGCGGCAAGATCACGTTAACGGCGCGACTGCTCTATCGAAAATTCGCGTGGTGGGGAACGCAGTTTGCTTTTGGCGGAGTTCCGGAACCGAATCAGCCCGCCGCAGCCGTGACGCCCGATTACGACGACAGGAAATTTGCGGTTAACGGCTCGCTGCAAGGTGTTTCAGCAAAACAAGAGAAAATTCCAGATCTGCCGATCGTGACCGTCGCGCAGAATCAGGTTGCAATCGATGTTCTACCAGCGGGCGCTCCTACGCCTCAACCCAAAACCGATCTTCGCAAGGAAGACTGGCAACGCTGGAACGACTACGGCATCGGACTGCTCCTCCAAGGCGATCTGAAAGCCGCGCAGGTGGCGTTTGAAAGAGTCACGCAGGTCGACCCGCAAAACCCCGATGGCTGGGTCAACATCGGACGCGCCGCTCTGCAGGAAGGTGACGTCGAGCGCGCCCGCACGGTGCTTGAAAAAGCCTTCACGCTCAGTCCCGATCTCGCAAGAGCGCACTTTTTTTATGCGGGTGTCCTGCGTCAGGCGGGCGACTATGACGGCGCCGCACAACATCTCGGAAAAGTGCTGGCGCAATACCCGCGCGACCGGGTCGCGTTGAATAATCTCGGGCGAGTGCAGTTCCTGCAGCGCAAATACGCGGATGCGGTGAAAACTCTGCAGCGGGTGCTCGCGATTGATCCCGAGGATCTGCAGGCGCATTACAACCTGATGCTCTGCTACAACGGACTCGGCGACGAGAAGATGGCCAAGGAGCATCAGACCCGCTACATGCGATTCAAAGCCGACGAATCAGCCCAGACGATTACCGGCCCATATCGTCAGCTCAATCCCGAAGACAACAACGAGCGCCAGAATATTCACGAACATGTCTCCGTGCAGCTGCCGGTCGGGTCTGTCAAGACCGTTGCATCGTTGCCGGCTCAAAAGCGACGGCACATTCCCAGCGACGGCGGTATGGCCTCGGGAGTTGGCCGGTGATCGGAAGCTCAACGGAAATGTTTACCGCAGAGTCACAGAGGCACAGAGAAGAAACTTTTAGGTCTTCCATTTCCGCTTTTCTCTGCGTCTCTGTGACTCTGTGGTGCATGGTTTTGGCCACGTCGAATGCGGTTTTTGGGCAATCCATCACCTTCCGCGACATCACCACGCAGGCCGGCATCCAGTTCACCCACAACAACGCCGCTTTCGGGAAAAAGTGGTTGCCGGAAACGATGGGCCCCGGCTGTGCGTTCATCGACTACGACAACGATGGCTACCCCGACATCCTGCTGGTCAACGGGCAGGATTGGAAGGGCCACGCGAAGAGCGGTCCGACGACTCCCAAGCTGTATCACAACAATCACGACGGCACATTCACCGACGTCACGCGTAAGTCCGGGCTGGGCATTGCACTCTTTGGACTCGGTGCGGCAATCGGCGACTACGACAACGACGGTTTTGACGACATCTTCATCACCGCGCTAGGCCAGAGTCATCTGTTCCACAACAACGGGAACGGAACTTTCAAGGACGTCACTGCGTCCGCCGGCATGGTCGGGCCAAACGAATTTTCAACCAGTGCCGCCTGGGTCGATTACGACCGCGACGGAATACTCGACCTTGTCGTTTCCAACTACGTGCAGTGGTCCGAGCAGGGCGATCTGTATTGCACGCTCGACGGCGCACACAAATCCTATTGCACGCCGGAATCCTATAAAGGCACGTCGGCGCGGCTTTGGCATAACCTGGGTGGCGGGAAATTCGAAGATGCGACGCAGAAGGCAGGATTTTACGATCCCACCTCGAAGAGCCTGGGCATTGCGATCCTCGACTACAACGACGACGGCTGGCCCGACATCCTGATCGCGAACGATACGCAGCCCAACAAGCTTTACCTGAACAAGAAGAATGGCACGTTTGAAGAGCGCGCCGTTTCGGCCGGCATTGCGTTCAGCGAGGATGGCATCGCCCGCGCCGGCATGGGCGTGGATGCTGCCGACTACGACCGTTCCGGTCACGCCAGCCTGATCATCACAAATTTCTCAAATCAGATGCTTTCGCTTTACCACAATGAAGGCAACGGCCTGTTCGTGGACGAAGCGCCGCGCTCCGACGTGGGCCGCGCGACGCTGGTCACCCTCGGCTTCGGATGCTTCTTCTTTGACTACGACAATGACGGCTGGCCCGACATCCTGATTGCCGACGGCCACATCGAAGATCAGATCGAAAAGGTGCAGAAGCGCGTGAGCTACGCGGAGCCTCCGCATCTGTTCCGCAATCTGGGGAACGGTAAGTTTGAAGAAATGACCACGAAAGTGGGACCCGCGTTCGCCGCGCCGAAAGTGGCGCGGGGAGCGGCGTATGCGGACATCAACAACGATGGCGCCCTCGACGTGTTACTGACCACGAATGGCGGTCCGGTACATCTCTATCGCAGCGAAGGCGGGACAAATAAGAGTCTGCGCGTCAAGTTGGCCGGTACGAAATCGAACCGGGACGGCATCGGAGCGGTCGTGCGCGTGTCGGCCGGCAGCGACAAACAATCGCTGACCATGAAGTCGGGATCGAGTTACCTGTCGCAGAGTGAACTGGTGCTGACGTTTGGGCTGGGATCGAAAACGAAGGCCGACGCCGTCGAAGTGCAATGGCCCAGTGGACAGGTAGACAAACTCTCGAATGTTGCCAGCGCGCAGACGGTGACGGTCGAAGAGGGCAAGGGTGTTGTGAGTGCTCGGCCCTACACGAAAAAGTAGCGCCGGTCACGAGCCCTAGCAATCGCGTTTCCAGCAAAATCCAGCCCACGCTCAAGTAGAATCACTCGTAACCCAAGATGATCAAGAAATTCAGCATCGCCCTCACTGCTGTCCTCGCCGCGTCCCTTCTCCTGCTCATGATCGGCGCCGCTGCTCCGGCCGATTCTCACGAGGCTGCTCGCTTGAACAACATTGGCGTTGCCTACATGAACCAGCAGTTGTTCGAAAAGGGGTTGAAGGCATTCGAGGCGGCGGCAGCAAAAGATCCAAATCTGAGAGTCACGGCACTGAACCGCGGAGTGGCGCTCCTGAACTTGCAGCGCGTTGACGAAGCGAAAACACTGCTCCTGAAGGCCTCGCAGGACGATCCGCAAGACGCGCATCCCTGGTACAACCTCGGCCTCTTCTACAAAAACTCCGACAGCCCGCAAGCCGCGGTCGAAGCCTTTCGCCGCGTCACCGAGATCGATCCCTACGACGCCGACTCCTGGTATTTTCTCGGCTCGACTTATGCGCAGGTGAAACAATATCCAGAAGCCATTGAGTCTTTCCAGCACGCACTGAAGGTCGATCCGCTACATGCCTCCGCGCAGTTCGGACTGTCTCGTTCCTACCAGCAATCCGGACAAGCCGAACAGGCCCGCGAAGGCCTGAAGAAATTTCAATACATCACGCAGAACAAATTAGGCACTCCGATCAGCCTCGCGTATGGCGAGCAGGGGAAGTATTCGCGGGCAGAAGAGTCTCCGGTGGTGGTTGAAAAAGTGCTGGCGCAGATTCCGGTGAAGTTCGTGGATGTGACGGAGATCGCGGGGCTTCCGTCAAAGGTGGAAGCAAAGAGCGCCGACGGCGGTGCGTGCTTTCTCGACTACGACAATGACGGTCACATAGATCTTTTCCTTGCGCGCTCAGGATCAGGTGGTGGACCTGCGCTTTTTCATAATCTCGGAAACGGAAAGTACGAAAACGTCTCTGGAAAATTAGGTCTGGATCGAAGTCTTCGTCTCACTGCCTGCACCGCCGGAGATTACGACAATGATGGCTTTTCGGATCTCGCCCTCGCAACCCCCGAGGGTGTGGTCCTGCTTCACAACGACAAAGGCGACAAGTTGACGGACGCGACGCAGGCTGCGGGAATTCTCAGTGAAAGAACGGCAGGAAGCAGCGCAGTGTTGTGGCGTGGCGTGAGCTTCGTGGACTACGATCACGATGGAGACATCGATTTGCTAGGTATCCGGCAAGCGGTTCTTCCCGTCGTAGGCGACGAACCTCACGCATCTTCATTTCCAGCAAGAATGTGGCGCAACAATGGCAACGGTACTTTCACGGATGCAACGGAAAGTTTGGGACTGATTCAGGCCAATGCAATTAGTGGAGTGGGAACGGACTACAACAATGACCGCGCCGTCGACATCGCGGTAGCAGGTTCGGAGCAGGCGCCGACTATTTTCGAGAATCCCCGTGAAGGCAAGTTTCCGGTCCGCCAGCCCTGGTCGTCGCCCATGCCGGGTTCCACGATCGGTCTCGCGGTACTCGATTCCAACCACGACGGATGGATGAACATCGCGTTCACTCACGACAGTGCACCGGGCATCAGCCTCTGGGAAAACAAACTGGGGAAGAAGTTTGATCGTGTACAACTTCCCAATGTGGGATGGGTTCGCGCCTACGGCGTGGCTGCCATCGACTACGACAACGACGGCTGGGTCGACCTGGTAGCTGTCGGCGAAACGAAAGATGGCCGCGGCGAAGTCCGCCTATTCCGCAACCTCGGCCCCGACGGATGGAAAGATGTTACCGCCGACGTCGGCCTCGACAGGATTCAACTGCAAGAGCCGCGCGCTATTATTGCCGGTGACTACGACAACGATGGTGCAGTCGATCTCCTGATCACGCAGAATCATGGTCCCGCCGTCCTCCTCCGCAACGAGGGCGGGAACAAGAACAACTCTCTCCGACTGGCACTCAAGGGCCTCAATGACAACAAGACCGCCATCGGAACGAAGGTGGAAGTATTCTCGGCTGGCTTGCGACAGAAATTCGAAGTGTACGGATCGTCTGGATACCTCGGACAGAATTCGCCCTATCTGACCATCGGCCTCGGACAGGCCAAAGAAGCGGATGTCGTCCGCATGACGTGGCCAACGGGCGTTTTGCAGGATGAAATCGAAATCGCCGCCAACAAAGTTCAGAATTTTCTCGAGATCGATCGTCGCGGCAGTTCGTGTCCCACCCTCTTTGTATGGGACGGCACGCACTACCAACTTGTCGGCGACATGCTCGGTGCGGGCGTAGTCGGTCACTGGGTTGGACCGAATGAACGCAACATTGCCCGACCGACGGAGTACATCAAGCTCGACCGGAACACTGTCCGCGAAAGAGATGGCAAGCTGAGTTTCCGGTTCATGGAGCCGCTGGAAGAATCCGTGTATCTCGATCGAGTGCAATTGATTGCTGTCGATCATCCGGCTGGTGTGGATGTTTATCCCAACGAATATTTCGCGAGCAATCCTCCGTACCCACCGTTCAAGGTTGTGTTCAGCAGCGAGCAGGATGCGCGTCCGCCCGCCGGAGCATGGGACGAGCATCATCACAACGTTCTCCCTGACCTGCTCGCGCACCGCTATTTCGGCGATTTCAAAGTGCTGTCGTTTTCAGGTTTCACCGAGCCCCACTCTCTGGAGCTTGATCTCGGCGAGACCTATCGAGGCGGCCCGCTATGGTTGCTGATGCACGGCGAGATTGAATACTTTACCGCGACCAGCATGTACGCCGCCGACCAGGCGCACCTGCAACCCTTCGCGCCGTATGTTGAGGCGCAGAATTCAGATGGGAAATGGGTTCGCGTAATGGATGATCTGGGATTCCCCGCAGGCGGACCGCGCACGATGACCGCTGATCTAAGTGGGAAGTTGCCAGTCGGTACGCGGCGTATCCGTCTGACCACGAATCTGCAGATTTATTGGAACAGCATCCTCATCAGCCATACGAATCAGAACCAGAGCGCTCGGCTCACTCCAGTGCCGCTCTCGCGTGCCGATCTCAGCTTCCACGGATTCCCGCTCAAGATTGAGAACCAGCCGCCGGGCAATGTGGAATACATCTACGAGAAAGTCAGCGCGACCGGGCCCTACACGCGTCCGGCTGGAGCGTACACACGCTATGGCGATGTGCGTCCCTTGCTCAATGTCAGTGACGACAAGTTTGCGGTGTTTGGATCCGGCGACGAAGTGGCACTCGATTTCGATCCGGCCACGTTGCCGACACTTCCGACCGGCTGGGTGCGCGACTATTTCTTCGCGGCGCATGGCTACGAGAAGGATATGGATTTTTACGCGTATCGCGGCGAATCGGTCGAACCGCTGCCATTCGGTGCGATGGGAACGTATCCGTATAAAGGGAAGTCATTCCCCGGTGACGCCGAGCACTTGAACTATCTGCTGGAATACAACACGCGCTTCATGTCCGGGAATGAGGCTGGCGGATATTCGTTCCAGTATCCGCAGTAGGCACCATTTTTGAGGAACTGTCATCCCGAGCGGAGCGAGGGATCTGCATTTCGCAGCTAACTACAGATCCCTCGCTCCGCTCGGGATGACAGTTCCTATAAAGCGTTCACTGGGACTACAATCACCGTGCATGCGGGCCGGACAGATTTACATTTTGTCGATCGTCTTGACCAGCCTGCTTTGGGCCCAGACCGAACCAAACGGCGCGATGGGACTTTCAGCAAAAGTCCCACCGACACGCGGTGAAAAACCCAACGCACTGTCGAAGCCAAACTCTCTCGTCCCGACCTTTCGCGACATCGCCCTACAGGCAGGTCTGACCACCTCCCACATTGCCTCTCCTGAAAAACTCTACGTGATCGAGTCCATGAGTGGCGGCATCGGACTCTTCGATTGCGACAACGATGGCAAACTCGACATCGTCATGGTGAACGGATCGTCCGTCGATCGTTACCGGCAAGGTGGCGATGCCCTGATCACGCTTTGGCATCAGGATGCGAATCTAAGATTCACTGACATCACGCTGAAGGCTGGGCTCACACGAAAAGGATGGGGTATGGGTGTCGCCGCGGCCGACTTCGACAACGATGGCAATCTCGATCTCTTCGTAACCGCCTATAACGGGAATGCGCTCTACCGCAACAAAGGCAACTGTACCTTTGAGGATGTGACTGACAAGGCGGGCGTGCGCGGCGGTAGGTTCTCCACTGGTGCGGCATGGGCAGACTACGACCGCGATGGTTATGTCGATCTGTTCGTGTCACGCTATGTCCAAGTCGACATGAACAGCCTTCCGGTGCCGGGATCGACCAAATTTTGTCACTTTAAAGGTGTACCCGTGCAATGTGGGCCATGGGGCATGGAAGGGGAGACCGATCTGCTCTATCACAATCGCGGCGACGGGACGTTTGACGAAGTCTCGAAGAAGGCAGGAGTGGACGATCCCGACAAATACTACGGTCTGACCGCGGCTTGGAGTGACTACGACAACGATGGTTGGCCCGATCTATTTGTCGCCGACGATACAACGCCCAATCATCTTTACCACAACAACCACGACGGTACATTTACCGACGATGCGATGGTGGGCGGCATCGCGATGAACGGCGAAGGGCAAGCGCTTGGTTCGATGGGAGCGAGTTGGGGCGACTACGATCACAGTGGTCGACTCTCGATGCTTGTCACCGAATTTGCCGATCAGCCGAACACGTTGTATCGCAATCAGGGTCCGCGCGGATTTGAAGACGTTGCGATGCAATCCCGTCTTGGTCAGGCGAGTCTTCCGCTGGTTGGTTGGGGAACAGCGTTCTTCGACATGGATAACGACGGCTGGCTCGATCTGTTCGTCGTGAATGGACACGTGTATCCGCAGATGGATGGAGTGAAGGGAAGTGCTGCCTACGCGCAGCCCATGTTGCTGCATCGCAATCTGCGCAATGGAACGTTCGAGGAAGTCACGAAGGCTTCTGGCCTGGCTGACATGCCCCTGAAGTCCCGGCGGGGCGCGGCGTTTGGAGACATCGCCAATAACGGCAACATGGACGTCGTCGTACTGAATGTCGGAGAGGCGCCGTCTCTCTTTTTCAACACCAACCAGATCTCAAACCATCGCGTGCTGTTTCGTCTGATTGGAAGCAAGAGCAATCGCGCAGCCATCGGCGCACGAGTGACCATTCATGCGGGGGCGATGACGCAGTTCGACGAAGTCCGCAGTGGCGGCAGTTACTTGTCACAAAGCGATCTGCGGTTGCACTTTGGATTGGGATCCGCTGCCAGGATCGATCTCGTAGAAGTACGCTGGCCGACCGGAAAAGTTGAAAGTTTCAAGGACGTTGCCGGGGACAAGATCTACACCATCGTGGAAGGGAAGGGAATCAACGATGGTGCGGCCTTCAGCGATATAGGGTTTCCCAAGTAACCGGAAATTCTCAACCACGGGGAGCACGGAGGTCACAGGGGAAACCGAGTCTTCTCTGTGATCCCCGTGTCCTCCGTGGTTCAAGTCTTTGAATTTACTTCCCGTAATTCGCGGGCAAAGCCTTCGCGAGGTCCTTCCATCCCACCATCACAAAATTCTGGTCCTTAAGGAACTTCTGAAACTCTGCGCTCTTCACCATATCGACATCGTGCTGTCGCCAGGCTGCTCCCCAATCGGGATGATCGAAAGTTGCGCCGCGCATTTCTTCATCGTCGTAAGCGAGGTGGACAATGACTTCGTACACGCCAGCGGGCAGTGGCGCGAGTTGCTTCTCGTACCATGCGGTCCAATCCTTCGCGTCGATGCCCGGATTGATCTCAAT
Source organism: Acidobacteriota bacterium (assembly GCA_016196065.1). Taxonomy (NCBI): domain Bacteria; kingdom Pseudomonadati; phylum Acidobacteriota; species Acidobacteriota bacterium. The sequence continues at coordinate 80,006 of JACPYL010000025.1, read as the reverse complement.
CACTTTCTGCACCAGCATCTCTTCCTTCGGTGCGGACACTCCGTGCGGGCCGTGATCGCCGTCCCATGCTTCCAGAATAGGAAGGGCGTAGGTGTATCCCATCTTCTGGTAGACGCGGAATAAGTCGGTGGTCGTAAACAGGGCGCCCATGTGGGAATCCAGATGGGTCAGGTGGATCTCTGCTGCTTTTGCGCGATCGATCTGCGCATGCAGTTCTGTCTCAACCTCCGCCACGTTTGCATTCTTCGCAACGGCATCGGTTTCGAGCGGCAGGTTGCCGTCAGGTGAAAGAAGACTAGGGACTTTGTCGGTCGAACTTACGGGGCCCCAGCGCAGCGTGGTCCACTCGCTGTTGAGTGCTTGGTGAATTCCAAGATCGGCGTCGGGATGATCTTTCGCCCAACGCGCAACCTCAGGAAACCACGGACACGGAACGAGAATGCTGGAGGAAGTGATCCAATGCTTTTCCAGAGCCTCGAAAGTCGCTCGGTTCACAGAGTGGTTCATGCCCAGATCGTCGGCATGAATGATCAGCAAACGCGCAGATGCGGGATAGCCCAGCCGCTCTTGAACTGTTATTGCCGGCGTCTGTGCCATCACAGTAATTGTCAGACAGAGGATGAGGATGAAGAGAAGGCAGTAAAGATTTGCTGGGTGACGATGAGTCATAAAGGTTTATCCGTGATGCGGGAATTCTCGCCTACTACCTCTACTCTAGTAAAGAATCGTTTTAATATATTTTTTTAGAGTTGACAGATGACGGCATCCATATAAGAATCCAGAAGAAATTTTTCGGGTGCGAGCCCGGAGATCCCTTCCCCAAACCCCGTTATCCTGTTGGATAATGGGGTTTTAATTTTAAGGTGAATTGATGACTTCTTCCGCAAGCACAGGTTCTGGCACAACGATCGACGCCCCACGCCTCAAACGAACTCTTACGCTCTGGGACCTGATTCTTTACGGCATTATCGTGATTCAGCCGACCGCGCCCATGCCGGCCTATGGAGTTTTCAGCAACGCCGGGCAAGGGCATGTCGTCACCTCGATTCTGATCGCGATGATTGCGATGGTCTTCACGGCCATGAGCTATGGCCGCATGGCGCGAGTCTATCCGAGTGCCGGGTCCGCCTATACCTATGTGGGCCGCGCTTTGCACCCTTCGCTTGGCTATGTGACCGGATGGAGCATGACGATGGATTACATCCTTAATCCGTTGATCTGCACGATCTGGTGTTCGAAAGCCATGGCTGATCTGTTGACGGGAACTCGCTATCAGCTTCCTTATCCTGGCCTGCTCTGGCCGATCATTTTTGCGGTGTTGTTCACAGTACTGAATCTGCGCGGCGTGAAGACCTCGGCCCGGATCAATCAAACGCTGTGCGCCATCATGGGCGCGGTGATTATTGCGTTCTTCTGGTACACGATTCGCTACATCTTCCACCTGCCCCAGTATCCGGAGTCGTATTTCTTGCGCCCGTTCTTTAACCCCGAGACCTTCACGGTGGGCCGGGTGTTTCACGGAACCTCGGTCGCGGTACTCACCTACATTGGGTTCGACGGCATCTCGACGTTGTCGGAAGAAGTCGAAAATCCCAAGCGGAATATCTTCCTGGCCACGGTGCTGGTCTGCGTGATTACTGGGTTTCTGGCTTCGGCAGAGGTATACGGCGCGCAGCTACTCAGCAAGCAGTACATTTTTGGGGATGCCGAAGTGGAGAACGCATTCAGCCACGTGTCCGCGATTGCCGGGGGCCCTTTGCTGACGAAAGCGATCAGCCTCACGTTGCTCATTGCCACCATCGGATCCGGCATGGGAGCGCAACTGGGAGCGGCTCGCTTGCTGTATGGCATGGGACGCAGTGATGCGATCCCAAGGAAGTTCTTTGGCGCCATCCACCCGAAAACTCGCATTCCTGCGAACAATGTGATCTTCGTCGGCGTGATTGCGCTCATTGGCGCTTTTATCGTGAGCTACGACAATGGCGCGCAACTGCTTAATTTTGGCGCACTGATTGCATTCATGGGCGTCAATTTAGCAGCGCTTACCCACTACTATGTTCGGGGCGCGGATCGTACGCTCGGACAGTTGATCCCGCCGGTGCTGGGCTTCGTGATCTGCTTCTTTATCTGGATTCACCTGTCGAAACTGGCACTGATTGCCGGTTCAATCTGGATGATCGCCGGCATCGCGTACGGGGCGTGGAAAACGAAGGGCTTCCAGAGCAACTTGGTGAACTTCGACGTGCCCGCGGAAGAGTAATGCAGTAATGCAAGGTCAGAGGTGAGAGGTCAGATTGAAGAGGTCGTTCGAACTCGTAGGAGTTCACCTCTGCAATCCGACCTCAAACCTCTGACCTCAGTTCCTACTCCACGTTCCATCCCTGCACTTCAACCTCCGGCTTCGCGTTACCAAGATCGGCAATGCGATACGTCGCCGTGATCTCGCGCTTTTCGCCAGGGAGCAATGAGACGTAGTTGTCCTGCCAGACCGCCGGAAGGATTTCATCGCCGCCTTTGCCCTTGTTGACTTTCATCCGGACAAAGAAAGCAACACTTTTGCTGGGATTTTCAAGCGATACTCGCGTGATCGCTTCGTGCCCTTTGTTCTCGGTGCGGCTGGAAACATTCAGCTTCACCTTGGGCAACTGCGCGAGCGCCGTATAGTCGGCATAGGTTTCCGTCGGTGTGGTGTACCAGTTGGATTTGGTCCAATCGATGGTTTCGTTCTTGGTGGAGAGCCAGTAGAAGTTCGACCCGACCAATTTCCCGCTGGCGTCCATTACGCGCAGATCCACGAAATAGGCCGTGGACAGGCCGTCCACTTGCGGCAGTTCCAGGACCTTCGCCGTGCTGTCGGCGGGCGCGTCGAGAGTAATTTCTTTCGAAAACTTCTCGGTCGCATCCACGTTCAGGATACGGGCTGTGAGTTTCAGTCCCTTCGCATCTTCGTATTTGCTGCTGACCAGCCATACGGAGTGATCATCGTATCCGTAGACCGGATCGAACGGCTGCGTGGCTTTCTTAGCGCCGAAATATCCGCCGCCCGGCTGCAAATAATAGTCGTAGAGATGCCAGATCATCGAAGGCCAGGCATTGTTAAGCATCCACTGGATCACGCCGGTCGAAGTGTATTTATTGCGGCTATACGCCTCGAACATCGCGCGTACGCCCTCATAGGTCATGAGCTGCGAACGGTACGTGAACTGTTCGGCGCTCGTCGACTTGCCGTAGCGATTGTCCTGCGCGTCGATGAAGACCTGGATGGTCTTGAACGCACCACCGCCGGCGTGGAAATTCCAGTACTCGTCAATCGGCCAGATGTGGTCTTTCGGCACCATTTTCCGGATGCTTTCAATCGGCGGCACGGCTGGTCCCATGCTGGTTTCGGAATTGAAGCCGTAGGCACCGCCGCATCCGCCCGCGTTGCAGCCCTGTTCATTCAACGGGCGGTGTGGATCCGTTGCCCAGTAGGACGGCGCCACATACTCGTATGGACCTGACATCTTCACGCCGCTCGCGCCCGTGATGGTCGCCGGCTTCGCGGTGGCAGAGGACACAATCGGATTCGGCCAGAGCAAATCCTTTTCGATCTTCAAGTACATCTCTTCGACGTCGGGCGGCGGCGGATTGTCGCTGCCGTTCAACCACATCACCATGCTCGGATGACTCCGGAGCCGGTACATCTGGTCGCGCAAGGAAGCCTTGGCGATATCGAAATCTTCCGGCGCCCAATTTCCCCAATGCTCCCAGTGATCGCAGCAGCACCACCCAGCCATGACCAGAATGCCCATCCGGTCAGCCGTCTCGTAAAACAATTCCGGCTCGAGCTTGCCTTCCAGTCGGACCGTGTTCAGGCCCATATCCTGCACGTACTTGAACTCGTCGACCATGCGCGCGGGATCGGGACGAACCATCATGTCCGGAGTCCAGCCCGCCCCGCGAATCAGGATGTTCTTTCCGTTGACCTTGAACAGGAGCTTGAAGCGATTGGGCGCGTGCTCGGCAACTTCCGAAGTGATCTCGCGGATACCAAATTGACTGTGTCCGGAGTCCGAGACTTTGCCGTTTACCTCAAAGGATAAGTCGAGGTCATACAGATTCGGCGTCCCCATCTGGGTCGGCCACCACAAGCGCGGATTGGAAAAATTCAATTGTGAGAAGCTGCTGGGAGTGAAAACAACATCCTTGCTTTCACCAGCTGCCAGCTCCACATCCTGGCTGAATTCAACTTTCTCAATCTTGCCCTTGAGAGTTCCCTTGACCGGCTGATTGGAACCATTCTTGAGCAGCGCCGTGACGGTCAGGTGAGCGGCATTGTTGCCGGGAGAGTCCACCTTCGACACAACCGCCGGATAGCGCACTGCGACTGGTCCGCTGGCTTTCAGGTACACATCTCGCCATACGCCCATGTTCTTATCGGGAGGGGCCGGGTTCCAGTCGACAAACGTGATCGCCAGGCTGGTGTCCGTCGGAGCCCATATCTGGGTGGCAATGACGTTCTCGCCGGGCTTCACATCCGCCGTGACATTGAATTCGTAGGTGCGCCAAGCTCCCACGACTTGATTGGAGTTGGCGATCTGCTTACCGTTCAGCCAGATATTTCCACGATAGTTGATGCCTCGAAAATTCAGCCAGACGGTTTTGCCCGAAAAATCTTTGGGCAGGGTGAATTGCTTGCGATACCACCACGACACGGCGTACGGGCTGTCGGGAGGCATGGGTACATTCGAAAAATTAAAGCCGACTGGATACGACACGCCCGGATACTGCCGGAGGTTCATTCCGAAGAGTGGGTCGGGGAGCAGCCCATTCTTGACCTGGGCCGCGACCACGGTGGAAGGAACATTGGCTTTGATCCAATCCTTCGGCTGAAACGAAGGAGCAGCGATCGCCTCGCCCTTCTCCGAGACTTTGGCAGAGGATTGCAGTGCCCACCCGTCATTCAGGGAGAGCTTTTCATCAGCGGACTTGGAGGCTGGCTGCGCGTAACTCGTAGCACACAGCAAGATGGCGACAACAGCCGAAAGCAGGGGCCGGATCATGTTCATGGAATCCCTCGGAAAAGGCTAAATGTATGCGCCACCTATTCTGCCGGAACAGAGCGTTAGTTCCTAGTGATTTTATTAATACGTTTCAATAAAGAGATTTTGCCGAATTGCCGTGCTTCCGTCGATGTGGCATGAGGGACAGAGCCGCGCTGGTTTATAATCAAGAATTCCGGTTTTTGATCTGGAGCGACCTGAATCATGATTCGAACTCTTCAAAGCGCAGGGCCAACCCTGAAAATTATCCTGGGCGGGATGCTTCTCGTCATTTGTGCTGGCATGGTGATCACGCTCATTCCGGGCGGTGTAGCCTCCAGTTTCGGTATTGGAGCACCTCCCAAGGGCGTTGTCGCCACCATTGGCGATGAGGAAGTGACCTCGCTCGAAGTCCAGCGCGAAGCCCGGATGATGGTTCGGCAACAGTTTCCCAAGGGCGGCGAGCAGGCGGCCATGTTGCTGCCATTCTTTGCCGGCCAGGCTGCCGAGCAATTGATCAACGAGAAGGCCCTGGTTGCCGAAGCACACCGTATGGGACTGCGCGTCAGCGACGACGAATTGCGTGACGAACTAAAGAACGGCCCGCTCTCAACCATGCTGTTCCCTGATGGCAAGTTTGTCGGCCAGGCGGAATACGAAAACTTTGCGCAGCGCGCCGACTTGACGATCCCGCAATTCGAAAATCTCGAGAAGGAATACATCCTGATTCGCAAGTTGCGCGCTCTGATTTCCGGCAGCGCGTTCGTCGGTGATCCGGAGGTCCGCGCGGAATTCGATCGCCGCAATACCAAGATCAAATTCGACTACGCCGTTCTTACGCAGGCTGACATTCTGAAGGGCTTGCATCCGACGGATCAGGAACTGAAAGCTTTCTACGATCGCAACAAAGTCACCTACAACAATTCAATTCCGGAAAAGCGCCAGATCAGATACGCCATCATCACCGCCGTTAAGCCGGAAGACATGGCGGTGAATAACCAGGAATTGCAGGCGTATTACGACCAGCATCGGGATGAGTATCGCGTGCCCGAGCAGGCTAAAGTCACCCACATCCTCATCAAGACTCCTTTGCCCGGTGCGGACGGCAAGGTCGATGAGAAGGGCGTCGAAGCGGCTCGCAAGAAGGCCGATGATGTTTTGAAGCAGGTAAAAGCGGGTGGCGATTTCGCGAAATTGGCATCGCAATTTTCCGAGGACACGGTAAGCGCGAAGAACGGTGGAGAACTCGGCTGGATTGGTCGAGGCCGCACCGTTCCCGAGTTTGAAAAAGCCTCATTCTCGCTCGCCAAGGGACAGACCAGCGACCTGGTGAAGAGCAGCTACGGCTTCCACATTATCCACGTGCTCGACAAGCAGGAAGCACACGTCAAGACGCTCGCGGAAGTGAAGGACGAGATTGAAGGCAAGGTACGGGAAGCGAAATCCGCACATGCCAACGAAGTCGCAGCGAATTCGCTGTTGAGCCAGGCTCGTACGGACGGCCTGGAGAAGGCAGTCGCAGCCAAGGGTTCGCATCTCGTCACCACAGAGTTCTTCAGCCGACAGGATCGCCTCCCCGGGTTGGAAGCGACTCCAGAATTAATGGAGACGATTTTCAACGAGCGTGAAAAGGCCCCGGCAGACGCTGTCCAGGTTCCGCAGGGCGCGGTGATCTTCGAATTGGTAGCGACCAAGCCACCCGCGACACCCACGTTCGAAGAGGCGCATGCTCGCGTGGAAACGGAATTCAAGAACGAACGAGCGAGTTTCCTTTTGCAACAGAAGACGCAGGAACTCTCTGACCGCGCTAAGGCAGGTCACGATCTGAAAAAGGCCGCGAAAGAACTCGGGGCTGCGGTGAAGACCAGCGAACTGGTTGCGCCAGACGGACAGGTTCCGGATGTCGGTTCGCTGGCGGGTGCAGCAAGTTCCCTGTTCAGCCTGAAATCAGGCGAGATCAGTGGCCCCATCACTACGGGTGCGAATGGAGTGGTTGGGCAAATCGTCGACAAGAAGGCTCCCACTGACCAGGATTTTGCGGCGCAAAAAGATCAGATTCGGCAGACTCTGGTGGACGCTAAGCAGAACCAGATGTTCTCGCTCTTCGTTTCGAACATGCGTAAGGACATGGAAAAGTCCAAGAAGCTCAAAGTCAATCAGGAAGAAATCAAGAACCTGACCAAACGCGGCGCCGAAGAAGGATCATAGAAGCCAGTTGCCAGTTCTCAGTTCCCGGTTCTCAGCGAAAAATCGCTGAGCCGGGACTGGGACCTAAAAAGTTTGCCTGAGAACTGAGAACTGAGAACCGAGAACTGGTTTTAATGTCTTTTCCCCGCGCCAGCGGCATCCTCCTCCATCCCACCTCACTGCCTTCCCGCGGTGGGATCGGCGACTTTGGTCCAGCCGCCTACGCGTTCGCCGACTATCTCGCATCTGCGAAACAAGGCCTCTGGCAAGTCCTTCCATTGGGGCCGCTAGGCTACGGAAACTCTCCTTACTCCTCAACATCTGCGTTTGCGGGCAGCCCGCTCCTGATCAGCCTGGAGCGCCTGGCTGACCACGGCTGGATCGACCGCGCGCAAGTCAGTTCCAGTTCCGGCGCCATCGAACCGGTCGACTATCAACGAATTTTCAAACAGAAGATGCCGCTAATCTTCGAAGCGGCTCACAATTTCCTGCAATCGGCTTCGCCGGCCGCTCGTAACCGTTTCGACAGATTTCGCGAAGGCAATCGCTGGTGGCTCGACGACTTCGTCCTGTTTGACGGCTTACGTTCGCATTTGAAGCTGGAGAGTTGGAACCGGTGGCCGCGTGAATTGGCGCACCGTGATCCTGACGCGCTGGAGAAGAAGCGCACCGAACTACACAACGATCTGGAAACTCGCAGCGTGGTCCAATTTTTCTTCTTCGAGCAGTGGCAGGCGCTCCGCGCCTATTGCGCCGAGCGTTCGATTCGCATGGTAGGAGACATCGCCATCTTCGTGAATCTTGACAGCGCCGATGTCTGGACTCATCCCGATCTGTTTCGCCTCACTCCTGAACTCGAGCCCGAAGTCGTTGCCGGCGTTCCGCCAGATTTTTTCAGCAAGACCGGACAGCGCTGGGGGAATCCTCTCTACCGTTGGGACGTGATGCAGACGCAAGGCTATTCGTGGTGGATCGACCGGCTGCGCTGGGCAACTCACAACTTCGACTACATCCGGCTCGATCATTTTCGCGGGTTTTCGCAATTCTGGGAAATTCCCGCCAATGAGAGTACGGCGATCAATGGACACTGGGTCGACGGCCCGAAAGACGATCTGTTTACTCATCTTCGGGATGTTCTTGGAGGCCTGCCGTTCTTCGCCGAGGATCTCGGTTACATCACACCCGATGTCCATGCATTGCGTGAGCGGTTGAACATTCCTGGCATGGCCGTGTTGCAATTCGGTTTTGGCGACGCCGGCGCGCATGCTCACCTTCCTCATCAGTTCTCCGTCGACAAAGTCGTATACACCGGCACGCACGACAACGATACGATCCTGGGATGGTGGGAGTCGGGCACGTCGGAGGAAGAACGACGGCATGCCAGTTCGTACTTTGGCCCCAGCGACGACGGTGTGAACTGGGCAATGATCCGGTGTGCGATCAACTCAGTCGCTGGTCTATGCGTAGTACCGCTCCAGGACGCTCTTGGGCTGGGCAGTGAAGCTCGCATGAATATTCCGAGCAAGCCCGAGGGTAACTGGCGTTGGCGTTTCCGCCCGGAAATGCTACGCGCCGAGCTGGCCGCGAGGCTTTCTGCAATTGCGGAAGTAGCAGACCGCCTCCCGCAGCCCTTACCCAAAGTTACCGTTGAAGAGTGGATAGCCTGACCAATCGCGGTCTCCGGGACTCTCATTGCCATTACCCTCGTGTGCCGCCTGCCGTTGGTATTGTGACCTCCGTCACGATTCGCCAAACTACAAATCGAGTATCTTTCAGGGAGTTACTTTAGGGACACTGTTCACGAACCTTTAACCGTTTCTTCACACGGCTGCAAAGGGAGCTAGGCGAAAATTTGTTATGCGCAGATCGCCAAGCATGAGGAACCGCAGGCGGGACTTCTGGACCGGCTCGCCGCAACTTCCCGGACTTCCCGCGTTCGCGGGCAAGCTGATTCCGATGGCCGAAATGCGCGAATTGTACGAGCGCGTGCGCTCGGCGCCGAACGGATTTCGCCTGGAAACTCTCCTGGAAGAGATGCAGGTGGACTTGGAACTCCAGCCGGCCGATCTAGAACGCATTCCTGCCAAAGGGCCCCTGGTCGCCGTTGCGAACCATCCGTTTGGCGTGCTCGACGGTGCTGCTCTAGGAGTGCTGCTATCGCGCGTTCGCCCGGACGTGCGGGTCATCACCAACTCATTGCTGGAAGGAATCCCTGAACTCAGCGAGCACTGTTTTTTCGTTGACCCCTTCCATTCGCCCACTTCGGTGGAAAAGAACCTCAGGGCATTGAAGCAGGCCATCGAGTGGCTCCAGCAAGGTGGAGCGCTGGCTGTATTCCCGGCGGGCGAAGTTTCACAGTTCAATGTTGGACAAGGTCAGATCGCAGATCCGGCATGGAACACGGTTGCCGCCCGTCTGATTCGCAAGACCGGAGCCAGCGCGCTTCCCGTATATTTCTGTGGACACAACAGCGTGACGTTTCAGTTGTTGGGCATGATCCATCCACGGCTGCGAACGCTGGTGCTCATTCAGGAATTTCTGCAACAGCGCGGCAAGAAGCTGGAAGTGCGCGTGGGCACTTCGATCCCTTCGGAATTGATCGTCAACATCGAGGATGACCGGGAAGCCACCGAGTATTTGCGCCTCCGGACCTACCTGCTCGCCCAGCGCGGCAAGAAATCGCTCTCTCTTCCCACCCGGATGCGGGCTGTGCTCCCGAAAAAGGCCCAGGAGGCAATCACCGCTGCTGTGCCGCAGAGTCTCCTGGTGCACGATATTGAGGCTCTGCCAGCCGACCAACTGCTGACTGAGAGCAGCGAATTTGCCGTGTATGCGGCCCGTGCCGCCGAGATGCCGCATCTGTTGGAAGAGCTCGGACGTCTGCGCGAAATTACCTTTCGCGCTGCGGGAGAGGGCACCGGCAAACGCACCGACCTCGATCAATTCGACAACTACTATTGGCATCTATTGCTCTGGAACAAGCCGAAGCAGGAACTGGCGGGAGCGTACCGCGCCGGTAATACCGACGAGATTATTCGCGCGCACGGGATTAAGGGTCTCTACACGAACACCGTATTCCGTTACGACGAACGCTTGTTCATGAAGATCGGTTCGGCTCTCGAACTCGGCCGTTCGTTTGTACGCGCCGAGTATCAGCGGCAATATGCACCGCTGCTGCAGTTGTGGAAGGGAATAGCCCGGTTCGTTGCTGCCCGTCCAGAAACTCCCGTGTTGTTCGGGGCGGTCAGTATCAGCAACGAATACAGCCGCCTGTCGCGCGAGATGATCGTGCAATACTTCGAGTCCCGTGATGATGGTCGCGAGTTTGTCGATCTCATTCAGCCGCGGACGCCGTTCCGAACTCCGAAATTGCGCGGCTTGGATTGCCGGGCCTTGTGCGATGCGTTGCACAACCTCGACGAATTGGGTGAGCCCATCTCTGACGTCGAAGAAGATGGTAAAGGCGTGCCCATTCTGATCCGTCAGTATGACAAAGTGGGTGGGAAACTGGTCGGCTTCAACCTCGACCGCAAGTTCTCGGATGTCGTCGACGGTCTGGTGATCGTCGATCTTCGCGAGACCGATCCCTCGGTTCTGGAACGTTACATGGGCAAGGAAGGCTATGCTGGCTTCCGCCGTTTCCACAAGATGGATTAGTTCTGTTCAAGCCGTGACAACAATTCCCGTGCACGGTCCCTTACCCAGTCGGTGATAGCTGTGGCGAACGACGCCGTCGAAATACACCGAGTCCCCTTCTTCCAGAACAAACTTGTCTGAGCCAATCGTAAGTTCCAATTGGCCCGCCATGAGGTAGATCAATTCCGCTCCAGGATGCTGGTGGGCTCGGGCCTTCTCCGGGGAAATCGGTTCGAATTCCGCATAGAAACCGTTCAACCTTCGTTCGGTTGCTTTGAAGTCGAGGCTCTCAAAATTGTAGGCAACGCTGCCGCCGCCCGGACTGGCGGGAAAGCGCAAACGCTCGCCTTTACGCGCAATCGCCACCACGTGCCGCTTGCGCTCGTCGGTGAAGAAGTGTTCGAGGCCGACACCGAACACCATGGCGATCCGCAGCAAGGTCGGCAACGTGGGAAACAGCTTGCCCCGTTCGAGTTTCGAAAGCATGGCCGCCGAGAGTCCCGTGTGCTTGCCCAGTTCCACAAGTCCCATGCTCTTGCGGAGCCGCAACGCCCGCAACTTCTCTCCGATGGCATAGGGACGAAGACCGTCATTGATAGTTTTAGTGCTCACATGCCTCCTGTTTTCCTGGCAATCCAATAACCACCCAGAATTTCACCGGCATTGAAATGGATTGCAAATCCTAGCTGATTATCCTGTTGAGATAATAAATGTTCTCTATAGTTAATACATCGCACCCGTGAAAAAAGAAAGCCAAAAGGTGCTTTTCCAGAAAAAGTAAGGCGTAAAAAACGAAGGAGAACAAAGTGAAGGCAACCAGTTTTGCATTGATCCTCAGCGTCCTCGCAGTTGCCATCCCGGCTTCGGCCGGTTCGGCAAAAAAGGACATCGTTGATACGGCCGTAGCCGCCGGCTCATTCCACACCCTGGCTACCGCGCTGCAAGCGGCCGGTTTGGTCGAGACTCTGAAGGGCAAGGGCCCTTACACCGTATTCGCACCGACCGACGAAGCATTCGCCAAGTTGCCCGCGGGCACAGTGGAGACACTTCTGAAACCCGAGAACAAGGAAAAGCTGAAGTCGATTCTTCTCTATCACGTGGTTTCCGGCGACGTGACCGCGAAGCAAGTGATGACGCTCTCTTCGGCAAAGACCGTCGGGGGCCAGGACGTCTCCATCAGCGCAGCCAGCGGAACGGTCATGGTCAATGACGCCAAGGTAATCAAGGCCGACGTAATGGCCTCGAACGGCGTGATTCACGTGATCGACACCGTGCTTTTGCCCAAAGAATAGGAGAAAGGAAAATCAACATGAAAACTCTTGATGTCATCGCAGGTGTACTTCTGGTGGTGGGTGGACTCAACTGGGGGCTGGTGGGTGCAGCCCACTTCGATCTGGTGGCGACGATCTTCGGCATGAAGTTCGGCGAAACCTCCTCGCTCAGCGCGGTCGTTTATGTTTTGGTTGGACTGTCGGCCTTGTACCAGGCAGTTTCTTTCAAGGCGATCCAGAGCCGCTGGGGACACCAGTCGGCGCACGCTCGCTAAGTTCAATGTGATGCGGAATGGCATGCCTGACTGCCATTTCTGCTTGCAGGGCAGCCACCAGACTCGGTGGTTGCCCTTTTTTCTGCGCCGATCAGCAGTCAAGGAAATCGAAGTGCGTTCGATATTCGGGTTCGGCTTTCGCGATAGGAGATGGTGAGCATCGAGTGTATCCGCACCAAGGTTTCTACTGATTTCTCGCACCGCCTTTACTAATCGGCTCCACCCATTGAAAATGAAAAGGTACCCTGTCGGCGGCGCTCTGTTTACCCTGTGCCGCGCGGCCGGAATAACGCAAGGAGCCTTCATGTCTGCCACTGGAGAATTTATTCGTATGATGAACTACGTCGACGACATCGCCGCAACGCTGCGGCGGATCACCGTCGGCGTTCCATCGATGACCGAAGAAGAACGCAAACGCCTGTCGGAATACATGCGCAAGTCCGACCCCAACTTTGTCACGGTGCTCCAGCAACTGGAAGGCGGAGGAAAGTAGTGTCTGACGTGAAGACCGTCGCCGTGATCGGGGCGGGCCTGATGGGGCGGGGAATTGCCCATGCCGCCGCCCTCGGCGGCTATCGCACCATTCTCGAAGATCTCCTTCCCAACGCGCTGCGCAAGGCAGAAACGGAAATCCGCGCCAATCTCGACAAGGCTGTCGAACTCGGCAAAGTCAGTGCGGGAGCGGCCGAAGCTGCATTTGCGCGGATCGAGTATGCGGGTTCCGTCGAGCAGGCGGCGCGCGAAGCCGATCTTGTTATCGAGGCCGTTCCCGAGGAGATGGAATCGAAGATCGAGATCTTCACCTTACTCGACAAGATCTGTCGCCCGACGACGATTCTCGCGTCCAACACTTCTTCCCTCAGTGTCACGGAAATTTCCAGCGTTACCTACCGCGCCAAGAAATGCATTGGAATGCACTTCTTCAATCCCGTACACAAGATGAAGTTGCTGGAAGTAGTACGCGCGCTGGAAACGGACGACGATACGCTGGCCACTGTGGTTGAGGTCGGCAAGAGAATGGGAAAAGAAGTCGTCGTGATCAAGGAATCGCCCGGCTTTGTCACCAGCCGTATCAACGCCATGATCGGCAACGAAGCTTTCTATATGCTGCAGGAAGGCATCGCGAGCGCTGAAGACATCGACAAGGCCCTGAAATTGGGACTGAACCACCCCATGGGCCCGTTTGAGCTGGTTGACCTGGTTGGCCTGGATACTCGACTCCATATTCTCGAATACCTGCACAAGAGCCTGGGTGAGAAATTCCGGCCGTGCCCGTTGCTGGCGCAGTATGTGAAGGCCGGACGATTGGGGCGCAAGTCAGGTCGCGGTGTCTTCGACTATCCGGAAACGAACGTTGAGGCTGCGGCGTCGAAATAGCGAGCGGTTCAATGACTGTTCGGTTTTAGTGCCGGCTGTTCTACACGACCGCAATACCTGTTTCAGCCTGAAGCCTTGGTCCTGAATAGCCCGCCAGGCTTGCCTTTTGCCGGATCTGGCAACATGTTGGCGAGTTGGTACTGAGCTGGCGATTCGCAGCCGGCTGGCATATACTCGTCGCGCGCGGTCTCCCCCGGCGGCAAGCACACTCCAATCCTTTACTCGACCTTGCGGATCTTCAGTGTTCAGCGCGCTGTCGCATTGTGACTCCTCCCTCAGGCGTGTCACACGTGGGGCGGCATGATTCTCCGGTTGGAGAATTTGTCGTGATTTTGTGAGCTGATTTCCCCTGCTATTGCACATTACAGAGTGAAGGAAGAAGTGCGCCTCTTGACGACGCGTGCTCGGTAAACCGCTATCCCAGGAGAATCTATGACCAGGCAATGGAGTGGCAAACTGCATGTGATGGCTTTGGTAGCGGCCATGGCGATCGCCGTGTTCGGAATTCCTGTCGTCCAAGCGCAGTACACCGACCTGCATGACTTCAATACACCTGGCCTCTCGGCGCCGCAGTATCCGGGAATCCTGGCCCAGGGTCGCGATGGAAACCTCTATGGCACGGCTCAATTGGGTGGAACCTCCGGGCGAGGCGGCATTTTTCAAGTCACTCCCGCCGGCGTGTACACCGATTTGTACAGCTTCGATAACACGATCGGCGTGAATCCCTACAGCGGACTCACCATGGCCGCCGACGGCAGTTTTCTCGGTGCGACTTTCAATAACGGCGCCAACTTTTTCGGAACCGTGTTTAAGTTCGTCCCCGGAAGCGCTCCGGTTACACTCCATAACTTCGCGCTCGCCGAAGGAGGAAACCCCTATGCGCCGCCGATTCAGGCTACCGATGGGAACTACTACGGGGTCACATCGACGGGCGCCTTGGGCTTCGGCGCGGTGTACAAGATCACATCAGGCGGGAATTTCAGTGTGCTCTATGCCTTCGACGGCACTCATGGTTCGACTCCGATCGCGCCGCTCATTCAGGCACGAGACGGAAATCTCTACGGCACCACCAAGGTAGGCGGAACCCTTGGATTTGGTACGGCATTCAAGATCACTCCCGGTGGCACCCTCACTGTTCTCTACAACTTCGACTCGACTCACGGTTCCAACATTTTTGCTCCCCTGGTGCAAGGCTCCGACGGCAACTTTTATGGGACGGCACGAGATGGGGGAACCAAGAACAGTGGTGGCATTGTCTTCAAACTCACCGCCAAGAAAAAACTAACCGTACTCTACAATTTCGATCGCACGAATGGGAGTCCTGACGGAAACCAGCCTTACGCGGGCCTGGTACAGGCCAGTGACGGGAAATTCTATGGCGTGACGTCCGCGGGTGGAACCAACTCCGCGGGATCTCTCTTCCGCATTACGTCGGGCGGTGTGTACGCGAAGTTGTATGACTTCGTTGCCGCAACTGGTTCACTCCCGACGGCTACACTCCGGCAACACACGAACGGGAAGCTCTACGGCGAGGCCACGACGGGGGGTGCGGCAGGTCATGGAGCGTTCTTCAGCTACGACATCGGACTCAAGCCGTTCGTCCTTGTGAATCCGTCCTTCGGGGTGCCTTCACAAACTGTCGAAATTCTGGGCGAAGGGCTGCTGGGAACGACGAGTGTCAAGTTCAACGGCCAGCCGGCTTCCGCGAATATTTTTTCTGACACGTACATCACCGCCTTTGTCGCATTCCAGGCAACTACCGGTTTCGTGACCGTCTCGATTGCTCATAGCACGTTGAAGAGCAGCCAGAAATTCCTCGTTGTCCCGGCAGTGGGAAACTTCAGCCCGGGCAGCGGGCCGGTGGGCTCTCAGGTCGTGATCACCGGCAACAGCTTTACCGGGGCCACGAAGGTGGCATTCGGCACCAAGAGCGCCCAGTTCTCGGTGGACTCGTACACACAGATTACCGCCACGGTGCCGGTCGGAGCCAAGTCTGGAGCGATCACGGTGACCACGCCGGGAGGAACTGCCACCAGTGCCACAAAGTTCATTGTGAACTGATGGCGCAGGTGAGTCACGGCTGTCGCAGAGATGGGCGCACACCCTTGCTTCGTGAGGCCTATTTCACACCTTTCTCCGGATCCCAGGAGCCCTGAAGTTTGCGGACGTAAATGATCTGTCCGATGTGATACGCATTGTGTGCCCCGATGTGGGCGATCGTGGACGCCGCGGCTTCCACTTTTTTCTCGTCCGCTGCTTCCACGGCTTTTTCCCACTCCGTCATCACTTCATCGAGTTGCTTTACAGTCGCGGGCCAAGTCTTGCTGTCGAATTTGTTGAACGTCTCTTTGTTGTCGCCTTCGAACTTGGCTGGCTTTTCGCCCTTGAATGTGGCAAGTGCGTGACGGTTCCAGAAGATCAAGTGGTAGGCAAGCTGGCCGACCGAATGATTGCCGTGCCCGTCGGTCCAACTGGCTTGCTCCGGAGTGAGGCCTTCCACTGCGACATTGGCGGGAACAAACCAATCCTTCACGTTGTGCGTGGTTCGTAGTTGCTCCAGTAGAACGGTTTTGAGCGTGGATGCTTTTGGATTCTGAGCCTGGGCGAAAAATGACATGGCCAGAACTGCGAACAGGGCAATTTGCTTCATGCTTGATCTCCTGGATTATTGATGACACGCGGGCACAGGAAAATGCAAGGGCTGCGCGAGTCGGCAGCCCCGCATCATCAGATGCTATTGATTGATGTCCTGCTTCGATTCCAGTTTCTTCACCAGTCCGTCAACGTAAGTTTTCTGATTGTCAGGCGCTTTTTCCAGCGCGATCTTCATTTCCTTCGCCGCGTCATCGAATTTTCCTTGGCCTGACAACACGCGAGCCATCCCGGCATGAGTGAACCACATCTCGGGGTGCTTCTTGGCGTTGTCGCGGAATATTGCATACGCGTCGTCCGCGCGCTTTTGTCCTTGCAGGTTGCGGGCATAGGTGTGCATTTGCAAGGGGTTTGCCAATGCCAGAGCTTTCTTTTCTGCTGCAGCTGCTTCATCCTTGCGGTTGAGTGCCGCGAGCACGTTCGATCTGGTCATCTCGTTGTCGTAGCGTTCTTCGTTCGTAATCGACGCGTCGACATACTTGAGGGCATCGTCGAGCGCAACTTTCTCCGCGAGCAGATAATTCGCCGCGTCGTCGCCGCTGATCCAGGTGTACTGCGACAGGTTACGGAGTTGTTTCTTTAGGCTTGCCTGCACCACTTCATGAACGTCGACGCTGATTTTGAACGGAACCGCGACCTTCTCCCACTCCAGGACGGCCACCGCGGAACTAGCAGTCAACTGGTCGAAATCGTAGGTCAATGCATTGTGCATTTCGGCCGCTTGCGGCTTGACGTTGACGCGCAGCGCATCCTCGGCCTGGTCATAGGTGAAGGCGCCCCAGGAAGTCGAATTCTTCGAAAAGATAATCGTCCAATCGTCGGCGGTGGGGATCATGTGCAGGCCGTAAGTCCCTTTGTCGAGCGGCTTGCCCTCGATCATGACCGGATCGCTGAATGTGATCGTGGTATTTTCGTTGGCCCCAGCACGCCAGACTTTCCCGTAGGGAACCAGGCCGTCCCAGACTTTGCGATTGTTGACCAGCGGACGGTGATAAGAAATCGTGACGTCGGTGATGCCGACCCGTTGCGTGATCTTTGCGCCTTGGCTGGGCCGCGGCAGGTCCAACACGAAAGACTGTGCGGAGCTGAGTCCGCACAACGTCGCTAACATCACGCTGAAAATCATTCCTCGTAGGGCGAAGCGAATCATGGGCGAGAGCCTCCTGGGGCTACCCCGGTAATGCAGATGTTGGTATTCGATCGGGATTCCAGATTCTAGATCTGCATGGAGATAGCGCATGCTTAGACGTGCCCGCGGGTTAGCGGTGAGCGAAATGCTGTGAATATTGCGACGGACCCAGCCGTCCATCGGTGCGCTGCTAACGTCCAACCCGTTGCTGGAGTCTAAGTTAGGAACTGGCGCTTTTTGTGGGAACCGTGCGTCTCGTCCCGCCGTATCAATCAGAGGGCGGGGTGGTGGATGCCCTTTCCTCGACTTGCCCCAGCGGAAACAAGCCTATGCGAATGCTCATTGAGATCGTCCGCCAGTCGTTGGCCACCTTGTGGGCACACAAGATGCGCTCGTTTCTGACCATGTTCGGAATCGCCTGGGGGGTTGGTTCCCTGTTGCTTTTGGTCGGTCTGGGTGAGGGCTTCCGTAGCGGACAGACTCGCCAGCTCGCCACTCTCGGACAGGACATCATGTTCATGTTCCCGGGACGCATCCCGGCGGTCGCGGGCAATTCGCTTTCTGGACGCAGTTACCACTTCACCTATCAGGATTATCTGGCGATACGGCGCGATGCCCACTCCTTAAAGAATATTTCTCCAGTTTTGAACCGCGAGGATATCCGGGCTGTCAGCGACTTCGGTACCACCAATGGGCAGATCTTTGGAATCGCCCCCGAATATAACCAGATTCGCAATGTCCCCGTCGGCACGGGGCGCTGGTTCAACGAGGAAGACAACACCGAAGGACGACGGGTCGCGGTAGTCGGCTGGGAATTGCTGAAAAACATTTTCCCAGGGGGCAATGAGGCGGTGGGTTCAACCGTCCTGCTGAACGGCTCGCGTTTTGAAATTATTGGCGTGGTCGCCAAAGTCGGTCAGGACGGCAATAACGGGACGAATGCCCGCATCTTTATCCCGATCGAAACCATGCGCGGCCTGTTTCCGCTGAAGGAACAGAACTCCGAAGATGCAATCTCATTTCTGAACTATCGTCCAACCACGCCCGCGCAACATCTCCAGGCCCGGAACGAACTGCACGACATCATCGCTCGACGCCACGGGTTCGATCCCAAGCTGGAAGACTCCTTTGGCGACTGGGACACAATCGAAAACAACCAGAAAGTCGGCAAGATATTCGATGCCATGGACTGGTTTCTGGGAGTGGTCGGCGTCGTGACACTCGGCCTCGGCGGAATCGGCATCATCAACATCATGCTGGTATCGGTCACCGAACGCACCCGTGAAATTGGCTTGCGCAAAGCTCTCGGCGCAACCCACCGCGCGATCCTGACCCAGTTCTTCGTCGAGGGAGCATTCCTGACCGCGTTAAGCGGCGGTATAGGACTGCTCGTAGTCGGCGGCTTTGTTTCACTCCTCGCGATGTTGCCGGCGCCCGAAGGATTTGATACGCCGCGCATCGTACCAGCGTCCGCAGTGGTCGCCATTCTCTCGTTAGCGGTTGCGGGCATTGCGGCAGGACTTTATCCAGCGCGCCAGGCGGCATTGTTGCAGCCTGTAGAAGCGCTGCGCCAGGAGTAATTATGGTCCTCGAACTCGGACATCAGGCCTACAACGCGCTCAAGTACAATCGCCGCCGCAGCGTTCTTACGATGCTCGGCATGGCGTGGGGGATTGCGACCGTGGTGCTGCTCCTCGCCTATGGAGCCGGGTTCGAGCGCGGGTTGTGGGTCGCGTTCCGCTCGTTTGGGACAAACCTGATTTTCATTTTCCCGGGACGCACTTCACTGCAGGCCGGAGGCACCAAGGCTGGGGCCGAAGTGAAACTGACCGTCAACGACCTCGACTATCTGCAAGCCGAAGTGCCGTTGATCAAACGGCTCTCTCCAGAAACGTCCAAGCAGAGCACGGCGGGCTACGGGACCCGTAGCGGCAGTTACAGCGTGAGCGGTGTGTATCCCTACTATTCGCGCATGCGCAAAATGGACGTGGAGTTTGGCACGTTTTTTACTGAACTGGACGAAAACACGCATACGCGGGTTGCGGTGCTCGGCTCCGACGTAAAGAGGAAGCTCTTCTCCGGCCAGAACGCATTAGGCGAAAAGGTGCGTGTCGACGGAATCTCCTATGAAGTCATCGGCATTCTGAAGCACGCGGTTCAGAATGGTGACGATGACATGAACAATAAGATTTACATCCCGTTCAGCGCCATGAGTGACATCAAGAACACCTATTACCTGAACGCGGTTGTGATGGAGTACGAAGGCGATCATGAAAAAGTGGCCACCGCGATCCGGCAGTCGATGGCTTTTCATCACGAGTTCGACCCGAAGGACAAGCGCGCGATATTTGTGTTCGACGTGATCGCGGACCTGCTTGACTTGCGCATCATCACGACCGGAATCAAAATATTGCTCGGCTTCATCGGCCTTCTGACCCTCGGCATCGGAGGCGTTGGCCTGATGAACATCATGCTGGTTTCCGTGACCCAGCGTACCCGCGAGATCGGCGTCGAAAAAGCCCTCGGAGCACGAAGCTGGCATATTCTTTTCCAGTTCCTGGCGGAAGCACTGGTGATCACACTGCTCGGCGGACTTGCTGGCGTTGTGCTGGCTTATATCGTTTCGTGGTCGGTGGGTTCACTCACGCTCTGGAGCGCCTTCATGGAAAACGCCAGCGAAGGCGACATCCATCTGACCATTGATTCCACCACCCTGATTGCCTCAACGCTGATCCTGGGATTTGTCGGTGTCATCAGTGGCATGCTGCCTGCGATCAAGGCCTCCCGCCTCGATCCTATTGAAGCGCTGCGCTACGAATAAGGCCAGCAAACAACCGGATAGCCCCGCGAAAGCCGCGTAGGTGGGGCACTACACCAGGCCTTCCCTGTGATATATTCGTGCCGATTTCCCCGGAGGAAGCCATGCGCCCACTTGGCGTCACCTTGATCGGCATTTATCAGATACTGCGCGGTGTGTTGGGAGTGTTGTTTGGATTGAGCCTACTGCTGTTTACCAGCCTGGCCGCGAAACTGGCATCGTTGGCCGCCGAAGGCAATGCGCTCGAACGCATGCTCCACAGTCTCGGACGTATGGCCGGACTTGGCATCATTGTGTTCGCCCTTCTCCACGTGATCGCCGGATTCGGACTCCTCAAAATGGAAAACTGGGGCCGCCTGCTGACGCTCCTGTTCTCGGCGATCGGTCTCATGGCGTTGTTGCCGGTCCTGATCGCTTCCCACGGCCTGCCGCTTGTCTTTGCGGCGATCAACGCGGTCAGCATCTTTTACCTGGCACTGCCTCCCATCAAGCGCATCTTTCATGGCAACCGGGGTGCACTCCGGGCGGCTGCGTAATCTGTGCGGTCCGGTACTCGGATACACACGCTTCCATCACATATCTCGGGCTGACCTGGAGACGCGGCAAGCCGCGTCTTTCCACTAGAATTCCAGCGAGGCCCGGCGATGTCACTCCGCGAACAGATCGAACAGGAAATCCGCGCGCGCGGCCCGATCCCGTTCTCTCGCTACATGCAAATCTGTTTGTACGATCCTGTCGCCGGATACTACTCCCGCAATGCAGAGCAGTTCGGTAAAGCGGGAGACTTCTACACGTCAAGCGACGTGCATGCAGTCTTCGCGCGGCTGCTGACCCGTCAATTCGAAAAAATGTGGCGTACCCTCGACCGTCCGCCAGAGATTGAAATACTCGAACTTGGCCCTGGCCGCGGCCTGTTCGCCCGCGACGTGCTGGACTGGTCACGCAAGAAGTTTCCTGAGTTCTTTGCAGCTCTTCGCTACACATTGCAGGAGTCTTCGCCCGGTTTACGGACGAAACTGCACGAAAACCTGCGAGACTTCATCGCGGCCGGCAAAGTTACGATTGGGGAAGGCCAGCCAGAATCCGTCCAACGCACCACGCCGCACGATGTTCCCATGATTGTCTTCGCTAATGAATTTTTCGACGCCCTTCCCGTCGAAATATTGACCCAGCAAGGCAAGCTTTACCTGGGCATCGAAAACACTCGCCTGCGCGAAATGTGGCTCGCGCCAACGAAGGATGAATTCGAATACCTCGATTGCTATGGAGTGCATCCGGAACCCGGTGAGCGTATCGAAGTGCCGCGTCTCTCGCAGTCGTGGACGAAGTCTATTGCCGACTCGATGTCGCGAGGTTTCGTCGTGGTGATCGACTACGGCTATACCCGCGCCCAGCAACTCGCTGGACATCATCGCGGAACTCTCATGGCCTATCGACGTCATTCCGCCACCGGCGATCCGTATCAATCTCCCGGCGATCAGGATCTCACTGCCCACGTGAATTTCACTGCGGTCGCCGCGGCCGCCAGCGCCCAGGGAATGGAAGTTCAACCGCTCCGCACGCAGTCGCAATTCCTGATGAGTCTGGGCGAAGAGAATCAGTTTGCGGATGCCTTTGAAGACTGCCGGCTACCCCAGGAGCGCGCCAAAGTAGCGCTTCAACTCAAACACCTCATCACGCCATCGGGGATGGGCGAGACCTTTCATGTCCTGATCGCAAGTCGTGGCCAAATCTCATCACGTGCCACCCGCTAGAGGCAAAAGGCCTCGTACCAAAGTGCACACTTTACGATGCAATTTCATCTTCGTGAAATATCTTCAAGGTAGTCTACTGATAGGTATGGGTGCGTCTCGAACAACCCGATCCACACTGCCGCTGCGGGTGGCGGCGGTTTGCTATCGCCGGCGCAACTCACACGCTGAGTTTCTTTTGGTGAACACCAACGGTGGCAGCAAGTGGACGTTCCCAAAAGGCATGCCTGAAGACGATCTATCTCACAGCCAGGCCGCAGAACGCGAGGCCATGGAAGAAGCGGGCGCTACAGGAATCATCGAGCCGCGACACTTCCACATTTACACCTACTCGAAAGGCGTCTTCTGGCAGAACGGAGGCGTGCAGGAGTACGCCGTCAAGGCCTTCCTCATGGAGGTGCAGCGCACACGCAATCCTGAGGAACCCTTTCGCAATCCCACCTGGTTTGCCCCCGAAGAAGCGCGTGTCACGCTCGCTAAGGGCAGGGAAGTGAAATACGCTCGCGAACTCCAGACCGTGGTCGATCGAGCCCTGGACCACCTGGGCATTGCCCGCCTCGTCGCCGCTCGCTAGTCGGTTATGGATACGAAAGCGCCCACGGAGCGCTAACGTTTGTTCGTGTCCTGAGTCCCACGATGGTTGTCCCCGTCATTGCGCAATATTGCCGATGATTTCTGAAACTGGGCAGGCGGAGCACCCGTATAAATGGAAAGGTTTTCTCGCGTTGTGTTCTCGATGACAAGTCGCCTGCCCGCACTCCTTTGGCTGCTGATGTTGGCCACACCCCTGGTGGCGCGTGACGATCACGCTGTAGCGGGGCATCCCGAGGCGTTTGCCAACCTGCACATTCCCAAACTGGAGCATGGTCCTGTGCTGGCCGATTTTCTGAACATGCAGCCTTCTCCCGCATTTGCCGGGAAGATGCTGAAAGTCGAAGGCTTCGTTCAGAGAGATCCCAAAGATGGTGCCCCGGTCTCGCAGAAGACGGAAGTGTATCTCGGGTATACCGACCGCAACCTCTACATAGTCTGTGTGTGCTTCGACTCGGAGCCCAGCAAAATTCGTGCCCGCAGGGCACGCCGCGAGCTGATTAACGAGGACGATCAATTCGGAATTGTTCTGGATACCTTCCACGATAAAAAACATGCTGTGTTTTTCTTCGTCAATCCAGAAGGTGTGCAGCAGGATGGCATCTGGAGCGATCAGGAGCCGGATCTTTCCTTCGACATGTTGTGGAACTCGGATGCCAAACTCACCGCGCAAGGGTATCTGATCTGGTTTGAGATACCCTTCAAGTCGCTGCGTTTTCCTGCGAGCGCTACACAAAATTGGGGGTTGTTCTTCGAGCGCGACATCAGGCGCAATAACGAATACTCGTTTTATCCGCACATTACCAGCAATGCCCAGGGCTTCTTGAGCCAGGAAACGGTTATGGACGGGCTGGAGAAGATTTCGCCCGGCCGGAACATGCAGTTCATTCCCTATGCATCCGTCCGCACCTTTCGCGATCTGGATGACCGCGACCCCCAGAATCCGCATTTCCACGGCAAGCACATTGAGCCACGCCTGGGTCTAGATTCGAAAGTTGTGATCAAGGACGCTTTCGTACTCGATGCCACGATCAACCCGGACTTTGCGCAGGTTGAGTCCGACGAACCGCAGGTTACGGTGAACCAGCGCTTCGAAGTATTCTTTCCGGAGAAACGCCCATTTTTTCTGGAGAACGGCAGCTTCTTCGACACTCCGATACCGTTGCTCTTCACACGGCGCATCGCCGATCCCGAATACGGCGTACGGCTCACCGGAAAACTGGGGCCATGGGCGCTGGGCGCGCTGTTTGCCGATGACAAGTCTCCGGGCGGAAGTGTTCCTCCCAACGATCCGCTGAGCGGCCAGAGGGCCTATTACACGGTACTGCGCGTGAATCGCGATATCGGGAAGGAATCGACCCTCGGATTCATCTACACCGACCGCGAACAAGGGACGGTGCCGCTCACGCTCTGTCTCGATACTCCCTGCACCGTAGGGTCAAACCGTGTCGCGGGAATCGATACCAAGATCAAGTTGAATTCCAAGTGGACCGCGCAGGCGCAGGCGGTGTTCTCCCACAGCAAATTCAACGATGGCACGCATCAAGGCGGACCAGCGTACTGGGCCTTTGTCGAACGCAGCTCCCGCCAGCTGGAATTTAACTCTCTGTACCAGGACACGGCTGCGCATTTTGCAACGGAAACGGGCTTCTTCCGCCGCCCGGACATCCGTCGGTTCAGCAATTTTGCGAGGTATTCATTCCGGCCTGAAGGGAAGCATCTGGTGTCGCACGGACCTGGGTTGTTCACCATCAATAACTGGGATCACACAGGCACTCGGCTGGAATACTTTGCCAACGCCAACTATCGCTGGAACTTTCAACGACAAACGGTCTTCGGTGTTTTCACCAATCTGGGCCATGAACGGCTGCGTCCAGTGGATTTCAACACGCTTGCAGGCAACCGCGATTACGCTCACCGCCATTCCGGTTTCTTCTTCGACAACGGGTACTTCAAACAGGTGACGCTCAACGGAGAACTGGGGTGGGGCACGGACACAAATTTTGACACCGCCGTGGGCCCGCCTGTCCTGGCCGGCTCCAGCTACGCGCAGATCATGGCCACCATCCGCCCGGTGAAGGGTCTCACCGTGGATAACACCTATCTAATGACGCGTCTGCAAGACCTGAAGACGGGAGCGAATATCTTCAACAACCACATCATCCGCTCGAAGTGGAACTATCAGTTCACACGCGCGTTTTCGTTGCGTGTCATCGGACAGTACACCGCCACCCTGAGCAATCCCGCGTTGACCTCTCTGCAGAATACGAAAAACCTGAATGCTGATGTCCTGTTTACCTATCTGCCTCATCCCGGGACAGCGGTTTACGTGGGCTACAACAGCAATCTTCAGAATCTGGATCGCTCCCTCAGCGTTGATCCCAATGGAAACCTGTTGCACACACGGGACAGCTTCATCAACGATGGAAGGCAATTCTTCGTGAAGGTCTCGTATCTGTTCCGCTACTAGACGGCGAAAAAGCGCTAGTGCTGTAAGATGACCCGCAGAGACTCATGGTGAAGAAGACCGTAAAGGCTGCTCAGTCCGCATCACCCGCCCAGCAGATGGTGGGATTCATCGCTAAGTTCGATCCCGGGATCGCTAGGCAGATACGCGCGGCGCGCGGTTTGCTGCGCAAGACATTTCCAACTGCCAACGAACTCGTATATGACAACTACAATTTTTTCGTGATCGGGTATTGCACCACAGAACGCACTTCAGACTGCCTGTTCTCGCTCGCAGCGGACGGGCATGGCATCAACCTTAGTTTTTATTGGGGATCAAAGTTGTCCGACCCGCTCAGGATTCTGCGAGGCAGCGGTACCCAGAATCGCTTTCTCCGGTTGGAAAGCGCGGCCACGCTCGCCAAACCAGAAGTCCAGGCCCTGCTGAACGAGGCCGTCGCCCAGGCGAAGAATCCTCTGCCGCAGACTGGCCGCGGCGCCACGATCATCAGGTCGATCTCGGCCAAGCAGCGGCCCCGAAGGTTGGCAGAGAAGTAGTTGTATCGCGCTGCCGACCAGAAACCGCGTGTTATAAATCTCCTACATGCCGAATCGCCAAGGCTCGATCCGCATCTTCAGCTATTCCGGAATAAATGTCTTTCTGCATTGGTCCTGGTTCGTAGTGGCCTTCTACGAGATCAACGCTCGGGGCAGATCCTATTCGTCCGTTAGCTGGAATGTGCTGGAGTACCTCGCGCTGTTTCTCATCGTGACCATGCATGAATTTGGCCATGCTCTCGCCTGTCGGCAGGTAGGAGGCGCGGCCAATCAGATCGTGCTCTGGCCTCTCGGCGGTGTCGCGTATGTCGACCCGCCACCGCGACCGGGCGCCACGCTCTGGAGCATCGCCGCCGGGCCGCTCGTGAACGTGGTGCTGGTTCCGACCCTGTCGATCCTGGGCTGGCTTGGGCGATCGTCCGGGTGGTCTCAGGCAA
Source organism: Acidobacteriota bacterium (assembly GCA_016196065.1). Lineage (NCBI taxonomy): Bacteria > Pseudomonadati > Acidobacteriota > Acidobacteriota bacterium. The sequence goes on along the minus strand of JACPYL010000025.1, from coordinate 53,858 downwards.
ACCCCAATGCTCACATGCTGCTGCGCAACATCTGGTGGATCAACCTGGTCCTTCTGATCTTCAACATGCTGCCTGTCTATCCTCTCGACGGCGGGCAGATTCTTCGTTCACTGCTTTGGTTTGTCCTGGGACGCGCGCGCAGCCTGATGGTAGCCGCGATCTTTGGCTTTGTCGGTGTGATTGGGATGGTGGCCCTGGCGTTTTGGATGCAGTCGGTCTGGACCGGCGTCGTAGCGGTCTTTGTCCTCATGAATTGCTGGGGCGGACTGCTGCAGGCTCGAGCGTTATCGCGGCTGGCAAAGATTCCGCGTCGAAACGGGTTCGCCTGTCCCTGGTGCAAATCCGAGCCGCCCCTCGGTGAATTCTGGAAGTGCGCCAAGTGCGGCGCGTCATTCGACACCTTCCAGACGCACGGCGTTTGCCCGCAATGTTCGACCCAGTTTCCTATGACGCACTGCTTGGATTGTCGCCGGGCGTTTCCCATCAGCGAGTGGATGGTGTCGTCCATCGCGCCTGCAAAACTGTAAGAGGGATCGCGCCCATTTCGTTGCCGCTCGTGAGACCATAACCACAGTCCCATGATTCAACTTTCCGGCGCCGGTAAGCGCTATGGCCACAAACTCCTCTTCGAAGACGCCGACTGGCTGATCACGCCGGAGTCCCACATCGGACTCGTCGGCGGGAACGGCACCGGCAAATCCACCGTGATGAAAGTTCTGGCGGGCCTGGAATCGCTCGACTATGGCTCCATCTCGCGTGCGAAGGGAATTTCCGCCGGATACCTTCCGCAAGACGGCCTGACTCTCAGCGGCAAATCCATTTTCGAAGAATGTATGTCAGTATTCGCAGGACTCCACACCATGGAGAAGGAGATGGAGTCTCTGGCGCAAAGTATGTCGGAACTCGATCAGACGAGCGCCGCTTATGCCGATGTCGCTGACCGCTATCAGAAACTGGAACATGAATTTCGCGCCCGCGATGGCTACACGCTGGAAGCCGAAGTCGGCAAAGTGCTTACCGGGCTTGGCTTTCATCGCGACGACTGGACTCGGCTGACCGACGAGTTTTCCGGCGGCTGGCAGATGCGCCTCGCGCTCGCCAAGCTTCTACTTTCAAAACCGAACCTCCTTCTGCTCGACGAGCCCACCAACCATCTTGATCTCGAAGCCCGCAATTGGCTCGAGGAATATCTCACCAGCTATCCCTGCGCGTATGTTCTGATTTCGCACGATCGCTATTTTCTCGATGTCACGGTAAAGCGCATCGTCGAAATCTGGAACAAGCAAATGCACTTCTATGCTGGCAACTATGACCAGTATCTAAAGGCAAAAACCACACGCAGAGAACAACTCGAGGCCGCTTACAAAACGCAAAAAGAGCGGATCGAGCAGCTGGAAGTATTCATCAACCGCTTTCGCTATACCGCGACCAAAGCCAAGCAGGTCCAGAGCCGCATCAAGGAACTCGATAAGATCGAGCGCATCCAGATTCCAGAGGAAGAAAAGACCGTCCACTTCACCTTTCCGCAGCCCAAGCCCAGCGGGCGGATCGTCGCCGAGTTCTCGAACGTCGCCAAGAGTTACGGTGACCATCGGGTGTTCGAGAAAGTGAACTTCAACATCGAGCGTGGGGAACGGATCGCGCTGGTCGGGGTCAATGGAGCAGGGAAGTCGACCCTCATCAAGTTGCTCGCTGGCACCGAACCCGTGACCGCCGGCAAATTTAAATTAGGCCACAACGTCGACTTCGATTACTTCGCGCAGGATCAATACAAGGAACTCGATCCCGAAGCGCGAATTCTTGAAGACCTCGGCGAGAAATCAGGCACGTCCACGCAGACGGAATTGCGGAGCCTGCTTGGCTGTTTTCTCTTCTCAGGTGATGACGTGTTCAAACGAATCGGCGTGCTTTCCGGCGGCGAGCGCAACCGCTATGCGTTGCTGAAAATGCTGCTGCATCCGGCAAATTTCCTGCTGCTCGACGAGCCGACCAACCATCTCGACATCCGCGCCAAAGACGTTCTGCTCGAAGCCCTGGAAAAATACACGGGCACAGTCGTATTCGTATCGCACGACCGCTATTTCATCGACAAACTCTCCACGCGTGTCTTCGAAATTGGCGATGGCAAGGTCGAAATCTATCCCGGAAATTACGAAGACTACCTCTGGCGCAAGCAGGGCGGAGCAGCCGAACTGGAAGCGCAGACGGCGAAATCGGTCGGCATCGAAACGACGCCCGCCAGTGGGAATCAGCCATCGCCTGTGGTCACGCCGGCGGAATCCAAAGCTAAGCGGATGAACCCGATGAAGCGCAAGCAGATGGAAGACCGTCTACACGAACTCGAAGCAGAAATCGCGCAAACCGAAGCCGCCATCGCGCACTGCGAGACGCAACTTCAGAATTTCGTGAGCGCCGAAGAAACCGCCCGGCAGGGACAGGAACTTAGCCAGAACAAATTGTTCCTGGCAGGATTAATGACGGAATGGGAAGAGCTGTCAGGCCAACTGGAAACCACGGTCTAAGCAAGTCTGCGACGCAGGATTGGTGGGATTTTACTGAGAACCGGGAACTGAGAACCGAGAACTGTCTTTAGCTATCCGCCCTGCTTCAACTCGGTCAAAACCTGGCGCGCGATTTCCTTGAGGGTCTCGAACACGCCCACACCCTGAAACGCCACTGACTCGATCACCGCTTCGTTTTTCTTACGCAGTTCTTTGGAAAGTTGATCGACGGCCAGCACGTTGGGCAGATCGCGCTTGTTGAGTTGCAGGACATACGGGATCTTGTTGAAGTCGTAGCCGTGTTCCTTGAGGTTGTCCATCAGGTTGTCGAGTGCTTCGACATTGGCGTCCATGCGCTCTCCCTGCGAGTCGGCGACGAACACAATGCCGTCTACTCCGCGCAGGATCAACTTGCGGCTGGCGTCGTAGAAAACCTGGCCAGGGACGGTGTAGAGGTGGATACGGGTCTTGAAGCCGCGTACCGAACCCAGGTCCAATGGCAAGAAGTCGAAGAACAGGGTACGGTCAGTTTCGGTGGCAAGCGAGATCATCTTGCCCTTCTGCTGCTCGGCGGTTTTTTGATAGATAAATTGCAGGTTCGTCGTCTTGCCGCCTAATCCGGCGCCATAGTAGACGATCTTGCAGTTAATCTCGCGAGCTGCGAAGTTGATGAAACTCAAAGGCTTCCTCAGAGACGACGCGGAACATTCCCCATGCGGGAGTCGTTCCTGCACAAATCCCTAAAATTCTAGTTTCGGATACTGCAACTTTTTATATCACACCCGGAGGGGTACCTGCAGGTTACTCACGTTACTAAAAGGCCACAGGCTCAATCAGTTCCAGTTCTCAGTTCCCAGTTCCCATTCGGTTCAGGAACGCGGATTTCTCCTCGAGGGAACGATTTTCTTGGCGGTTTTCAACTACGTCACAACTGAGAACTGAGAACCGGGAACTGAGACCAGCCTCATTTCGGCGTCGGCAGCGGGTAGTAGCCGTCTTTCGCGTAGACCTTCACGTCCGGACGTCGTACCCGTACCTCGATCTGGCGATATTGGCCCCCTCCTGGCCGCGCTGAGTATGCGAGCGTGTACTGGTTGCGAGCGTCGCCAATGGCCCGGGCATAGGCCTTCTCAATATCGAGTTTCGCATTCTCCGCGTAGACCGTTCCTCCGCCCGTTGCCGACACATACTTTGGCAGAATATTGCCGTAGCCGAAGTTGATGTCAGGAAGGCCGGGGGGCATCGGTATTTTTGGAACGTGAATTTTTTGGAGCTTCCCATAGCCTGGAAGCGCGGCCCCTTCCACGCCGACCGCGTAGACGGTCACATTTTGCGTGAGCAGAACTTTCAGAGTGTCGCTATAGCCGGCGTCGCTTCCAATCTCGCGTCCGTCGCTGATCACGAAAATGATCTTGCGGCGGGTGCGATCGCGTTTAGAAAGATCGCGCGCCGCTCGCAGAATGGCATCGTTCATTACGTGCGACTGCCGGGGCGGCGTGATCACGGGCTGGATCGGCGAATCGACAGGATGCCCATTGATGGTCGGACCTTGCGGACCGAGCGGTCCTCCGGTGACCGGCGGCCCATTGTTGCGCCCGGAATAGGTCTTGATCTGGTTCAGGACCGCCGTCAGCCGCTGGCTCACAGAGGTGAAGTCCGAAACCTGGCTGACGGTGCTGCTGTAGGTGTAGATCGCGACCTCGTCGAACTGGCTGAATGCGCCTTGCAGTGCCGGGAGCGTTTCCTGAATCTTGCGCACGCCTGAGTCCGACATGCCAAGATCGAAAATCACTGCCGCCGACAGCGGGAACGGGTCGCTGGTGAAGAACTTCAGCGGCTGTTTCTGCCCGTTTTCGAGGACGGTGAAATCCTTGGGCAACAGGCCGGGGACCAAGCGTCCATTGTTGTCCTTCACCATTACCGGAACCACCACATAGGTCACAATGACAGGTGGAAGCTGATAGAGCTTTTCTCGAGTGTTGTCGACGTCAGTCGCGGCACCATCATCCGGGGGCACAGAACCCTCAGGCACAGTCTTGACCGGTGGCATGGGCGGTGGCGCTGTCTTTTCTTCGGCATCGGGGCTGGCCGCCGGGGCATCGCTGCGAGGAGGCGCATTCAGGACCGGATCAGCTTCCTTGGGTGGTGTTTTGGGCTGGTCCGCGCTTGAACTCTCGCCCTGATCACCTTGATCCGCGGACGGCCTGCTCGTTGGCAACGCGGGCGGCGGGATCGGTCGACTAGCAGACGGGGCGTCCGGGACTTCTTCGGTCTTTTGCTGCTGTGTCCAGCCTGCTCCTGCCAGCAACAAGATCAGTGCCGCGAATCCGATCGCGCTGGATTTCTTAGCCATTTCCGGGAAACCCGCCCTTCCTAAGCATGAACCTTGGCACGCACCAGGGCTATTTTTGGAACCGCCCCGTCATTAAGATGCCCGCAGCGCGCGCTTTGGTGCATCTAAGTCTTACAGGATAGACTAGCAAAGTTTCGGGATGAAAACTCACATGTCCAAGCTGCATTTCAGGTCGTACTTCGCTGTACCTGTTTCTGTCATGGTTCTCGCGCTCGCCGGTTCGCTAACCGCGCAGACGACCGATACGCCTCCCGCCCCAGCAGATGATCAGCCGACAGTCACTTTTAAGTCCAATGTCGAGGTGGTGCAGCTCTTCTTCAACGTCAAGGACAAGCACGGAGCCCTCATCCCGAGCCTCACCAAAGACAGTTTTGACATCTTTGAAGACGGTAAACCTCAGACGATCAAGTACTTCAAGGCGGAAAGCGATCTTCCCCTGACGCTCGGTATTCTGATCGACGCCAGCGGCAGCCAGCGCCGTGTTCTGGAAATTGAACAGGAAGTAGGCGGCTCTTTTCTGGAAAATACGCTGCACGATCGCGACATGGCTGCGGTTTTCAGTTTCGACGTGGACGTGAATCTGTTGCAGGACTTTACCAGTTCTGTGTCGCGACTCAAGAAAGCGCTGAACTCGGTCAAGATCAACTCCGGGACCGGTGCCTGCGCCAATCTGCCCGGCCTGGGCGGCGGCCCGATCCCGTGCCCTTCGACCGGTCCGCGCGGTACGGTGCTCTATGACGCTGTTTACGTGGCGTCGCACGACGCTTTCTCTCAGGAAGTCGGCCGGAAGGCAATGATCCTGCTCACCGACGGCGAAGACCAGGGTAGCCGTCTGAAGATCAGGGATGCCATCGAGGCGGCTCACAAATCGGACACGATCTGCTACGTGCTCTTGATCGCCGATCGGGGCATCAGCATGGGCTTTGGCGGCGGCGATATGCACAAACTGACCGCCGAGACGGGCGGCCGCGTGATCGAAGTCGGCAACAAATTCGACAAGCTGAAACAAGCTTTCGACCAGATTTCGCAGGAACTGCGCTCGCAATACAATATCGGCTACACGCCCACGAATAACAATCGGGACGGCTCGTTCCGAAAAATTGAAATTAAGGCCAAGGGCGGAGAGTACAAAATTCAAGCTCGCAGTGGCTACTACGCGATGCCCCGCAAAGAAGAATAGGCAATCGCCGCTAGCTTTTCGAATTGGCGCTATTGTCGTCGCGAAAGACTACGCCGAGAGCACAGCATCCAGAAAATTAGATTGTCATCCTGAGCGAAGCGAAGGACCTGCTGTCCTGTGCTGCTGCGGAAATCAGGTTCTTCGATTCACTCGGCACGATAACTCGGGGAGGGCCGCTTCAGCTCTTCGGCCGGTTCTTCACCGGAATTACAAATTTCAGCCCCGACCACACCTCGGTGACCGCGCACACCTTCACGTCGACCAGGCCGATGCCGAGTCCAGTCTGCCGGATGACATCTTCGGTCAGATCAGTAGCAACTCCTGAAGATTTCTTCGGCCACGAAATCCAAATCATTCCGGCGGGTGCGAGCGCCTTGGCGGCTCGCAGCATCTCTCGCTCCAACTCGCGACGCGACTTGGAAAACAGGTGGATGAAATCCAACGGGCCAGCCAGATCCTTCACAATGCGACATCGCGCCAAAGCATCCTGAAGTTCAGCGTGCACGTCCGGCGGCATGCGAATCAGGCGGACGCGCAACCCTTCCTTGATACCCAGCTTTTTTGGTAAGGGAGTTCCAGAATATCCCGGCATAAATGACTTGCCGCAAGCTCGCGGCTCCAAGCTCGTAGCTGACAATTCCAGCTAACGTTTCGGCGCGTAATACCCCTTGCGGGTGCGAACGTGAAACGCCTTTTGTTGCGCGAGAATCTCGATGGTGCGGAAATGCCCGTCGGCGACAAAGTCTGCAGGCCGGTAGGTCATCGCGTACTGGCTGCGTAGCTCATCCTGGATGGAGGCGAACGCGTCCGACACGTCTCGAATTTGAAATGGAAAAAACGCGCGGCCGCCGGTGGCTTCCGCAATGCGCTCCAGAACTTTATCGGATTTCGTCTTCGAGCCTGTGATGTTGGTGCTGATCGTGTACACGATCACTTCCGCGCGTTGCGCCATTTCGATCGATTCCTCGCGGGTCACGTGGCTCGAATTGTCGTCGCCATCGCTGAGCAGGATGATCGCACGCCGCACCGGGCCAGTCTGCGGTTGCTTCATGAGGTGGTCGCGGCAAGTGGCGTACAGAGCGTCGTACATCGCGGTGCCACCGCCCGCTTTCAAGGAGCGCACACCTCTCGAAAGCAATTCGGTATTGTCGGTGAAATCCTGCGTCACATCGGGAGTCGAGTCGAAGCCGATGGTGGCGGCCACGTCAAAACGCGGACGAATGATGGAGTTTAGAAACTCAATCGCGGCTTCCTGCTCGAACTTGAAGCGGTCGCGAATAGAATTGCTGGCGTCGATGACCAGTCCGACTTGCAGAGGAAGGTCGGTCTCACTGCGAAAACTATTGACCCGAACGGCGGGCTTGTGATCGTCCAGCACGCGGAAATCGTTCTGCTTCAAATCCTTGATGTAACGGCCGTGCTTGTCGGTGACAGTAAAAATGGCGCGCACTTCGTTCACGCCCACGACGAACTGAGCCACGGCTTCGCTGGGATTTGCTCCCGGCATGTTCTCCAGTTGCGGTGCTCCCGGCGTAGACGGCGGCGCTTGCTGCTGAGTCGTCGCGGCAGGTGTAGTGGCCGCAGGCGTCTGCGGCTCAGGCTTTGCGGTTTCCTCGACCGGCGGAGCGCTGGGTGCCGTGCTGGACGGCGGAGTACTGCTGGGAGGTGTGTTGTCCCCGGGCTTCAGTTCCTGAATCGGCTTTTGCGGTTTCTGTGCCGCAGGCGGCTTGCTGTCGCTTGCCGGCGGCTGTTTGGCAGGAGCATTTTCCTGCACGGTCGCGGACGGTGCGGACGGAAGATCCTTATCGGTGCTCTGGCCGACTGCGACTCCGGCAAGTATCCAGCACCCTGCCAACAACATGGGAAAACGGAAACGGAGAAAGCTCATGGGATGTCCCACATTATAGCTGCTAACCCAGCACGGACAGTATCACGGTCGTAACCCTCCGCGACGGGCATAGGATTCGCAGGGCAGGTTATGTCTCTTGTCCCAAACTCACCAGCAGGGCTTCGAGTTCCGGCGGAAGCACGGACGAGAAGTGCATCGTCTCTCCCGTTTTTGGATGCTTCAATTCCAGCTCCGCAGAATGCAGGAAATTTCGATCGAGGGACACGCTGCGCGATTGTCCCGCAGCCCGAACCTTACCGGATTCGCTTTTCATCTCACCCGCCGCGCCGTAGAGCGTATCGCCGACCACTGGATGATGAATCGACGACAGGTGCACGCGGATCTGATGGGTGCGTCCGGTTTCAATCTTGAGTTGAAGCAGCGCGAACTTGCCATACACCGTACTTAGTTTGCGCTGCACGACATAATGCGTCACCGCTTCGCGTCCACCGGGACGGCCCGCGGTCATGCGAATCCGGCGTTGGGAGTCGCGGCTGATGGACGTGCGAATCGTGCCGCGATCCTGCTTTGGCCAGCCCTGGACGAGCGCGAGGTAAGTCTTGTGAACCTCGCGAGAGGAAAATTGCTTGGCCAGCTTGCGATGAGCCTCGTCATTCTTGGCGACCACCATCAGCCCGCTGGTAGCGCGGTCGAGGCGGTGCACGATCCCTGGCCGCAGATCGCCACCCACTTCTGACAGCGTTCCAAAATGATGCAGGAGGGCATTGACCAGTGTGCCGCGATTGCGGGCATCGTCGGTAGCGCCGGCGCCAGCGTGCACCATCATGCCGGCCGGCTTATTGACGATCGCTATATCTCCGTCCTCGTACACGATGTGGAGAGGAATCTCCTCTGCAAGAGCCCGCAGGGGAGCAGCGTGCGGCGGGCCGGTAACGACCACCTCTTCTCCACCTTTAAGGCGCAAAGAGGCGCGCGCTGCCTTGCCCCCAACCAGCACCTCGCCGTTCGCAATCAGTTGCTGAACCCGCGCGCGACTCACCTCCGGCAGTTTCGACACCAGATACTGATCAAGGCGCTGGCCCGCGTCGTCAACGGCGAAAGTAAGCGTGAGTGGGAAAGTGGACATGAAAAATCAGGTGTCAAATTTCTTTGTACAAATAGTCATCCTGAGCGAAGCGAAGGATCTGCCTTCTTTGGCTGCGGACACACGCAGGTCCTTCGCTTAGCTCAGATGACAATTCTATAGGGTATTTTGGAGACCTGAGACCGAGGCCTTTCGACCTACTTGATTTCCTGCACCGGCAGCATTGATCCGTAGCCTTGCCCGGAAGGATCAATGGCGCGGGCCGCGATGCCGGCAAACCCATCACGAAACTCGGGAAACCTGGTCACCAGAGCCTTGATCAGCGCGTTGTTCGTCTGAAATGTGCGCAGCGTGTCAGAAATATCAGCTGCCCTGTACCGTACGACTAGATCAAGTTCGCCACCGGTACCCAGAGCGAAGATTGCGGTGAGTTGATACGTGACGCCCCCCGCGGCCAGATCGACAACATTCCCGTCGATCGGAAGGTCAGTAGGCTGCACGGCCTGAGCTTCGTCGTAGAGCTTGTCTGTCGCCTGTGTGCTCATGATATCGGCGGGCGTGGTCAACATGATAGCTTCGCGGAAATAGAGCCAGGCGTTTCGATTCTGACCCTTCGTTTTGAACTCCCGCGCACGTTGCGTGAACCACGCCGCATCGTGGCCTCCGATCTGCGAGGCTCGCACGAAGACGCCGGCCAGCTTCCAATCTGCGCCCAGTTGTTGCAGGATCATCGTCATCGCCCGGGCGTCGTCGGTTCCAGTTGCGTCCACGATCGCGACCCCATACTTGCCGGGCGGGAGATTGGCCAATACAAAAACGGCGCTGTCTCTGGTCTGGCCCAAAGATCCAAAAACGCCGCACAAGAATTCGGCGCGCGGCAGCGGGTCCTTGCCTTCGGCGCTCAGCAGAAACGGCGGTCGAACCGTGCCCTTCGCTCCAGCGAAGGCGGCCTGGTTTTCTTTGACTGCGGCCGCGATTCCGCTAAAGTCCGCCGCCAGGGAGGGGATGGCACTCTGTTGGAGCCCGGTGGAATCTCCGCGCGAGACCATTTCAAAATAACGCTTGGCCGTGGTTTCCAGTGCGCTGCGGGCGGGGGCCTCCATATCGGAGGCAGTCTGGCAGGTCTGTGCCCGGGCGCTGAGCGATGTCCAGATCAGCGAGAGGGCAAAGCCCACGAACTGACACATCCACGCTGCCTTGGAATATGCTTTGGGCACAGGACCCTTTCCCTTGCTATTTTACGCCGCCGTTTGCTCTGGTTGTGTGTAAATCCTTGCAGAAGTTATACCTGCAAAAGGCGTCCCCAACCTTGTTCGCAAGAAATAACGGTCGGGAACGTTCTGTAAACAGTGCTAAGATTCAGCAGACGGCAAACCGGTCGTATCGGCCGCTGGCGTGATGTTTGGGGGATTTTATGGCTGCAGCTAGCATGAAGGTCCGTTGGGTATTTTGGAGTCTTCCCCTATTCGTCGCCTGCTCATTTGGACAGTCCCAACTTCGGGCTGGCGTGCTGGTAGCAAAACCGGCAGTCCGCCGGGGTGCCAATCCCACGCCGGTGCCGGCGGTGGTGACTCCTCCTCCAGCGCCTCTTACATTGGCTCAGCAACCCTCCTCTCCACCCCAGGTCCACTACCAAAGCGGGATGCTCACAATCGTGGCTGAAAACTCGAGTCTGGGCGACATCCTGCGCGAAGTGCACAAGAGTACCGGGGCGGTGATTGATGTTCCGGCCAATGCCAATGAGCGGGTTGTGACACGGCTGGGCCCAGGGCCCGCGCGCGATGTCCTCGCAGACCTTCTAAACGGATCGACGTTCAACTACGTGATGACCGGTTCCGCTGCTGACCCGGCAGGCCTGTCCAGCGTGATGCTCATGACGAAAACTGGTGGTGCTCAGACCGCCAGCCCGCCTCCGGTGCAGTACGAACCACAGCAAGCCGTGATGGCCCCGGGAATGGGCCCTGGTGGACCCGTTGTGCAACAACCGGCCTCTGACGAGGAGGCTGATGCCGAAGACAAAGAGGAAGACGATACCGGCGATGAGGATCAGGCCAAGGATCAGGGTCAGACTCCACCCGGTGCAGTTCCTCCAGCCGACGGTTCCCAACCGAATGCCGGCCCCAAGTCGCCAGAGCAGATTCTGGAAATGCTGCGCCAGCATGCACCGAACGGAGGAAGATTGTTGCCCAATCCTCAACCCCAGTCAGACGACAACAATTAAGATCACGGGAATTAAGGTAGGGCAGGTGTCGCTCCTCGCTTTGCGAAAAGACGAGGCTAGTCGCCGCTAGCTGAACTTTGCTGCGGAACGAGGACCGGACCAGTGCGGGATATGGGACGGGAAGGATTGCAGGCTGCCAGCAGTCCGGTCAAAGCGTAGTAGGCGCTGAAAACGCCGAGTGCCACACCAATAATTGCAGTACTTCCAATCGCAAGAACAACTAAAAGGGCGTTCACAGTTCGATCACCTTTACCAGCAACTGCTTGGATGTCAGCCAGCGGCCAAATGTTTACTGTATCCGTGTTTGACGCCCGTTCCTGTTAACGACTAAGATACGGTAGTCGAACCACGTATACTCACTCTCCAACATTTCTGGGGCCCCGTCCACGTTACGGAAGTCCATTATTTTGCGTTCTGATGGCCATTACGAAGATTTCAGTGCGCGGCGCGCGCCAGCACAACCTGAAGAATATCGACGTGGAGATCCCACGGAACACTCTTACGGTGATTACCGGATTGAGCGGTTCCGGCAAGTCTTCGCTCGCGTTTGACACGATTTACGCCGAAGGCCAGCGGCGGTACGTGGAAACCCTCTCCGCTTACGCCCGCCAGTTTCTCGATCAGATGGAGCGTCCCGACGTGGACGCCATCGACGGCCTGAGCCCGTCGATCTCGATTGAGCAGAAGACCACCAGTCGTAGTCCTCGATCGACGGTAGGAACCATTACCGAGATTTACGACTACCTGCGCTTGCTGTACTCCTCGATTGGAATACCGCACTGCCCCACGTGCGGCAAGCCCATCACGCGCCAATCGGCGGAGCAGATCGTGCAGCGCGTTCTCGCTCTAACTCCGGACGACCGCGTCATGATCATGGCGCCGATCGTACGCGGCCGCAAAGGCGAGTTCAAAAAAGAAATGGAGAAGCTGGTTGAACACGGCTTCAGCCGCGCCCGCGTCGACGGGGAACTGGTCAATCTGGAAGACGATCTCAACCTTGACAAGCGGAAGAATCACACCATCGAAGTCGTGATTGATCGTCTGCTCGTGAAGCCCGGGATCGAGCATCGCCTGGAACTTTCGGTCGGGCTCGCCATGAAGCTGGGCGGCGGCCTGGTGCTCGTTTCTGTCGTCAACGGCGATGAGACTTTGTACTCATCCCGTCTCGCATGCCCCGATTGCGGAATCAGTGTGCCGCAACTCGAGCCCCGATCGTTTTCGTTCAATAGTTCTTACGGCGCCTGCCCGGAATGTCACGGCCTCGGTAGCCGTTACGATTTCGATCCGGCGAAAGTGATCGTGGATTGGTCAAAACCCGTGCTTGACGGCGGTCTTGGTCCGGGATCCGCATCACAAAATCTGACCCATGGATTGCAACTGGTGGCGGAAGCGTACAAGGTTGACTTATCTACGCCCTTTGAAAAACTTCCTGACAAGATCCAGAGTCTTCTGCTCTACGGTGAACCAGCTCGCGGCGGCAAGACCGGCTTCCTCGGAATTCTCGGTCACCTGAAACAGAATCTCGAAGGGTCCAGCTCCGATACCTACCGCGAATATCTGCTCGACTACATGTCGGCGACGGTGTGTCCGGTATGTCATGGCAACCGCCTTCGCCCGGAAAGTCTGGCCGTAAAGGTCAACGGTATGTCGATCGCTGATTTCACTTCGCTCCCGGTGTCGCGGGCCCTCGACACTGCGCGCAAGATCAAGCTCGCGGGCAGGGAAGAGACGATTGCCGGACGCATTGTGCACGAGATCACCGAGCGCCTTCAGTTCCTGCACGAAGTTGGGTTGGGATACATCTCGCTCAGCCGCTCGGCAGCAACCCTTTCTGGCGGCGAAGGGCAGCGTATCCGCCTGGCAACGCAGATTGGCTCCAAGTTGCGCGGCGTTCTCTACGTTCTCGACGAGCCCTCGATTGGCCTGCATCACCGCGACAATGGCCGCCTTCTGTCGGCCCTTGAAAACCTGCGCGACCTCGGCAACACCGTGCTGGTCGTCGAACACGACGAAGAGACGATCCGCCGCGCCGACTACGTAATCGATCTTGGACCCGGCGCCGGACGTCACGGCGGCGAACTCGTCGCCAGCGGCACGCCCAAACAGATTCTGGATTCCGCCGATTCCCTTACCGGCGCGTACATGTCCGGACGGCAGAGCATCACCATGCTGACCGAACGGCGCAGTCCCAATGGCAAAGCAATTGCGATCCTTGGCGCGCGCGAGAACAATCTGAAAAATCTCGACGTGGTCTTTCCTCTCGGAGTAATGACCGTGGTGACCGGCGTCTCCGGTTCGGGGAAATCGACGCTCGTGAATGACATCCTGTACCGCGCGTTGGCGAAACAGCTTTACCGTTCCCGCGAAGAACCCGGCGCGCATAAATCCATCACTGGGTCTGATCTGGTCGACAAAGTGATTCGCATCGACCAGTCGCCCATCGGACGCACGCCGCGCTCGAATCCGGCCACCTATACCGGAATGTTTTCTCAGATCCGCGATCTCTACGCCATGTTGCCCGAGTCGCGCGAACGCGGTTACAAGCCCGGCCGTTTCTCGTTCAATGTCTCCGGCGGACGCTGCGAAGCATGCCAGGGAGAAGGCCAGCGCCGCATCGAGATGAACTTCCTGCCCGATGTGTATGTCCAGTGCGAAGTCTGCGGCGGCCGCCGCTACAATCACGAAACTCTCGCCGTCCGGTACAAGGGATATTCCATCGCCGACGTGCTCGAGTCTCCGGTCTCGGACGCGCTCACGATTCTCGAAAACATTCCGCAGGTAAAACAGAAACTGCAAACGCTGGTCGACGTCGGACTGGGATACATCCATCTCGGTCAATCTGCCGTGACCCTTTCCGGCGGTGAAGCGCAACGCATCAAACTGGCGCGCGAACTGAGCAAGCGCCAGACCGGCAAGACTCTGTATCTGCTGGACGAGCCGACCACAGGCCTGCACTTCGATGACGTCCGCAAACTGCTCGACGTTTTGCACCGCCTTGCCGATCTCGGAAATTCCGTGATCATCATCGAGCACAACCTCGACGTCATCCGCAATGCTGATTGGGTTGTCGACCTTGGCCCTGAAGGTGGAGAAGAAGGCGGACGCATTGTCGCCCAAGGCACTCCGGAGCAGGTCGCGCGCGTGAAAAAGTCTTACACTGGACAGGCGCTCGCCACCTATTTCAACGGTGTGAAACCGGCTGGGAACGCACAACCCAGCGCGCAGGAAGTTCATTGAATTCATTTCCAGAAAATGCGGATCCAGCACCCGTAACCGCCAGCGAAGCGGTTGTGCCCGGCGTTCCCGACGCGCCACCCGCCATCGTAAGCGTCGCTCCCAAAGATCCACCCTGGAGCGGCTGGGATGTTCTCCGCATTCTCCTGATGGGAGTAGTCGCGCTGTTCGCGACCGTGGTCGTGCTGCTGCTCATTAGTTCCGGCTCTTCCCTGAAAGGTCGAGCCAATGCCCTGGGTGCGCATCCGGAACTGGAAATCATCGGACAGATGGGAGCCTACGTGGCTCTGCTCGGCTACATGTACATCCTGGTGACCAGGGAGCGGCATTGTCCCCGGTTTTGGGATGCCATTCGCTGGAATTGGCCACCATCGACGAGTTGGTATCTGCTCGGCGGAGTACTGCTGCAGGCGATCTTCCTGGTGATCGAATGGAAACTTAAACGTTTCATTCCCAAAGAAACGCCTTTCGATGCACTCATGCGACGCCCTTACACAGTGGCTCTGATCGCGATTTTCAGCATCACGCTGGGCCCGCTGATGGAAGAACTATTCTTTCGAGGATTTCTCTATCCGGTATTGAAGCGTCGTTTCGCGGTGATCGCGGGTGTCTTCGTCACCACGCCGGCGTTGCAGCAGCGTTGCGGGGTGGCCGTAGGAGTCTTCATCACCGCGCTGGGATTTGGACTGGTGCATGCCTCCCAGTACGGCTACTCGTGGCTCTCAGTGTCGCTGATCTCGATCGTCGGCGTGGTGCTCGCCATTGTTCGTGAAAATAAGAACTCGGTGGCCGCGGGATTCCTTGTGCACGTCGGGTACAACGCAACCATCATGACGCTGCTCTTCGCCGCCACCGACGGCTTCCGGCATATGGAAAAACTGAATCAGTAGCAGAGCAGTTCTCAGTTCCCGGTTCTCAGTGTCTGATGGCAGCGGTATTTTCTGAGAACTGAGAACCGGCAACTGCATCTCTGCTATCGTAGAACTTCATGTCCATCGCACGACAAGAGCTGTTGGAAATGCTAGCGCGGCAGTCATTTCGCCTCGGGGAATTCAAGTTGTCATCCGGCGGAACCAGTGACTATTACGTCGACTGCCGCACCACGACGCTCGACGCGCGTGGGGCGCAATTGACGGGGCAAGTTTTTCTCGAGACAATCCGCGAGCAAGGCTGGGAACCGGATGCGATCGGCGGGCTCACGATGGGTGCCGACCCGATCGTCGTCGCAGTCGCAGTCACCAGCGGCAAGATTCATGGCTTCCTGGTTCGCAAAGCAGAGAAGCAGCACGGCACCGGCCGCCGCATCGAAGGGTTTGCTCAGAAAGGCGCCCGCGTAGTCATCGTAGACGACGTCTGCACTACGGGATCATCGACGATACAAGCCATTGAAGCCGCCCGCGAATTTGGATTCGACGTGATCGGTGCGATGTGCCTGGTCGAACGAGAGGAAGCCAAGGGCCGTCCCGACGTAGAAAAAGCCGCTGCGAGCGCACCGTTTGTTTCGATATTTACTGCCAATGATGTGAGGAAACAACACCTGAAAGGCAAGTGAATAGTGGCCAGTGGATCATGATTGAGTTGAATTTGTTATCCACTAATCACTAGTCACTATCCACTGACTCCCATGATTCAAACTCTCGAATGGACCGCCCAAGGCGTCCGCTTCATCGATCAGACGAAGCTGCCGACCGAAGAAGTTTACGTAAACTGCACCACCCACCAGCAGGTCGCGGACGTGATCACCACGATGGTGGTGCGCGGAGCGCCGGCCATCGGCGTCGCTGCAGCGATGGGTATCGCGCTCGGCGTTCAGAACTCCAAGGCCGAAAATGGTGCCGATCTCAAACGCGACTTCGATGCGATCTGTGAGGTCATTCACCAGACACGCCCGACCGCGGTCAATCTTTTCTGGGCGATCCGCCGGATGCAAGCGAAGTTTGAAACCCTGCGCGTGCGCCCGATCCCTCAGATCAAACAGGCTCTCATCGAAGAGTCTCGGCGCATGCACGCCGAAGACATCGCCGCCAATCAAGCGATGGGACGGCACGGAGCCGTGCTGATGCCCGCAAGCGGAGGCGTCCTGACGCACTGCAATGCCGGGGCGCTCGCCACTGCCGGCTACGGCACCGCATTGGGTGTGATCCGCGCAGCAGTCGAAGCCGGAAAGAAGATTCACGTCTATGCCGACGAAACGAGGCCCTTCCTGCAAGGGTCGCGTCTGACGGCATGGGAGTTAATGAAGGACGGCATTCCAACCACCGTGATTTCAGACAACATGTCCGGTGCGATGATGAAGCAAGGCAAGATTGGCGCGATTGTTGTCGGCGCCGACCGCATCGCCGCCAACGGAGACGTCGCTAACAAGATCGGCACCTACACCGTCGCGGTGCTTGCGAAAGAACATGGCATCCCGTTCTACGTCGCGGCTCCGATCTCGACGGTCGATCTCGATACCCCCGATGGCAGCAAGATTCCCATCGAGCAACGCAATCCTAGAGAAGTCACGCACATTGCCGGCAAACAAATGGTCCCCGACGGCGTCGAGGTCGAGAACCCTGCTTTCGATGTGACACCCGCGAAGTATGTGAACGCCATCATCACCGAACGCGGCATTGCGCGCGCTCCGTATGAGCAATCCCTACGCGACCTGGCAAAGGATCATGCGTAGAGGCGCGGCTTGCCGTGTCTCCGCCTGCACGACCCGAAATGATTGCCTATGCCCACGGTTTCTGAATCGCAATTGACATTCGAGAGCGGAGGCAAACCCATCCGCCTCGATGCCTACCTCCCGGACACAACCGGACCGCACCCAACCGTCCTCGCGCTTTACGGTTCAGGCGGCGGAGTCGCGGGCATGAACGAGCCTGCGACTATGTTGGCGGAGCGGGGTTTTGCCGTGTTCGTTCTTCACTATTTCGATCGCACCGGCACAACTGAAGCCACTGACAAGCAGACCATCTTCCGGAATTTCCCCGCGTGGGGAAAGACTGTTTGGGACGCGATCAGTCACATCGAAAAACATCAGCAGGTTGACGCATCGCGCATCGGAGTTCTCGGATTCTCACTCGGTGCTTACCTTGCTCTCTCCGTAGCGTCGGTGGATTCACGCGTCAAAGCAGTGGTTGAATTTTTTGGAGGTCTGCCCAAAGAGATGCGATTCTTCATGCGGCGCCTCTGTCCCACGCTCATTCTCCACGGCGAGAGCGACACTACAGTACCAGTGCAGGAGGCGTACGACTTGCAAGACCTGCTGGTAAAGAAGGAAATCCCCTACGAGATCAAAATCTATCCGGGCGTCGCCCACGGCTTTGATTCCGAGACCTGGAAAGATGCCGGAGTCCGTAGCCTTCAGTTTCTGCAGCGCTATTTGTAAACAAGACCAACTGGAGCGGCGCGAACCCACAAATTCCAAGAACAGTTATTTCGGTTTGACGCCGACGATTTGCACAACTGCTCCCGTGCCCATATGAAACTGTCCCTCATTCACGTCTCGATCCAATTCTGCTGCATGCATCAAGGTGAGTCCTTCGAGTTCCGCGCGTAACTCGGAGAGTGACATGAGCATATCGGCCTGCTCACCGCGTGGTCCGCCGATGCCCCCGATTTCAACTTGGCGTGGAGTGTAGGCCTCAAGTAAAAATACTCCGCCGGGTGCAAGTCCCTGCACCACCCGTCGATGGAGAGGCTTTCTCACAGCTGGCGGCGTATGCCCAAAAATGGACACAATGCCTTGCCACGAGCCGGGCTGGATCTCGAAGTTGGCCAGATTTCCAACTTGCGTATGTAAAGAGACTCCCTGCTCCGCAGCGAGGGACGCAGCTTTGGCGAGTCCCACATCGGAGAGATCGACCGCTACCACTTCGTAGCCCAACTTCGCCAGGTAAACCGCATTGCGGCCTTGGCCTTCCGCCAGACAAAGCACACGTCCAGCGGGAATCTTCTGCGCTACCGATACCAGAAATTCATTGGGTTGTGTTCCGTAGGCGTATCCGGGTTGTCCGTATCGCTCATTCCAGAAAGTATTCATGAAGGGGGCAGACCCATTTGCGGGAACTTCTTCCTGCAACTATCGTATCTGTAGCAGGGAGTATTGTGCCATGATCGCGTTTCTTCTTTGGTGCCTTCTGTTCGTTCTGTGCTGGCCGCTGGCGCTCCTGGCGCTGGTCTTGTATCCGATCGTGTGGCTCGTGCTACTGCCGTTTCGATTGTTGGGAATTGCAGTCAACGGAGTGCTCGCCTTGGTGTGGGCGGTAGTGATGTTCCCGGCGAGATTGCTGAGCGCTCCCTTCCGGCTTCGCCATACGTAGGACTGCACGCGGCATTCAGCGCTTCAGCTGAAACTGCGTGTGGCCTGTGGAATTGTGTCTGGAGTGTCTAGCCTTGCATGACCTTGAGAGTTGGGCTGACACGCAGGTGCGCTTCTGTCGCACGCTGAACTTCCTCAGCGGATACGCCCTGCGCGACTTCCTCCAACACCAGTCCCTGCGGCGTCACGTTGATATACGCCATCTCCGTCACGATGGTGTGCACGACTCCCACACCCGTCAGCGGTAACGTGCATGTTTTCAGAATTTTCGGCTGGCCGTCTTTGGTGGTGTGTTCCATGGCAATGATGACGCGCCGCGCGCCTGCCACCAAATCCATCGCGCCACCCATGCCTTTGACCATTTTGCCGGGAATCATCCAATTTGCGAGGTTGCCTTTCTCATCCACTTCCATTGCACCCAGCACGCTCAGGTCAACGTGTCCGCCGCGGATCATCGCGAAAGAATCAGCGCTCGAAAAGTAAGCGGTGCCGGGAAGCTCGCTGACCGTTTCTTTTCCGGCATTGATCAAGTCCGCGTCTTCCTGACCCTCGATCGGATACGGTCCAATGCCGAGCATCCCGTTCTCGCTCTGCAGGACAACATCCATGCCCGCCGGGACGTAGCTGGCAATGAGCGTGGGAAGGCCGATGCCGAGGTTCACATAGAATCCGTCCCGCAATTCGCAAGCAATGCGCTTCACGATTCGTTCGCGCTTGTCGGCGTCTTTGAATTTGATTTCTGCTGACATGGTGTCTTCTTTGGCCTGGATGTCGTTGGTCGTTCGTCGCTCGTCGTTCGTCCTTCGCTATTCGCCCTTTCGTGATTCGTCTGCCGTCTCTGGGTGTTAGCGAAGGCGCCGGGCGGGCAGTCGCGGTCTCCAGCGAACCGCGAACGACGAACAGCGAACGACCAGCGACTGACGACTCTTCACCCTTTCCTCACCATTCTCTTCTCAATCCTCTTCTCAAACACCGCACCCTGAAAGATTCTCTTCACGAACACGCTGGGAGTATGCACGAGGTCGGGATCGAGTTCTCCCGGTTCGACCAGATGTTCCACTTCCGCAATCGTTACTTTGGCGGCGGTGGCCATCATGGGATTGAAATTCCGCGCCGTCTTGCGATAGGTGAGATTGCCCCACCGATCGCCCTTCCAGGCCTTGATAAACGCGAAGTCAGCTTTCAGAGCGCGTTCCATGATGTAGGAACGTCCATCGAACTCGCGCGCTTCTTTGCCCTCGGCGACCACCGTGCCGACTCCCGTCGGAGTAAAGAATGCGGGAATCCCCGCGCCACCCGCGCGAATACGCTCGGAAAAAGTCCCCTGCGGCACCAGGTCGAGTTGCACAGTGCCAGCCAATACCATTTTCTCGAGCAACTTGTTCTCGCCAACGTAGGTTCCGATATGGCGGCGAATCTGTCCATTGGCAAGGAGCAACCCCACGCCCAGGCCGTCCACACCGGCGTTGTTGCTGATGGTGGTCAGATTCTTCGTGCCCTTCTGAGCGAGAGCGCGGATCAGATTCTCCGGCATCCCGCACAGGCCGAATCCGCCAATCAGGATGCTGGCTCCGTCGAACACGTCCTTGATCGCTTCTTCGGCGCTGACGACGACCTTGTTCATGGCAGAGAAATTCTATCGGAAGCAGAAATATATTGCAGAAGTGAGAAGTCAGAATGAAGAATATCTACAATCTGATTTTCTACTTTTTCAACCGCTTTGTTGGAGTCTTCCTCAACTGGTGTGCCCGCTCGAATTCTTCGGCCAGTTGTTTCGTGCCCAGGTTCTCCCGGATGTGCGCTAGCCGTTGTTCGATCTTCAGCAGCGCGTCTCCCAGATTCGCTTTATTTGTGATCGCGATATCGCGCCACATCGAGTAAGGACTGCCGGAAATCCGCGTCAATTCGCGCAGGGCTCGTCCGCCGATATCGAGCAGAGGCGCATCGGCGCCGAATTCATCGACCAGCGTGGCGGCGACGGCGGTCGAAATCATTTGCGGCAGATGGCTGATCCAAGCACAGAAGCGATCGTGAACCGCAGGATCAAGCAGGGCCACCTTTGCGCCCAGCTTTTCGACGCAGTGCAAGAATTCGCCGCTCAATCCGGCATGAACGTTCTGACGAGGCAGAGGCGTGAATAGCCAGGCGGCGCCTTCGAAAAGATCAGCGTCGGCAAAATCCACGCCTGCTTGTTCTTTTCCAGCCATCGGATGCCCACCCAGGAAACGTTGCCCAGCCGATTTCCCAAACGACTTCGATGCGCGCATCGCAACTTCTAGTTTGGTGCTGCCAACGTCGGTGACGAGCGTACGCGAAGGGAGCGCGGGCCCGAGGCGGTCAATGTGGTCGAGGATCGCCATCACCGGTGTAGCCAGGACGACGAGGTCGCTGCCCCGCACCGCATCGACGGGATTCGCAGTGCCGGCGTCGATTGCGCCACGGTCTTTCGCGCGCTCCAGCACCGGAGCGCGATCGCAACCGATTACCCGGCTGACCAAGCGCCGCTTTTTGAGCGCCAAGCCGAACGATCCGCCGATCAGCCCGGTTCCGATGATGGTGACTTGTTTGAAGACCATGGTGAACCGTCGTTAGCCCATCGTCGTTAGTCGTTCGCTTTGTGCCATTCGCCAGCGACCAACGACTAGCGACGCTGTTTAAGCGATTTCGCGGCCGACTGCCGGCGCGATCATGCGGAGCTGGTCCATGAGTTTCGCGAACTGTTCCGGATAAAGAGACTGCGCGCCGTCGGAGAGCGCCTTGTCCGGCTGATGATGGACTTCAATCAACAGCGCATCGGAACCCGCAGCGACCGACGCCAGTGCCATGGGCGCGACTTTGTCGCGCCGTCCGGTGCCGTGGGATGGATCGGCAGCCATGGGCAAGTGCGACAGCTTGTGAATGATCGGAATGGCAGAAATATCCATCGTGTTGCGCGTGTAAGTCTCAAACGTGCGAATGCCGCGTTCGCACAAAATGATTTCGTAGTTCCCGCCGGAGAGCAAATATTCCGCGGATAGCAGGAGTTCTTCCAGAGTGGCGGCGATGCCGCGCTTGAGCAAGACGGGCTTGCGCACTTTTCCGAGTTCGCGCAGTAAATTGAAATTCTGCATGTTGCGCGCGCCCACCTGGAAGATATCCACGTAGGGCAGCATGATCGGAATCTGCGAAATCTCCATCACCTCGCTGATCACCAGCAGGTTGAACCGATCCCCCGCTTCACGTAGCAATTTCAGTGCTTCCACGCCCATCCCTTGAAACGAATACGGAGACGAGCGCGGCTTGTATGCGCCCCCACGGAGCGCGAGTGCTCCGGCTTTCGCAATCTGTTCCGATACCGCAAAGAGTTGCTCGCGCGACTCGACCGAGCACGGGCCCGCCATGACGACGACTTTGGGTCCGCCGATCTCAACGCCGTTGGAAAATTTTACGATTGTGCCTTCGGGACGGAAATTCCGTCCTGCAAGTTTGTAGGGAGCAGAGATGCGATGAACTTCCTGCACTCCTGGCATCATCTCGATTTCGCGGATATCGAAATCATGCGGCGCGCCAACGCCACCGAGCACAGTCTGCCGGGCGCCCGTGGAGCGATGAACTTCAAAGCCCATCCGGACCAGTTGATCGATGACTTGCTGGATCAGGTCTTCGGAGGACGCTTCCTGCATTGCGACGATCATGCTTGTCCCCGTATTGATTGGCGGCTCGCCGGGAGTGAATTGTGGCGGCGGCCAACAGGACTCTGGCTCTGCTCAGGATGACAATTCATAAGATTTCCAAAGTGCGTATTTTCACGCTAGTCGTTCGTCTGCGAATCAATCTCCGTGCCATGCGGTTTGGGATCGGCATCCGGGACGAATTCGTGTTTCTGAATGGTGCGCATGACATCCATGATGCGTTCGTAAATCTGCTCCAGGTCGCGGCTGCCCAGCGGTCCGGCATTGACCTTCTGCACGTGGGCAATCACTTCGCGCTCACGTTGTGGCTCGTATATGGGCAGATTGGTATTACGCTTCAGTCTCCCGATGCCGATCGCCGCACTGGCGCGCTGGTTGAGCAGTTCCACCAGTTTCTGGTCGAGTTCGTCGATTTTCTTGCGCCAGTCAGAAATGTCCATAGGAGCTGCGGGCTACGAGCTGCGAGCTGCGAGCGAACCTACAAATTCTGCCACAGACACGGCTTCCCGTCCGGGATTTCGTTCGATTATTTGCACAATCGCGCTGCCAATGACTGCTCCCTCGGCATATTTGCCTACGGCGGCGAACTGTTCCGGCGTCGAAATTCCGAAGCCGACTGCCACCGGCAATTTCGTAAATCGTCGCAACCGCTTCACCAGTCCATTCGCATCTTCCGGCAACTGCTGGCGTGCCCCCGTGACTCCCGTGCGGGAGACCGCATAAACAAAGCCCGTGGAGACTGCCGCAATCTGTTTCAGGCGCACGTCGGTGCTGGTGGGAGCCACCAGGAAGATCGTCGCGAGATCGTTAGAACGCGCTTCACGAAGATATCCTGCTGATTCTTCGACCGGAAGGTCCGTGATCAACACGCCGTCCAGGCCCGCATGCCGCGCGATTTTGCAGAACTTCGCGATTCCCATCTGCAGGATCGGATTGAGGTACGAAAAGATAATCAGGCCGACCGACTGCGAATGTTCGCGGATTTCCGCTGCCAGTTTCAATACTTGTTCAAGAGAGGTCCCATGCTTCAACGCTCGCTCGCTGGCTCGTTGAATTACGGGCCCGTCGGCCAGCGGGTCGCTGAACGGCACACCTAACTCGATAATCCCCGCTCCCGCCTCAATAGCCGCGATGATGATCTCGCGCGTGGTTGCGAGGTTGGGGTCGCCGCAGGTTACGTAGGCGACGAGAGTCGGTTTATTTTCAAAATGAAAGGGCATGGAAAAATTGGTGATTTACAGTTACAGATCTCTCAGTCCAGCTTCAAGTTCTCGCGCATGATCCCGACATCCTTATCGCCTCGTCCCGAAACATTCACGATCAGAATTTCGGACTTTTTCATTTTCGGCGCGCGCTTGATTGCTTCGGCCACCGCGTGTGCCGATTCCAGTGCCGGGATAATTCCTTCGGTTCGCGCCAAAACAGTAGTTGCCTTCAAAGCTTCCGTGTCCGAAGCCGACACATATTCTGCGCGGCCAGAGTCCTTGAGCATCGCATGTTCTGGCCCAATCGAAGGATAATCGAGCCCCGCCGAAACCGAGTGAGTCAATGAAATCTGCCCCGCTTTGTCTTGCAGCACGTAAGAGAACGTTCCCTGCAATACCCCAGGTGATCCACCGTGAAACCGGGCCGCGTGCTCGCCCAGCGCATTGCCGCGTCCGCCCGCTTCCACGCCGATCAACTGAACTTTCTTGTCTTTCAGGAAGTCGTAGAAAATTCCAATGGAATTCGATCCGCCGCCCACACAAGCGATGATTGCGTTGGGCAATCTACCTTCTGCTTTGAGAATCTGCTTCCGCGCTTCGCGTCCGATGACGCGGTGAAAGTCCCGAACCATCGTCGGATACGGATGCGCACCCAGAACGCTGCCGAGAAGATAGTGCGTGGTGCGGACGTTGGTGACCCAATCGCGCATCGCTTCATTGATTGCGTCTTTCAGCGTGCGCGATCCCGAATCGACGCCACGAACCTCGGCCCCCAGCAAGCGCATCCGGAAGACGTTCAATTCCTGGCGCCGCATGTCCTCGGTGCCCATGTATACGACGCACTCGAATCCCAGCAGAGCGCACACGGTGGCCGTGGCGACTCCGTGCTGTCCAGCGCCGGTTTCCGCGATCACGCGATGCTTGCCCATACGCTCGACCAGCAATGCCTGGCCGATGCAGTTGTTGATTTTGTGCGCGCCGGTGTGGAGCAGGTCTTCGCGTTTCAAATAAATCTTCGCGCCGCCCAGTTTCTTTGTGAGTCGCTCGGCATAGAACAGCGGCGTTGGCCGTCCCGCAAACTGTTTGAGAAGGTAGTCGAGGCGCTGCTGAAACTTGCGATCCTTCTTGGCCTTCTCATACTCGAGTTCCAGTTCTTCGAGCGCGGCCATTAGCGTTTCGGGCACGTAGCGTCCGCCGTAAACGCCAAACCGTCCCGCAGTTAACGCAGGCTTTTTGACGGACTTTCGTGCTGCTTGTCGTGTGACGCTAGCGGTTGCCATAGTCAGTCGCTCTCATCTGCCGCGCGCACGGCTTCTACAAATGCACGGATCTTGTTCCGGTCTTTTTTCCCCGGCGCACTTTCTACGCCCGTCGAAACGTCCACGCCCCACGGATGGAGAATGTGAATCGCCTCCTGCACGTTGCCCGCGTGCAGTCCGCCGGCCACGATCAACTTACTGATGCTGTTGATGATTCCTGCCCACGGTTGCACCCGCTCCCAATCGAAAGCCTGTCCGGTGCCGCCCCGCTGGTTGGAATTGGAAGAATCGAGCAACACTCCCGTGATAATACCGGGACGAAATCCATGCGTTTCGAGAAAAAGATCGCCGTTCTGTGCGACATGAATTTTTTGGACGCGCTTGCCCTTGTACGCTTCGTCGGGCTCGACCAATCCACTCGTTACCGGATCCCATCCGACACTCTGATCCGCTGGCTTATCGAAGATGTGCGCCGCACAAGTCCGAAAAATAATCGGCCTCCGCAAATCTTTCGACAGGGCGCGAAAAAGGGCACGCGAGAATTCGGCATCTTCATCGCCATGCAGCTGTACTGCCGTGAGACCGGTTTCGGACACGATCTTCTGAATACCCTCAACAGTCTCATTCACGAACACGCCAATCTTTTCCACCTTCAGCGGGAGTTCGGCGACGATCGACTTGACTGTATCTACGCTTACGAAACGCTTGCTCTTGTCGTAGAACACAAATCCCAGAGCGTTCGCGCCCGCCTGCACGGCAGCCTGCGCGTCCTCAGCGTTCGTGTTCCCGCAGATCTTGATCCAAGTCATAAGAAACAGTGGTCAGTGGCTAGTGGTCAGTGGCTAGTGAAACTTTCAGCTCAACCCACTACTACTTTTGCTTCGTTCAACAACTGTTGGAGGGCTTCTCCCGGACGCTCTGCTCTCATCAGCGATTCGCCAATCAGGAAAGCGTCATATCCCGCGTTGCGCAATTGCGCAATGTCGGCGCCGGAATGAATGCCACTCTCGGCCACGCGCACACATCCCGACGGAACCTTCTCGCCCAGCCGAAACGTGGTCGCCAGATCAACGTGAAACGTTTTGAGGTCCCGGCTATTGACGCCGATCAGGTCGCATCCGGCATCCAGCGCTCGCTGCAACTCAGTTTCATCATGGACTTCGCACAGCACATCGAGTTCGTGGGCCCGCGCAGCGCGGTCGAATGCAATGATTTCTTTCTGCTCCAGCGCAGCCAAAATCAGCAGGATCGCATCGGCACTATAAGCGCGCGATTCCAGGATCTGAAACTCATCGACCATAAAGTCTTTGCGCAGACAGGGAAGAGTGGTCGCCGCGGAAGCCTGTTCGAGGTAAGCCAGCGATCCCTGGAAAAACTCTTCGTCGGTTAGCACCGAAAGAGCGGCGGCGCCTGCCTGCTCCAACTGCAACGCCAACTCGGACGGGCGAAACTCCGCACGGATCAATCCCTTTGATGGCGAGGCTTTTTTTAGTTCCGCGATGATGGCGGGATTGCCGGTCGACATCCGCCTTAGTTGTGCGCGGAAGCCTCGGGGTTTGTGTTCTGCTGCTTTTCGCTCCAAAGCTCGCAAGTCCGTACCTCGCCGGCTTTCGGAAACACGTTTCCGAGTGGCGGATACGATGGAGTCGAGGGAGGCAGGCATGTTTATTGATTATACGGAAGCGAGCCGCCGTTAAGGGTTTTGCGTTGTCGCTGAATTTCCGTTCGATTCTATTCGTTTCGAGGCCCCGTGGCAGAGTTGGAACCAGCGACCTGTATCCGTTGACCTAACCCACTCAAGATGCTATAAACATTGGTCCCGTGCCGGAGGTGTGTGGCCTGTCATGCAGGCGAACCGGCGGCACGAGCATTTTCGACGCGGCCAAATCGGCACTCATCAATTGTCTTGATTCTGTCTTAACGGTGGAAGCGCGTTCGGAACTCCGGCAGCGAGTGGCCGGCAAAGCCACCCGTAGTGATCCCTGAATATCAGTAACCGATCCTTGGAGGATTTGAAATGCGCACTTGGATGGAGACCCTCGCGTCCGGGGGATTCCGGTTGTCGAAAACTTTCGCGACTTTTGCGACTTTGTTGCTCCTGACCGCCGCCACGGCGGTCGCTCAACCAACGGAAGAAGCCGGTGAGGCCGCACTCAAGCTTCCTGACCTTTCGTCGGTGTCGTTCCTGGGCATGGACGGCCACCGCATTCTCTTGATCGGCCTGCTGTTTTGCGTCTTCGGCCTGGGCTTCGGCATGGCAATCTATATGCGCCTGAAGAACCTGCCGGTGCACAAGGTCATGCTGGAGGTTTCGGAACTCATCTACGAAACCTGCAAGACCTATCTCGTGACCCAGGGCAAGTTTCTGATGCTGCTGTGGGCGTTTATCGCAGCCATCATCGTCCTCTACTTCGGTGTGTTGCGGCACTTTGAAATTCCGCGCGTGATGATCATCCTGGTGTTCAGCCTGGTCGGTATCGCGGGCAGCTATGGCGTGGCCTGGTTCGGCATTCGCGTGAACACCTTTGCGAATTCCCGCACCGCGTTCGCGTCACTCCATGGAAAGCCTTACCCGGTCTACCAGATTCCTCTCGAAGCAGGCATGTCGATCGGCATGATGCTGATTTCGGTCGAACTGCTGATCATGCTCTTCATTCTTCTCTTCGTGCCGGGCGACTACGCGGGTCCATGCTTCATCGGATTCGCTATCGGCGAATCGTTGGGCGCGGCTGCTCTGCGTATCGCTGGCGGCATCTTTACCAAGATTGCCGACATCGGCGCCGACCTGATGAAGATCGTCTTCAAGATCAAGGAAGACGACGCTCGCAACCCGGGCGTAATCGCCGACTGTACCGGTGACAATGCCGGCGACTCGGTCGGGCCGTCTGCCGATGGTTTCGAAACTTACGGCGTCACAGGCGTGGCGCTGATCACGTTCATCCTGTTGGGCGTGAAAGAGCCGATGGTTCAAGTCCAGCTTCTGGTCTGGATCTTCGTCATGCGCATCATGATGCTGATCGCCAGCGCGCTGGCGTATTTCATCAACAGCGCGATTGCGAAAGGCCGCTACGGCAGCGCCGATCACATGAATTTTGAGACGCCGCTGACTTCGCTGGTTTGGATCACCTCGATCGTTTCGATCGTCGCCACCTACATCGTTTCCTATCTCATCATCCCCAACTTGGGTGGCGATACGACACAATGGTGGAAGCTGGCTTCGATCATCTCCTGCGGAACGCTCGCAGGCGCAGTGATTCCGGAATTAGTGAAGGCTTTCACGTCGGTGGAATCGCGGCACGTCAACGAAGTCGTCACGTCGGCAAAAGAGGGCGGCGCATCGCTCGGAATTCTTTCCGGCTTTGTGGCCGGCAACTTTTCCGGTTACTGGCTCGGACTCACCATGGTCGCGTTGATGTCGGTCGCCTATTTCTTCAGCCTGATGGGCCTGACCGCGGCAGCCACCATGATTGCCGCTCCCGTCTTCGCCTTCGGCCTGGTCGCCTTCGGCTTCCTCGGCATGGGGCCGGTGACGATTGCGGTCGATTCTTACGGCCCGGTTACCGACAACGCACAGTCGGTGTACGAGCTTTCACTGATTGAGCAAGTCCCCAACATCAAGGCGGAACTCAAGAAGGACTTCTCGATCGACGCCAACTTCGAACGCGCCAAGGACCTGCTGGAAGAAAACGACGGTGCCGGCAACACCTTCAAAGCCACCGCCAAACCAGTGTTGATCGGAACCGCAGTCGTCGGCGCGACCACCATGATTTTCTCCATCATCATGGCTCTGACCAGCGGTCTGACCACGAATGTCGACAAGCTGTCCTTGCTGCACGCCCCGTTTTTCCTCGGACTGATCACCGGCGGTGCCATGATTTATTGGTTCACGGGCGCTTCCACGCAGGCTGTGACTACGGGTGCGTACCGTGCCGTCGAGTTCATCAAAGCCAATATCAAACTCGAAGGCGCAACCAAAGCGTCGGTCACTGACAGCAAGAAGGTCGTCGAGATCTGTACCAAGTACGCGCAGAAAGGTATGTTCAACATCTTTCTGGCCGTGTTCTTCGGCACACTGGCGTTCGCGTTCGTGGAGCCGTTTTTCTTCATCGGCTACCTGATTTCGATTGCGATCTTCGGCCTCTACCAGGCCATCTTCATGGCCAATGCCGGAGCTGCATGGGATAACGCCAAGAAGATCGTGGAAACGAAACTCAAGCAGAAGGGAACTCCTCTGCATGACGCAACCGTAATCGGCGACACCGTCGGAGATCCTTTCAAGGACACGTCTTCCGTGGCCATGAATCCGGTCATCAAGTTCACGACGTTGTTCGGACTCCTGGCAGTGGAACTTGCCGTCTCGCTCACCCGCGATCAGGGCTCGAACCTGACGCACGTCCTGGCGCTGGCTTTCTTCGCGGTGTCAGTGTTCTTCGTATACCGGTCGTTCTACGGGATGCGAATTTCGTCTGAGTAAATTTGTCTCAAAGCAAAAAGAAAACGCCATCCAGTCTCTCTGGGTGGCGTTCTCTTTTTTTGGTTGCAATATGCCTATTGTTGCTTGGTCAGAACCAGAGTCTGACTTCCCAATCCGGAGCACTCATCTGACGTGCTGTCGTAATCTCCAGTCATGCTAGTGGGGTTTGTAATGCTATCCAACGCCACATTGGAGTACCCGAAGCCGCTTTGTGCGCTGATGTTGACCACGCTTCCGGCGACCGACGACAGGGTTAGTGCTACGGGTTCGACGCACGCCGTCCCGGTGTAGGTCAGGGTGCCGGTCAGTTCGAAGGAACCATTTTCCGCTGCCGCGGCCGATTGGACTAATGCCACCGAGACTCCGACCGTGGAGATTCCATTCCCGCGCCCAAAGACGGGCGTGAGAGTTCCGTTCCAGGTGCCGCTGAGTGAGGGCACAGCGCCGGCCGTGATTGTGCCTTCATCGGCGCAGCCGCCCGTGATCGTATAGTTTCCAGTCAGCGAGTCTTTCGTCCCGGACGCCGTAACACTGATTACGTTGCCGTCGAACGCTGCCGAGGTTAGTGTGATGTCGCTGCCTTTCACCGTGCCGGTGAAGGCGAGAGTCTGATCGCTGATGCATCCGGAGTTGCTGACGGACAAGGTTCCCGTCAGCTTGTTGCCGCTCTGGGAAAGGTTTCCGCCAAGAACATATGTCGAGATCACTTTATTCAGCTTGGGTGCGGTCGATGTTGCCACGAACGCCCAGTTTCCCTGCGTGAATGCCGTGTTGCTGATGGTCGAGCCGCAACCGACGAGCGACAGGGCCAGGAACGCGGCCACTCCGGCCAGCGCTACAAACTTGAGAATACCTGAGAGCTTCATAATTCCTCCGAGACCGGTGCACGCCTGTTAGGTCATGTACTGGTGGACGTATTTCAACCTGACTCGGTAATGTTGGGAAGATTACGAATGTAATCGCCTGCCTTTGTTGTCAGCGTCTTGGCGAGGCTGGTCGCAACATAAGCGCAACGATTTCAGATTTCCTTCGACTTCGGCAGACGTGCTAATTTGTTGCCATGTTCATCGGACATTTCGGCGTGGCCTTTGCAGCGAAACGGCTTGCGCCCCGTACTTCGCTGGGCTGGATGGTGTTGGCGGCGCAGTTCCTCGATTTTCTGTGGCCGATTTTTCTGCTGTTCGGCATGGAACATGTTCGCGTCGTGCCGGGCATTACCAAAGTGCAGCCGTTGGACTTCTACGACTATCCCTTTTCCCACAGTTTGACGATGGCTCTGCGCTGGGGACTCGCCCTCGGACTCGTCTACTACTTGCTGCGCCGCTATGTTCGAGGAGCCTGGGTGTTGGCAGCGCTCGTGATCAGCCACTGGGTGCTGGACTACGTTTCTCATCGTCCAGACCTGCCCCTGTGGCCCGGCGGCCCCAAGGTCGGGATGGGTTTGTGGAATTCGTGGCCCGCATCGATCACGGTTGAATTGCTGATTTTTGGAGTAGGAATCTGGCTTTATCTCAGCGCCAATCCGGCACGCCCTCGAGGAGTCAACTGGCAACTCTGGAGTTTGGTAGCACTGTTGTCGCTAGGTTGGATCGCCGCCCTGCTCGCGCCCCCTCCAACTGACACCCACCAGTTGGCGCTCGGCACCTTAGTGATGTGGATTACCGTTCCCTGGGCGGCATGGGCAGACAGAAAGGCGACAGCTGGCAGTTAGCCTTTGGCACTGAGCCTTTAGCCACACCCTCCCGCATGCGGGGATATGGCTAAGTGTTAGGCGATGGGGTTAGTATGCGTCCTTCATCTTGTCCTTCACACTCTTCGCCAGTTTCTCGATCTCCTGCGCCTTCTTGACCACGTCGATGGACAGAATGTTGGGATTCGTCTTGTCGACGTTCTGCTTGAGTTCTTCGGCCAGAGCGAGAAGCTTCTCGGTATCGCGACGCAGAGCGATCTGCCGTTCGATAAAAATATTCTTGAGCGTCGCCTGTGCCAACCGTTCGCGAGGCTCGACCCAGTTGTCGGCAATGGCCGTGCGACGGATTTCGGCGTCGCGGGCGATGCCCGGGTTTTGCGTTTGAGCGACTTCCTTGGCTGGGGGTTGTGACTGCGCTTGCAGGGCGGACGTGCCAAACAACAAGATCAAAGGTAGAACGTAATTCCGCATACCGTGCTCCTGCACCTCTTTAGCACGGTCTGCCTGTGGAATAGACGAGTGAATGTCGAAGGAGAGAACGAAGGTAACAGTAGAAACGCTGCGAGCTTCGAGCCTGACCCGAAGGTCTCAGGTTTACTCGAAGCCCGTAGCTCGAAGCCCGCAGCGCTCTACCTACAACGAACTCATCTTTGCAAGGAACTCACTGTTAGTCCCAGCCTTGGCCAGGCGCTCGATCAGCAGTTCCATGGCTTCGACGGGCGACAGCGGGTTCAGCACTTTGCGGAGCACCCAGATACGCGTCAGGTCTTCCTTCGGAATCAGCAGCTCTTCTTTTCGCGTGCCGGAGCGCTGAATGTCGATCGCTGGGAACGTGCGCTTATCAACCAGTTTGCGTTCCAGGATGATTTCCGAATTGCCCGTACCTTTGAATTCTTCGAAGATCACATCGTCCATGCGGGACCCGGTATCGATCAAAGCAGTAGCGATGATCGTGAGCGAGCCGCCTTCTTCGATGTTGCGAGCCGATCCGAAGAAGCGCTTCGGACGCTGCAACGCATTCGAGTCCACGCCGCCGGAGAGCACTTTGCCCGAAGGCGGAACAATCGTGTTGTAGGCGCGAGCCAGGCGAGTAATCGAATCAAGCAGGATGACGACATCACGCTTGTGCTCGACCAGGCGCTTCGCTTTTTCAATCACCATCTCGGCGACCTGGACGTGACGGGCAGCCGGTTCGTCGAAGGTCGAAGAAATAACCTCGCCCTTCACCGAGCGCTGCATATCCGTAACTTCTTCGGGACGTTCGTCGATGAGGAGCACCATCAACACAACTTCAGGATGATTCGCAGTAATCGAGTTCGCGACATTCTGCAAGAGCATCGTCTTGCCGGCGCGGGGCGGGGAAACGATCAGTCCACGCTGCCCTTTGCCAAGTGGCGTAAGCAGGTCCATGACGCGGGCGCTGATGTTCTCGCGGGTGGTCTCGAGCTTCAGACGTTC
The DNA here is from genome assembly GCA_016196065.1 of Acidobacteriota bacterium. Lineage (NCBI taxonomy): Bacteria > Pseudomonadati > Acidobacteriota > Acidobacteriota bacterium. The sequence continues at coordinate 21,373 of JACPYL010000025.1, read as the reverse complement.
CTGCGGATACAGCGGCGTCAGGTTGTCGAACAGGATCTTGTTCCGCGCTTCGTCGGGCGACTCAAAGTTGACCGCCTCGATCTTCACCAGCGCGAAATACTTTTCGCCTTCATGCGGCGGACGTACCTGGCCGCTGATGGTGTCACCGGTCTTCAAGTCGAACTTGCGGATCTGCGACGGCGACACGTAAATGTCGTCCGGGCCCGGCAGATAGTTGTAGTCAGGCGAGCGCAGGAAGCCGTAGCCGTCGGGCAGGATTTCCAATACACCTTCTGCGAAAATGTGGCCTTCTTTTTCACTTTGCGCCTGCAGGATCTTGAAGATAAGGTCCTGTTTGCGGAGTCCGCTGGCGCCCGGCAGTTCCAGAGATCGGGCGATCTTGGTCAGCTCGGTAATATTCTTTTCTTTCAGTTCTGCGATGGTCATATTCACCTACGGGATGGATTTTTCTCGGGAGGGATTCTCTCGGGGGGATCAAGCCGCCGTGTGGGCACACGGCGGAACTGCACTAAGCAGCCCGCCTTTGTGCCTCGGCGAAGTTCTCCGGTTCACTCAAAATGTCATGGCGCTGCGCGCCCGCGATCTTGTCGAAAACCTGGTTCATGGTTTCCTGGATGCGAGTGTTCGGCCGATGAAACTTGCGCGTTGCCTTGGATGCCAACTGGCAAAGCATGTAACGGTTCCGCAAAGTCTCGACTGCGTCAAATACACGATCAGAGCGCATTTGCTTTGTTCTCCTGACTAGTAAGGATTGATGCGACTAAGGCATTCCATCTTCCCGCCCACTGGACGACGGCTACCCTGGTAGCTGGCCAAAATACATTTGGGCTGGGTTGGTAAGGAAAAAGCCAGAGTCACCCAAATAGATGCCACACCCACCGCGAAAGTTGCTAGTTTCTTGGGATTTGACGCGCTTTGCGCGGGCGGAGGTTCGTCAGGACGGCCAGTACTACCTGTATGTCCGAGGAACACGTTAGTGTAGCAGAACCTGGCGGCAGGTCAAGGAAATTGTACGTACCGCGCCGCCCATGCTTCGTCGTGCCGTCTATTTCAGAGCGCTTAAACGCTTGCCAAGGCGGGACTTATACCGCGAAGCCGTATTTTCGTGCAGTACGCCCTTTTGGATCGCCTTGTCGAGCGCCGAAACCGTCGCCCGGTACACGGTCGAAGCTTCCGTCTTGTTGCCTTTTGCGAGGCTCTCGCGCATGTCGCGCAAGGCGCCGCGCAACTGCGATGCGCTCACGCGATTGCGAGTGGTTCGTTTCTCTGTCTGACGGGCGCGCTTCACCGCCGAAAAATGATTCGCCATGTTGCTTATTTACCTTCGATTGTCCCGGAATCCACCAGGAAGATATTCGGAGTAGACCGAACAAACATTCTACGGGAGCAAGTTGCGTCCGGTCAAACAGTCGGGGAGGGGGTAGGCTCAGCTTGCCCGAGTTTTTACCACGAACGACACGAAGGTGCGCCACGAAGCTTCGCGCGCCTTTGTGATACTTAGTGCCCTTCGTGGTGGCGTTTCTGCGAGCGGCCGGGATGATGGGAATTGTCCGGGTTGAGCCTTCTTCCCCACAATGACATTTCAGAGTGCGGGGTCGCCTCCTTCTGGTGCGTCGTTTCCACGAACGCCAGGCTAGATTTGACTGAACTGGCTCATTGATTTGACCGATCTCAGCAACAGAGGGTTCGATTTATCGATTCACCCTCGTGTGCTCGGACCCCGGATGGTCACTATGCCTGCAAATCTCGCGACTGCTCCCAGTCAAGGCAGTTGTCGCCCTGACAACTGGATTGTCGCTGGTGGCGAGATGGGCAAGCTGATTCGGTCCATGGACTGGTCCCAGACGCCGCTGGGACCGATTGACTCGTGGCCGCAGAGCCTGCGGACGACCGTCAGTCTCTGTTTGGCCTCGAACTTTCCCATCTCGCTGGCGTGGGGACCGAAGCATGTACAGATCTACAACGACGGCTACTGGCCGATCTGCGGTGAGAAACACCCGACCGCGATGGGGCAAGACTTCAGTGAGTGTTGGGCCTCGGCCTGGCCTGTCATTGGGGAAGCGTTCGAACATGCACTCGCCGGAGAAACATTTTTTCTCGAAAATCAGCGGATGTTCCTCGATCGCAACGGATACCTCGAAGAAACGTTCTTTACGTTCTCGTTTAGTCCCATTCGTGACGAGACCGGTGTCGCCGGGCTGTTCCACCCCGTGACGGAAACGACGAGCCGGATGTTGAGCGAGCGCCGCATGCTGGCCTTGCGCGACTTGGCCGCCCGCGCGGGGAAAGCGCAGACGATCGAGGAAGCTTGCTCGCTGGCCGCGCAGACATTATCCGACGACCAACTGGATGTTCCCTTTACCCTCTTCTATTTGCTGAATGCCCAGCGCAAGGAATTTCAGCTCGCCGCGTGTACAGGCCTGCCCCAAGGGACGATTGTGTGCCCGACCGTGGTGGACCTGAACATGCCGCAACAGCCCTCCTGGCCGCTGGCCGAGACGGTGCATTCTGGCCGGAGCCAATACATCACTCACTTGGAAGACCGATTCGGCCCGCTCATTTGCGGTGAGTATCCTGAGCCCTTGAAGGAAGCACTGGCGTTGCCCATTACTCCACCCGGTTGCGAACGGCCAGTGGCTGTCCTCGTAGCGGGTGTCAGCACTCGCTTACCGTTGAATGAAACGTACCGCGCATTCTACGACCTGCTGGCAGCAGGCGTAACCACCGCAGTTGCGAACGCGCGCGCATACGAGGAAGAGCGCAGGCGAGCGGAAGCCCTCGCCGAAATCGATCAGGCGAAAACCGCTTTCTTCTCGAACGTCAGCCACGAATTCCGCACACCGCTCACTTTGATGCTGGGACCGTTGGAGGAGGAACTTGCTGAGCGCGACCATCCCTTGCCGCCCGCCAGCCGCGAACGCCTGGAGACGGCGCATCGAAATAGTCTGCGGTTATTGAAACTGGTCAACAGCCTGCTTGATTTTTCCCGCATTGAAGCCGGCCGCACCCAGGCCAGCTACGAACCAACTGATTTGGCGGCTTACACAGCCGAATTGGCGAGTGTCTTCCGCTCGGCAATCGAAAAGGCAGGATTGGCTTTAGACATCGATTGTCTATCTCTGCCTGAGCCCATCTACGTTGACCGCGAGATGTGGGAAAAAATCGTCCTCAATCTCCTCTCCAATGCCCTCAAGCACACATTCGAAGGGGGCATCACCGTCAAACTTCGTTGGTTCGGAGATCATGCAGAGCTCTCCATAGCAGACACCGGAATTGGCATTGCTGTCGCGGAATTGCCGCGTGTGTTCGAACGCTTCCACCGGGTAAAGGACGCCAGGTCTCGCACCCACGAGGGCACTGGCATCGGCTTGGCTCTGGTAAAAGAATTGGTCTCTCTGCACGGTGGGAAGGTATGCGTCGAGAGCGAAGAGGGCAAGGGCAGCGTGTTTTCCGTCTCCCTCCTCGCCGGAACCGCACACCTTTCGCCGGACCGCCTCGGCGCCGCGCGGACCGTGGCATCGACGGCGACGCGGGCTGCGGCATACGTCGAAGAGGCCATGCACTGGTTACCCAAAACACAAGAAGCGGCCGTTCCGGAGACTGACTCCGCCGTAACGAATGCCGCGTCAACCCCTGGTAGGTTGGTCAAGATCAATGGCAAACACCGCTCTCGAATCCTCTGGGCGGATGACAATGCAGACATGCGGGACTATGTCCGCCGCCTGCTCGCCGAGCGTTACGAAGTACTCGCGGTTCCAGACGGAATAGCCGCCTTGGCCGCTGCTCAGGATGCCCCTCCCGACCTGGTCTTGACCGACATCATGATGCCTGGCTTGGATGGACTCGGCCTGCTTCGTGAACTTCGGAACGACCCGCGCACGTGTACGGTTCCCGTGATTCTGTTGTCCGCCCGGGCCGGACAGGAATCGACGGTTGAGGGCCTGGGCGCAGGGGCAGATGACTATCTCGTCAAGCCTTTTTCTGCTCCCGAACTCCTTGCTCGCGTAAAGACCCATCTCGAACTCTCTCGCGTGCGCCACCAATGGGCGAAGGAGATTGAAAGGACAAACCAGGAACTGGAAACGTTTTCTTACACCGTTTCCCATGATCTCCGGGCGCCTCTGCGTTCGATCGACGGATTCAGCAAAGCCCTTCTTGATGAGTACGGCAAGAAACTGGACCCGCAAGCCGACCACTACCTTCACCGTATCCGTTCGGGAGCCCAGAAGATGTCGGGCCTGATTAATGACCTTCTTGATCTGTCGCGAGTCAGCCGCGCTCCCCTCCGGAGGGAGCCCCTCAGCCTTACAAAGCTGGCGCGGGACGTGGTCGTCGACCTGCAGCAACGGGAACCAACACGCCAGCCCGCCGTTGAGATCGCGGACGGACTTTCCACCAACGCAGACACACATCTGATCACCATTGTTCTCGTGAACCTGTTGGGGAATGCCTTTAAATACAGCTCGAGGCAGCCGGATGCTCGCGTCGTGTTCGGTTCGGAGAACAACGGCGAGGAAGATGTGTTTTTCGTCCAGGATAACGGCGTCGGATTCGATATGGCATACGCGGACAAACTCTTCGCGCCATTCCAGCGCCTTCATCGGGATGCTGAGTTTGAAGGAACCGGAATCGGATTGGCGACCGTGCGGCGCATCATCTCACGACACGGCGGCCGCATCTGGGTCGCAGCAGCGGTTGGCCAGGGCGCCACTTTTTCTTTCACTTTGGGTAAACCACAATGACAATGCGGCAGCAAGTGATTCTCCTGGTCGAAGACAATGACGACGATGCTGAACTGGCAATGCTGGCGTTTCATCGTGCCAAGATTACCAACCCAATCGTTCGTGTGTGTGACGGGGTCGAGGCTCTTGATTACCTGTTCGGAAGGGTCGAACACGTCGCCAGGGATGTGACGGACGCGCCGGCAGTCGTTCTCCTCGATGTGAATCTCCCCAAGCTCAGCGGCTTGGATGTTCTCAAGGCGGTCCGCGCAGAAGAACGCACCAAGCATCTCCCGATCGTCATTCTTACTTCCTCGAATGAAGATAAAGATCGGCTGGTCGCCTACGATAACTTCGCCAACAGCTATGTCGTCAAGCCTGTCGATTTCGACCAATTCGCAGCCGCTGCTCTCCATCTTGGCCTCTACTGGACAGTCTTGAATGTTCCTGCGCCCAGGAAGCAACGGTAGCCCCTGATAACCGGGATGTCTGAGCAGTACCCGTTTCTCGCTTGGCCAGAGCCAGAGAAATCGGTGGGGCTTGTTGCGTTATTACCTTCGATTGTCCTGCCTTCGACCGCGAAGTGATCGTAACGTAACGGCGCAGTATCCTACGGGAGCCTAAGGCTATCGAACGGATATGAACGCGCTCGAACGACTCAAGGTCCTGATCAATTCTTCGACTCCGATCATCGTGATGGAGACGGCGGAGGAAGTCCGCGCCCTTTCGCTGGTGCGAGCGGCCTGTACCGAACTGAACATGGCCGTGTTCGAGTGGACAATTGCCGATGGCCTCGTCCGCTCTGGCGTCAATGGCGCAACGGCGCCTGTCGCCGACCTTCAAGCACGCATCAACGCGGCCCGTCATGCGACCGATCCCAACGCTCCTGAATCGAGCAAGGCTGCGATCTACAACACCGCCGACCCGGTGCAGGCGCTTGCCAACCTGGAAGCGATGACCCTCGAAGCGGTGTTTGTGTTGAAAGATTTCCATCGCCATCTAGACAGCCCGGTGGTCGTCCGCCGCCTCCGCGATGTCGGACAGAAATTTTCCGCCAACCGCCGGACGCTGATTCTCACAGCGCCCTCGATCCCGATGCCTCCGGAACTGGCGAGCCTGGTTGAGTTTCTCGATCTTCCGCTGCCGGATGCCGATCGCCTGCGCGACCTGATCCGCGAAACCTATACGCGTATGGCGGGAACACACACTCTCAAGCTACAACTGGACGCTCCCGGCGTGGACGCCATGGCCGCCAACCTTCGCGGACTGACCGAAGAAGAAGCGGAGCGCGCCATCTCGCAGACCCTGGTAGCGCGTTACGCCCTCACCTTAGCCTGCGTCACCGATGTTCTCGAAGCCAAGAAGTCTATGCTGAAGCGCTCCGAGATGCTCGAGTTTGTCGACGCCAACGACAATATGGCCAGCGTCGGCGGCCTCGAAAATCTCAAGCAGTGGCTGGCGCAGCGCCGCGGATCGTGGGACCCGCAGGCTCGCGAGTTCGGTCTCGATCCGCCGAAAGGCGTCATCATTCTCGGTGTGCAGGGATGTGGCAAAAGCCTCTGCGCCCGCGCCGTCGCCGGAGAATGGAAGCTGCCGCTGGTGAAATTCGACACCGCGGCCGTCTACGACAAGTACATCGGCGAGACAGAAAAGCGCATTCAGAAAGTCTTCAAAGTCGCCGAGGGCCTGGCGCCGTGCGTTCTGTGGATCGATGAGCTGGAAAAAGTCTTTGCCGGCAGCGGCCCCGATTCGGCTTCGGCTGACGCGGGTGTTTCGTCGCGGCTGCTGGCGTCGTTTCTTTCCTGGATGCAGGAACGCAAGTCACCCGTGTTCGTCGCCGCGACTTGTAACAACGTGACCGTGCTGCCCCCGGAGTTGATCCGCAAGGGGCGCTTCGACGAATTGTTCTTTGTCGACCTGCCCAGCACTGACGAGCGCAAGCAGATTTTCTCGATTCAACTCACTAAGCGCAAACGCAATCCCGCCGGCTACGATCTGGACCAGGTTGCCGCTGCGGCAAAAGGATATTCCGGCGCGGAGATAGAATCCGCGGTGCAGACCGCGCTGTACGCGGCCTTCTCGCAAAAGCAAGACCTCTCGACCGACCACCTGCTGACCGCGCTTTCTTCCACGGTGCCGCTCTCGATCACACGAGCCGAAGAGATTGCCGACTTGCGCGCCTGGGCAAAGAACCGTGCCGTGTGGGCAAGTGCGCCGGAAGCACGGCGCGAAGGGGCTTAGAAAACGCGCCCCAATCGTTTCGCGACGGTAGCGCCAATCACGCCTGCCTGCGTCGTATTGCCTCGCGCGCTTCACGCCTGACTGGCTCCCAGCTAGGTTCGATACGTCCGTCTGAATACTGAGTTGTTCCTTCGCGTTTATCGCCAATACTCTCCTCGATCAGCTTCAGCGATTGCAGGTCGCCAACCGTACGCATCGCGCACAGCGCTAGGTGAGTCTCTGTGCCGTTCGAAAAGAGTGAGTTCGCCGCTTCGGCGAGACGAATTCGCTCCAGTTCCGATAGTGCTCGCCAGGCGGCCTCAGCCTCGGGTGTTACGCCGAGATTCACCGCGTAAACCAAGTCACTCAAATGAGTGTTCTGAGCATCTCGGATACGGAGATTATCTGCGAGAACGAGTGCTGCCCGCAGCCGCGAAGGAGCATCCCGGCGAGGGTCGAGGTACCGCAACGCGTGTAGCAACATACCGGGCTCAGGCCATGAAGCAGCAAGGGCGGCAAGGTCTGCCGCGTCACGAGCGGCGAGCGTGGCCTCGATCAAACCGCGATCACCCTCTGGAACATCCGCCAAGGCTCCGCGTATCCGTGCCGCCAGATCGGGCACGCGACCCAATGAGCGCAGCAAACCGTCAGCCTTGCGGTCATGGGAGTGAGCCAGAAGCAGTTGCTGATATGCGTTTGCTCGTGGTCTCTTGGAAAGATCGTATTTAAGGGAATATGTGTTCCATGCGTTTTCAAGGATCTGTAAGGGTGGTGGGTGACCGTAGCCTTCCGCAGCCTCCAGATACGCTCCGTAGCTCTGATCAAGGAACGCCCTAGCGCCCACTCGGATGTGTTCACTCAACAAAGCGATCTCATCGCTCGCGTGCGCCAGTTCGTCCTTGCCCTCCGCTGTAAGCTGTTTCCGTTCCTCAAGAAAGCGCAGCAAGGCAAAAATGTGTTCCCACCCCGCTCTACGCGGCAAATGTGCGGGAAACGATGGGGCATCGAAGTGCCATTTTCCTTTGTCCCAACAGGTGCTCAGCGACACTGGCGGCGGTGTAGTTAGTTCTTGATCGGATGCGGTCGACCGCCTCATGCCTGAGATTGTAATCGCAGAACTGTCGGCGCCTCTGGCATCTCCCGGGGCGCCCAGCTAAAGTGGTGTGCCTGAGGAGCGAAGACTAACTATGCCTCACTACTGTCCCGGATGCCGTCAAAGCTCATTACAAGTCAGACTTTCGATTCTGCTGATCCTCGCGCTCCTCGCGATCGTACCCTCCGCCGCCGCCGACAAGATCACCATTACCATCGACGCCTCCAAGCCCGGCGCAAAAATCGACCGCAACATTTTCGGACAATTCGCCGAGCACCTCGGACACGGCATCTACGACGGCATCTGGGTTGGACCAGACTCGCCGATCCCAAACACCCGAGGTATTCGCAACGACGTGGTCGCCGCGCTGAAGGCGCTTAGAGTCCCGAACGTCCGCTGGCCAGGGGGCTGCTTTGCAGACGAATACCACTGGCGCAAAGGCATCGGCCCGCAGCGACCGGCAACTCTCAATCCGAACTGGGGAGGAGTCATCGAGCCGAACACGTTCGGCACCCACGAGTTCATGGATTTCCTCGATCAGATCGGCTCGAGTGCCTACCTGTCGGTGAACGTAGGCTCAGGCACTCCGCAGGAAGCGTCCGAGTGGCTCGAGTATCTGACCACCGCGCAGCCCACAACTCTGGCGAAAGAGCGCGCTGCCAACGGCCATTCCGCGCCTTACAAGATTCCGTATCTCGGCCTCGGGAACGAAAGCTGGGACTGCGGCGGCAACATGACTCCCGACTACTACCTCAGCCAGATGAAGATCCACAACCGCTTCGTCCGCAACTTCAATCCCGACCAGCAGGACAAGCGTTCGATGCTGAAGATCGCAGTTGGCCCCGGCGGTGACGGCCCGCGCTGGACCGACTGGACCGAAACCATCATGAAGGCCTATCAGCAGCACACCTGGAGCTGGGATATTGACGGCCTCTCCATGCACAGTTACACGGTAGTGAAGTGGCCGCCGTCGTATGCCTCCGTAGGATTCGGAGAGGCCGAGTACAGCCAGATTCTCAAATCCACGCTGGAGATGGACGACCTCATCACCAAACACTCAGCCATCATGGACAAGTACGATCCCGACAAAAAGGTGGCGCTCGTCGTGGATGAATGGGGCGCGTGGTACGCGCCGCTGCCGGGCAGCAATCCTGGATTTCTTGTGCAGCAGAACAGCCTGCGCGACGCGATCCTCGCCGCCCTGAACTTGAACATCTTTGCCCGCCACGCTGACCGAGTACGCATGGCCAACATCGCGCAAATGATCAACGTGCTCCAGGCGATGATCCTGACCGACAAGGAAAAGATGGTCCTGACCCCAACCTATTACACCTACAAGATGTATCTGCCATTTCAGGGAGCCACGTTTGTCCCCGTAACTTTCGACGCCGGCACCTATCGCCAGGGCGACATGCGACTACCGCGAGTGGATGTCCTCGCCGCGAAGGATGCAAATGGCAAGCTATGGCTGGAGATCACGAATCTCGATCCTAATCAGCCAATCGAGATCGAGGTCACGATGCCCGGAATCACCGCCAAATCAGCCACCGGGGAGACACTGACCGCACCCAAGGTGGATAGCGTCAACACGTTCGCAGTGCCGAGCATCGTCGTGCCGAAGCCCATCACGGGGAAAGTGATGAATGGCAACCTTACTCTGACGTTGGAGCCCAAGTCGGTGACGGTCATTTCCATTGAGAAGTAAGAGACGAACGAAATCGCGTCGCACGATTCAGTGCAACGCCAACATCCTGAGGCCGGGCCTACAATACGGCCAGAGGTACTCCGCGTGCGCATATCCGTTCAGATCATGTTTGCAATCCTGATGGCACTCGGTTATTTGGTGACGCCAGTTGCGCTGATCTGGGGTTGGACAAGATGGGCACGCCAGCAGGAGCAGCGCAGCGTTCCGGCGATTCTGTCATTGCTCGGATTCATTTTTGCAACCGCCTCAGCCGTCATTGCCGTTTCGTTCGCTGCTTATGCTCAGCTTCATCACTTTCCCTATTACGATCCATTGCTCCTGAGGATATTTCGATGGGGAGTTTTGCTTTCCCTCTCCGGAATTTTGTTTGCCATCGGCGGTGTGTGGCGATCCGGTCCGTTGCGGTGGCATGCGCTTGTTTGTGGGCTGGGAATGTCCGCGTTCTGGTTGTTAGCGGCAGAAGGTGAGTAATTGGACAGAGGACAGAGCAGGGCTGGGTTGTTTGTGTAATGGCGATGCCCTCGATCTTCAGGCCAGCTGTTTCCTGCCATTGACTCCCTCGCCCTGCCCGCGCTACGCTTAACTCAAATGATGTCCATCCGCGCCCTGCTGGCGCGCGTTTCGGTCGGTCCCACTTCAGAGAAATTTCTTTGCCTGCAAAAACCGGCAGCACTGACATACCTGATACCGGGAAACCACATCCAAAAGCGAGCCCCAAGCTGCGGAAGGCGGCATCCACGACCCTGAATGAAGAAAAGTATTGAGATCAGTCCCAACCTCGTGACCCTGTTCGGCACCCGTGATGAGAATCTGCACCTGCTCGAAGATGGTCTCAACATCAACATCGACCTGCGCTCCGATCATATCGATCTCGAAGGCGCTCCTCGAGATGTAGCGCGTGCCGAGCAGCTCTTCGCCGACTACGACCAGCTGTACCGCGGCGGCTACCAGTTTCAGAACGGCGACTTGAACAGCATGTTGCGCGTGGTGGTCGGAGATCCCAACGTAACTTTGCGCGGACTCGCCGAAGCCGGACGGCAGCGTTCTACCGGGCGCCGCACCGTGCAGCCCAAGAGCCCCAACCAACGCCGCTACCTCGATGCCATCGAAAACCACGACATGGTGTTCGGTGTCGGACCGGCCGGAACAGGGAAGACTTATCTCGCGGTCGCGATGGCGATCTCGGCTCTGCTGAATAAGCAGGTCAATCGCATTATCTTGGCGCGCCCGGCCGTTGAAGCCGGTGAGCGTCTAGGATTCCTGCCGGGAACGCTACAGGAAAAAATCGATCCTTACCTGCGCCCACTCTACGATGCGCTTTTCGACATGATGGATCCCGAACGCGTGGAGCGCTATCTCGAGAAGAACGTAATCGAGATCGCGCCGATCGCCTTCATGCGCGGACGCACGTTGAACGATTCATTCGTCATCCTCGACGAAGCGCAGAACACCACGTCCGAACAAATGAAGATGTTCGTGACTCGTCTGGGATTCGGATCCAAGGCGGTGATCACCGGAGACGTGACGCAGATCGATCTGCCGAACGCGCGCCGCAGCGGACTTCTCGAAGCGATCGATATCCTGAAAGACGTGAGCGGGCTGGCCTTCGTCCATTTCGATGATACCGATGTTGTCCGGCATCACCTGGTGCAACGCATCATTCGCGCCTACGACGATTTCAAAACCAGGCAGGCCGGACCGCAGATGTCGCTGCTGGACCCAAAGCCTGCTATCCCAGAGCCGAAAGCGGCCGCGAACGGCAATAACGGGAAGCCCGACAGTGGATCCGCAATATCGTCTGGACCGCAATCCGTCGTTCCGCGTGCCCGCGATTAGTCAGTCAGAGTCATCCGAGGAGGGAGCCGGAACGGGCCCTCCTTTTTTGCTTTTGATGTATCGTATGTCGCAGTAGCGGCGGATAAAATTAGTTCCTTGAAATGTTAGTTGGGCATCAGGTATCAAGACCACTTTGGTCATTCTCCAAAAACGCGTTGTGGGTGTCACCGAGCTGGCGCTCGACCGCTTTGTGACGCGCGCCCGTCGCGCCGCCGGACTGCGCACTGCCGTCAATGTCATGGTCACGACGAACGCGGAACTCAAGAAGCTCAATCGCAGCTTTCGTGGCAAAGATCAGCCCACCGATGTCCTCTCATTCCCTGCGCCGCTCGATGTGAAACCAAAGTACGCAGGTGACATTGCGATCTCCGCGGAAATCGCGACTCACAATGCGCGCACTCTCGGACACACAGCCGCAGAGGAAATCAAGATTCTCATCCTTCACGGGATCCTGCATCTGCATGGATACGATCATGAACGCGACAATGGGAAGATGGCCCGTCGAGAAGAGAAATTGCGCCGTGAATTACGTCTTCCCGTCGGCTTGATTGAAAGAGCGACGCAGCCGTCAAGTCGGCGGAGGCACAGATGATCGGTGCCGGCCTTGCACTCGTCTTACTGATCGCGCTGCTGACACTCGTCTCGTACGTTGACCGCGTGTACCAGGAAATCGGCAAGTTTCTTTCCCGAGAATTTCAGGACAACATCGATTCCTTCGAGCAGGTGGTCGAGCCGCGCCTGGGAGTCGGCCGCGAGCGCGCTGCGCTTTCGATGGCCATTCTCTCCCAGTTGATCATGGCGGCGATCGCGATGATCGTCGGCTTCACCGTGTTTCGCGAGCGGGCATGGGACGTTTACGCCGTTCTGGAAGCCACGCTCACGCTGATTCTCATCATCATCGTATTCAACCGGCTATTGCCATTCGTATTTTTCTCTCGCACCACTGGACGCTGGCTGTCCCAGTTTGCCCTGCCTCTGCGGCTGCTCATTTATCTGATTCTGCCGATCACGCTGGTGTTGGGATTCTGTCAGTCCGTCGCCGCTTTGACTCGCGAACATGGAGACGCCGTGCCCGAAACGCCTGCCGAAGCTGTCGACGCGCTCATCGAGGCCGGTCAGGAAGAAGGCATTCTTCAGGAAGGCGATCGCGACCTGATTCAATCGGTTGTCGAATTCAGCGGCAAGATCGTTCGCGACGCCATGAAAGCGCGCCCCGACATGGTTGCCGTCCCAATCACGACGACAGTCGAGCAAGTGATCGAACAGCTGAAAGCCAAGCCCTACTCGCGCATTCCCGTCTACGAGACTTCCATCCACAACATCAAAGGCATTCTCCACACGCAGGACATTCTCCAGGTCCCCGACTCCGAAGCCCACACGCGCACGGTCGATACCCTGATGCGGCGGGATGTTTACTTCGTGCCTGAAAGCAAACTGGTCAGCGATCTGATGCGTGAAATGCAGCGCAGTAACCACCGCATGGCAATTGTTGTCGATGAATACGGTGGCGTCGCTGGACTGGTAACGATCGAAGACCTGGTGGAAGAAATCGTCGGAGAAATTGGCGACGAACACGAAAAGGCGCAGGTTGTTCGCGAAAGTGACCGGTCCTATATTGTGCCGGGCAATCTCGATGTCGATTTATTGGACGAACTGTTCGGTGTGCGTCCCGAAGGCCGCGAGTCGGCGACGATCGCGGGCCTGGTCAGCGAACTAGCCGGACGAATTCCAAAACGTGGCGAGATCGTCGAAGACGACACTCTAAAATTCGAAGTGCTCGACTCAACTGACCGCAAAGTCGAACGCGTTCGGATTACCGCCGTCGAGCCGAAGCAGATGAAGTTGATGTGAGATATAGGCTGCGGGCTTCGAGCCGCGCGCTTCGAGGCCATCCATGAATAATCAGAATCCGTTTCCCAAGAGGAATGTCTTTGGCCGTCTGTCAGTTCCGGCAGGAAACATCCTGCAAATTGCCGGAATCGTAGCGGCAGGCGGTGCTCTCGCCGCAGCGCGTTCGGCCAGTTCAAAGCCATTGGCTATCGCCGGCATGACCTCGGCTTGGATACTCCTCTATTTCTTCTGCCACGGCATCGCACATTGGTTTGTCGGGCGCCTCGTCGGTATTCGCTTCGCCTTCTACACGGTTGGTGGGACCGGCAATCCGGAAGCGTATCCCGGAGTACTGCGATGGGTGTTCGAACGTCTCCCGTTTTTCGGCGTGCAGACGGAGAAGGTCTCAATGCAGGCTGCGAGCCCGATGGCGAAAGCAATCATGTGGTCGGCAGGCGTAACCTCCTCGGCGCTGGTTCCGACTCTGGGCGCGGTCTGTGCGTGGCGTGCACGCGTACCGGCAAGCAAGCCTTTCCTGATCTTCGCCGTCATCTGGGCCCTCGCAACCCTGGCCAGTAACTGGACCAGCCGCACTGGCGATTTCTCCAAGGCGCGCCGCGCACTAGGATCTCGATGACGGTTTAGGACTTGGAAGTCCGCTGTCGCTGACCCCATGATTGTCCCTTCCCGCGAAAACGTGTTCTCATAGTGTCTGAGCTGAACGCTAGACGCCAGGAGCTAAGAGCTGCATCAATGTCCTTCCACTCCGGATTCGCCTGTATTCTCGGACGCCCGAACGCGGGCAAGAGCACGTTGCTGAACGCGTTGGTCGGCGAGAAGATTGCCATCATTTCGCCCAAGCCGCAAACCACGCGCAACCGCATCCTTGGCATCATCAACGTCCCCGTGAAAAAGGGGCGCGATGCCGGACAGATCGTCCTGATCGACACGCCCGGCGTGCACCGTCCCGATTCATCGCTAGGCCGCAAGATGATGTCCGACGTGCAGGAAGCTCTGCATGGATGCCAGCTGATCCTGCTGATCGTCGACGCCAGGCGCAAATGGTCGGACGAGGACGTGGTGGTTCTCGATCTGGTCAAAAAATCCGGCACTCCTGTCTTCCTGCTGCTCAATAAGATCGACTTGCTCGCCGACAAGCGCGACCTGTTGCCACTGATCACAAAGTTCCAGCCACTGCACGATTTCAAGGAAATCATTCCCATCTCCGCGTTGCGAAAAAAAGGGTTGGACGAACTCCTGCAATATGTTCTGAAAGCGATGCCAAAGGGCCCGCGCTACTTTCCCGAGGATCAGGTCACGGACCAGCCCCTGCGTTTCATGGTTGCGGAATCAATTCGCGAACATGTCCTGTTTCAGACGCGCGAAGAAGTTCCGCACGCGGTTTCGGTGATGGTGGATCAATATGAAGAGGGCGCGAAACTCACGCGCATCGCGGCGACGATTTATTGCGATCGGCCAAGCCAGAAGGCGATTCTGGTGGGCAAGGGCGGCTCCATGTTGAAAACGATTGGGACGCACGCCCGCATGGATATCGAGAAAATGGTTGGCACGAAGGTCTACCTCGAACTCTTCGTGAAAGTGCAGCCGGGATGGCGTGAGTCGCGGCAGTTCGTGGAAGAACTGGATTGGCGGCGGCAATTGGAGCAGATCGCCGGGCCGGTACGGCCCGAGAACATGCCCGAAGTGTCCGAAAACTGGACGTTCAAGAAAGCTAAAGTCTAGACCCTAAAGGGCGAATCCCTGGCCATAAGAATATTTGCAACTCTGTCCCCGAATGCCTAGAATCGCAGAACGGCCTTTTGCATCTTAATAGTGGCAGTTTGCAGCATGAGGCCCGAGATGAGAACGCTCCAGCCACCTATGTCCGATTCTTCCTCACCGACCGATCCACAACAGCCGGGCTGTAACTTTGACTCACAAAAGCTGGTCCTGAAGCTCAGTGTGACACTTTGCGCTGACCGCAAGGCCGTCGATCCCGTGGTGCAGAGCGTCATGAACGTGGTCCGGGAAATGAAATGCGCGGAAGGGCGCGAGGACAGCATTGAGCTTGCGTTGGCGGAAGCGCTGTCGAACGCGGTGGTGCATGGCGCGAGTTCCGATCCCACAAAAATTATCGAATGCGATGTAGCCTGCGACGAAACTCACGGGATGTTGATTGTGGTGCGCGATCCCGGTCCCGGTTTCGATGTCAGCAAGATTCCTGATCCCTGTGCGGGCGACAATATCTTTTCCAACCACGGCCGCGGCATCTACCTCATCAACCAGTTGATGGATGAAGTCCGGTTCCACAAAAACGGAACCGAGATTCATATGATCAAAAGGTAGAGACAGGTCTCAGGTATTAGGTGTTAGGTCTCAGGAAAAACCAAAACTACTTCAGATTGTCCTTCCGCACTGCTAAGCGAGCGTGATGTTGTTTTTCCTGACACCTGACAACTAGGACCTGACACCTGTTTTTCTGACACCTGTCTTTTCATTCTTTAGCTGCGATTCCCAGGCTCTTCATCTTCCGGTACAGATGGCTTCGCTCCAGCCCCAGCACTTCCGCAGTGCGGCTTACGTTGCCGTGATTCTCGTCGAGTTTCTTGAGGATGTAATCGCGCTCGTAAGCGGCGCGTGCCTGGTGCAGTGTCGAGCCCTCGGTGCCAGCGGCCCGGCGGCTGCCGTCGCGATAGACCAAGGGCGGCAAGTGCTTGCGCTCGAAGCGCGTGGTCGTCGGATTCATGATCACGATTCGCTCGATCACGTTGCGCAGTTCACGCACATTGCCTGGCCAGGAATAGCGGCTCAGAACGGAAATGGCTTCATCGGTAATTTCGCGCAGGCGTCGCCCGTAGGCAGACGCAAATTCCTTCATGAAATGTCGCGCGAGGAGAGGGATATCTTCCTTTCGCTCGCGCAGCGGCGGCACGACAAACGGAATCACGTTGAGCCGGTAGAAGAGGTCTTCGCGAAAGTTTCCGCGTGAAATTTCTTCTTCCAGATCTTTATTCGTCGACGCAATCACGCGCGTATCGACCGTGATGTCATCGTCGCTGCCCACCGGCGTAAATCTTTGCTGTTCGAGTGTCCGCAACACTTTGGACTGCGTTTTCAAACTCATGTCGCCGACTTCGTCCAGAAACAGTGTCCCGCGATCCGCTTTTTGAAATTTACCTTCTTTGTCGTCAGTTGCTCCCGGAAAAGAAAGCTTGCGATGACCGAATAATTCGCTCTCGATCAGATCTTCAGGGATGGCTGCGCAGTTGATCTCGACGAAAGTTTCGTCCTTGCGAAGGCTTTGCATGTGGATGGCATGCGCGACCAACTCTTTGCCAGTGCCAGACTCGCCGTAAATCAGAACGCGTCCGTTGGTCGGCGCCATCAGTCCAATTTGTTGGCGCAACGCTTTCATGGGCACGCTATCGCCAACGATTACGCTTTTTACCTGCAACTGTTTCTTGAGATCGCGATTCTCATGCCGCAGGCGCCGTGCCTCGACGGCATTCTTTACCAGGATGAGAGTTTTCTCCAGCGAGAGCGGCTTTTCCGCGAAATCGTAGGCTCCGAGTTTGGTCGCGCGAACCGCCGTCTCAATCGTGCCATGGCCTGAGATCATGATCACTTCCGGTGGATCTTCAAGCGCGCGAATTTTCTCGAGTGCTTCCAGTCCATCCATCCCCGGCAGCCATATGTCGAGCAGGACGACGTCGAAGCTGGATTTGCCCAGCCGTTCAAGGCAATCCTCTCCACTCGGACTTGCAGCGGCCTGGTAGCCTTCGTCCTCGAGAATGCCCGTAAGGGATTCGCGGATCCCGGATTCGTCGTCCACAATGAGAATTTGCGCCATGCTTAACTTGCTGCCGGAGTGCTGATCGATTCAATCGCTATTGGCAACTCCACTATAAAGCGACTGCCCATGGGTTTGTTTTCTTCCACTCGAATCGACCCGTGATGATCTTCCACGATCCGGCCAACAATCGCGAGACCTAGTCCTGTGCCGCGCTGCTTGGTGGAAAAATAAGGAAGGAAGAGCCGCTCCTTGACTTCAGGAGACACGCCGTGGCCAGTATCGGACACGACCAGTTCCACCGTGTCGTGGCTGGCGAGAAGCGCGGTCGAAATTCTGATTTCGCGAACCATGGTGTCCCGCATGGCCTCGGCCGCATTGTCGACCAGGTTCGCGATCGCTCTCTTGATCGCTTCCGGATCGGCCATCACGCTTGGCAAGTCCGCAGACAGTTCGGTGTGCACACGAATTCCATCCAATCTTCCATTAAACATCGTGAGTGCGCTCTCCACCAGTTGGTTCAGACTGGCGGGTTGCGGATGAGAAGCGGGGAAGCGAGCCAGCACAGAAAATTCATCGACGAGTTCCCGAACCGTGGCGACCGCGTTCCCGATGGTTTCCGCGCACGCGAGAATCACTTTCTGGGAAGCTTCGTCAGGAACGCCGCCGCGTCCGAGATGGCGCTGAATGCGCTCCGCGGAGAGCGCGATTGGAGTCAATGGATTCTTGATCTCATGGGCCACCCGGCGGGCAACTTCCCTCCACGCTGCTTGTTTCTGCGCGCGCAGCAGGTCCGTGAGGTCCTCAAACACAAGCACGTATCCCAGGCGTTGCGCGCCATGGGCCAGTGCAGACACGGTAACTGCCACATTCAATTTCGCGTGCGGAGTTGTCAGCTCCAGGTTGGAAGCCGTCATTCCCATGCGGTCGGCGCGTCGCAGGAGTGGTTCGAGATCGTCGAGCATGTCGCCCGGCAAAACGTCTCCCACGCGCTCGCCAGTCAGGGCTGACGGGTTGGTATGGTCCGGCCGGTCGGAATAGAACATCCGCAACAGCGCTGCATTCACCAACGTCACGCGGCGCGAGGCGTCGATCGAAATCACGCCCGTCGGGATACTCTCCAGGATGGTTTCGATGTAGCGACGGCGTCGTTCGAGTGCTTCGTTAGCCGCTCCGAGATCGCGGCTGGACGCTTCAATCATGGTGCGGCTGGATTGCAGCTGCTCCGCCATACTATTGAACGACTGCACCAGTTCCGCCAGTTCGTCGGTCGCGCGAATATCGACGCGATAGTCGAGTTGTCCCTTGGAAATTGCTTCCGTCCCTGCCGCGAGCGCAGCCACGGGCCGGTTCACCAGTTTCGACAAGAAAAGTGCCAGCCAGGTCGAAGCGAAAAGCACGAGCACCGTAAGAAGAGACAGAAAACCGATGTACGTCCGGCGCACGAGTTTGCGTTGCTTGGCCAGTTCGATGTAGCGCTGCTGGCTTTCCTGAATCTGTTTTTCGGTCTCTGCAAACTTCGCAGGCAACGGCATGGCAACGACAATCGTGTGTGTTCCCGCCTTCGCCGCTCCCACCATGTAATCCATCTGTTGCCACTGGAAGTGTGGATGCTCTCCGCGCAAAGCTGCTTGCAGCGGGAACCTGTCTTTGATCTCGATCCACGACATCGGCATTGAAAGGCTCACTACAATGTTCCCGTTGGTGAGGGCGATCACGAATCCACCCTGCAACGTCGCTATATGCTCGTGGAGTTCTCCTTGCACCGCCGAAAAATTTCCGCTGTCCAATCCTTTCTGGACCTCTTCCGTTTGTGCGATCGATTGCGCTTCCGTGGTCACGTTTTGACCGGCATAGGCTGAAATCAACGATGCCATTGCGGCCGTGTCCGCACGTACCTCTTCGACCGGCTGGGAAAACCATTTGTCGATCGAACGGTTCATCAATCCGTAAGAGAACCAAAACATGACAATCACTGGAAGGATGGAGAGCAGCAGGCTGACCACGACCAGCCGGGTACGAAACTTCGATCCTGCCACGCCCATGCGGCGTTCCGCACAGAGCTTGAGAAGATTGCGCGCCAATACTACGGAAAGAAAAACAAACAGCAGAAAGATCAGAGCCGAGAGCGCGACGAAGAAAAGGAGCTGCTGGTTGCTGTCGGGGCTGATGAATTTCAGGTTGAAGGATCCTTGGGAAACCAGGACCACCAAGAGCAGAAAAGCCGCGACCGCCAGTGTGATTACGGCCTTGAGGCGGCCGGAGGTCTTGCGTTCGTCGCGGTTTGGAATCGGATCGGGCACAGGTCGCGTGGCCCATTATAGAGCGCGGCGGAGCTGGTTGCTGGTGGGCCATTGTAAGGAGTTGCGTTGCTGTAGGCGTCCGGAACCTAACGACAAACGACCATCGCCTAACGATGCTTTTGGTTCAGCACACTCCGCAGCGACTCATAGGCGGGCTTCGGCCGATACCCACGATCGAACAGCAGCGCCGCTCCTTGCGTGTGCTTCGAGAACCACGGGATCCAGGAGTATTTGTCTGTGAATCCCCAGGTCTGGATCGCACTGCAGCCCTTATGCGCCAGACAGGCTGAGGCAATCTGGCGATAGGTGTCGGCTTGCAGTTGGAGGTCGGCAGGATTGGCTTTGCCCTCCGCATCCACGGGGAGCGCTATGTCCAACTCGGTAATGTGCACCTGCACGCCCAGTGCGGTGAGGCGCGCGATGTTTGCAGAAATGGACTCGACATCGGGATGAAGATGAATGTGCATCTGTAGCCCCACTCCGTCAATCGGCACGCCCCGTTGCCGGAAATCCTTCACCATCGCATAGACGGCGTCGGATTTCTTGTTCATGACTTCTCCCCCCGCCTCGTTATAGAAGAGAAGCGCATCGGGATCCGCCGCATGCGCCCACCGGAAGCACTGCTCAATGTAGGAGGTTCCCTTGTCCGACATGCCGATGCCCGGCTGGTCATACCAGAGCGTGCTCCGCAATTTTCCCTCGTTCTTGCCCTCATCGAAGGCCTCGTTCACTACGTCCCAGGCAAACACCTTGCCGCGGTAATGGCCGACAACAGTCTTGATGTGCTCCTCCAGAAGCTTGGCCAGTTGGCCCGGAGTGCGCTGCCCTTTCGTCAGCCATGGAGGATTCTGTTGATGCCAAACCAGAGTGTGACCGCGAACGTTCATCTGATGCGCAGCTGCAAACGCCGCGAGCCGGTCGCCCTGCGAGAAATCAAACTTGTCTTCGCTCGGATGCACCACTTCCCACTTTAGAGAGTTTTCCGGCTCGAGCATGCTGAACTCGCGCGCCAGGGTTGCTCCATACAATGGCTCGGTCAGTTGCTCGGGCTGAGCCGCTGTACCTATCAGGACGCCTGCGCGCGCGGCAGATTCCCGCAGCGTTTGGGATGACGCCGATCCTATCGCCAACGAGCAGCATGCAATGCACAGCAGGATTCGATTCATTCTCAGCATCATACCCCCGGCATTTTCTTAAGAGTGCCTGCGCAGACCGGTTGTGTTCGCCAAAGGTCCGTAGCTCGGGCGTCCTCACGAAACATGTTGCCGGATCGTTCCTCGCATGCACTAAAGATCATGTACTGGAGCTCTTCGATGGAGGCGTGAATCGTGTGTTTCTGGCTAGAAGAGCCTCGACTGGCGCGGTCAATCGCTTTCTGCGATGGAGTACAGGTACCTAAGTTACTTTTTGGAATTACCCATTGCGTTGACAATTTGTGTCAGTGCGAAAAACCCTCCGCTGATCCCTTCGGAAATCAGCGGCTTCGCATCCCCCCAGGTTCGCGGGAAACAGGAGAGATATGTCGCAACGGCTGGGCGACCTGCTCGTCAAAGAAAAGGTCATCACTTCCGAGCAGTTGGAACAAGCGACCAAACTCCAGAAGGAAGCGCATCTCCGTCTGGCGTCGGCGCTCGTCAAGTTGGGATTCCTCTCCGACGAGGACGTCACCAACTTCCTTTCTCGCCAGTACGGCGTGCCCGCCATCAATCTTTCCTATTTCGAAATCGATCCTGCTGTCGTCAAGTTGATCCCGTATGAAACCGCCAAGCGCTACCAGATTCTCCCGCTCAGCCGCGTAGGCGCGTCGCTCACCATCGCGATGGTCGATCCGACCAACGTGTTTGCGATGGACGATATCAAGTTCATGACCGGTTT